>NZ_JBHLWY010000042.1:0-384664 GCF_042432615.1 Bhargavaea ullalensis
TCGACCTTTGGAAAAAACTACGAACGCCGTTTCAAAGACACCGATCTTTTTGAACAGATCTTCTACCAAATCTTGAAACAGGTGGCGGATAAGGGGCTTCTTCGGGCAGAGCATATGTTTATCGACTCCACACACGTCAAGGCCAGCGCAAACAAGCACAAGTTCACCAAAAAGGTGGTCCGCAAGGAAACACGGGCTTACCAGTCCCTGCTTGAAGAGGAAATCAACGCGGATCGTGTAGAGAACGGGAAGAAGCCATTTCCTGAGGATAGAGGGGATCGAGAAGAGGAAAAAGAAATCCAAGAAAGCACGACTGACCCGGAAATCGGTTATTATGTGAAAGACGGGCAGAGAAGAATGTGCGGGATGCCCTCTGTTAGCACAGTGTACACAGAGTCGGAATCATGTAAAGGTCATCACCCGGCATGTCTGGGAAGATTATCTTGACCAAGCGGAAGCACTGAGACTCACTCCGGAAAACAAGGAAATTTACGCAGGGCGGAAAGAGATTTAAAAAGACGGGCCTGCTCGACATGGAAAGCACCAAACCCGGCCAGACGGCCGGTTGCTCATCAGCAACCCGGGGACCCAACGCTAATTTTATTTCCATAAAAGCAGCAAATCAGGTCCGGCAAACACTTCCGGACCTGATTTGTCTGCAGTCTGAAGGGACTGGCAATAGTTGCCGGTCCCTTTTCTGTGATTCAGGCTTCCTGATGCACTTCATACCATCCGAGCCGTTCTTCGATCTTCCGTTTCCGGTAAAAGACTTCAGCAGTTTCCGCCAGTTCCCGGATGACATTCCGGTTGGTGATTGCGCCGAACAACAGCCCGGCGACCGGCACCATCTGGAACAGCTTTTTCCAGCCCCAGCGGTCACGATAAGAGTAGACCACTTCCCGCCATCCCTGCAGTTCGGAAATGACTTCTTGACGGGCGGCCCCGGGGTCTTCCGTGATCTGGCGGGCCTGGCGCAGCACGAGCTTTTTGCCTGATGCATCCGACGAGATGAATTGGAGCACCTTGACGATGAACAGACGTTCCTCCGGCAACTTCGGATCGAACCCGTAACACATGGCGATGTCCTGCACGGTTTTCAGCTGCAGGCCGAGAAGCAGGGGAATGTCGATCGACAGCGTAAAGATTCCGCCGAAACCGGTGGATGCGCCCTGGACGGCGGCCGCTTTTCCCCGGGTCGAAGCGACATGCTCCGCGGCTGCATCCATCTGGCGGACCGGCAGACGGGAGACATCCGACAAAGTGCGGATGCGCTCATCTTTGAAGAAATTGGTCACGGCTTTCTCTGAACTGAGGTAGCCGCCCCCCGTCTGGACGAATTTTCCGAGCTCATCGAGCGCCGTCCCGATTTTTCGGTGGATGAATTCGGGCGTCAGTTTGTCCAAAATCTTAAACGGGATTTTTCCGATGCGCTGCCAAAACCAGCTTCCTCCCTGAGAGCGTTCCCACTTTTGGTTTTTTCGCAGCTCCTGTTCAAGCCAGTCTTTTGTTTCCATGTGAAATGAGTCCATAAACGCGCCTCCTTCCGGCAACTCCTTCTTCTTACGTAATGTTTACCCGAAAAGTTGCACAAGAACGCAGCGGCCGGATATCCTTCTCTTTTCCCAAACTGTCTTGTTCCGATACAATAGGACAGGAATCCACAAAGAAACAGGTGTAGATGAATGAAACCAATATTGATTATCGGCAGCGGGATCCTCGGCGCCTCCGCTGCGTACCACCTTGCGAAATCGGGACAGCCGGTGACAATCATCGACCGGCATGAACCCGGACAGGCAACGGGCGCCGCCGCCGGGATCATCAGCCCATGGCTGTCGCAGCGGCGCAACAAAGCCTGGTATGCACTGGCAAAAGGCGGGGCGGCGTTTTATCCCGAACTGATCCGTTCGCTTGAGAGCGACGGGGAAACCTCGACAGGTTACAAACAAGTCGGGGCACTGAGCGTACATTCCGATCCGGCAGTGCTGGACCTTGCGGAAGAACGGGCGTATGACCGGCGCAAAGAAGCCCCCGAAATCGGAGAAATCCGCCGCTTGACGGAGGAAGAGACGAGAGAGAAGGTGCCGGTTCTTGCCGAAGGATTCGCTTCGGTCTGGATCGGCGGAGCGGCCCGCGTGAACGGCCGCCAGCTCCGCGATTCGCTGTTGTCGGCGGCCGTGAAGCACGGAGCACGGATTTTGAGCGGTTCAGCGGTCGTTTCGGCCGGAGAAGGCCGGGTGAAAGGCGCGGTTGTGGACGGCCGGCTGATTGAAGGGGAGAAAGTTCTTGTGACGGCCGGAGCCTGGGCGCCGGAAGCGCTCGCACCGGCAGGCCTGCAGGTGGAAGTGCAAGCGCAGAAAGCCCAGATTCTCCATCTCGACCTTGGAGACCCGTCAACGGGAGACTGGCCGGTCATCATGCCCCCGCGCCGTCATTATATCGTGCCGTCCGACGGCGGCCGGATCATCGTCGGAACAACACACGAGGACGACCATCATTTCGAGCTGGACGCGACGGCGGGTGGCATTCATGAAATGCTCGACAAAGCGCTCGTGACCGCCCCCGCTCTGTCCAGGGCCGCGTTCTCCTCTGCAAATGTCGGTTATCGGCCCTTTACCGCGGACAACCTGCCGGTGATGGGTCCGCTCGGCGGCATCGACGGGCTTTATTTTGCCAATGGACTCGGTTCAAGCGGGCTGACGGTCGGGCCTTTCCTCGGCACGCAGCTTGCCAAAATGGCGGCGGGAGAGCCGCTGGATATCGACCCGGCGCCGTATGATCCGTCAAAAGTGCTGCTGGGCCACTGATCTGGAAGGAGGGATGCCCTTGGCTACCGCAACTGCCGCCGGGCGGATGCCCGCACCGGTTTATCCGGTCATGTTCGCGATCGGCGCATGCCATCTGTTTAATGACGCCATTTCAGCGGTCGTCCCGGCGATGTACCCGATCCTCAGGGAGGCGAACGGCTATACGTACACCCAGCTCGGGGCCATCACATTCGTCCTTCAGATGCTGTCCTCGGTCATGCAGCCGGTCGTCGGCATCCTGAGCGACCGCAAGCCGAGGCCGGCGATGATGCCGGCTGCAATGGTGCTGGCTTTCGCCGGAGTCGGCCTGCTCGCATTTTCACCGAGCTACTGGCTGCTGCTCGCGGCGGCGGTGTTCCTCGGACTCGGGTCCGCGATTTTCCACCCGGAAGGCTCGAGGGTCGCTTATATGGCGGGCGGCAGCAAGCGGGGAATTTCCCAGTCGATCTTCCAGGTCGGCGGGAATTCCGGCCAGGCGCTCGCCCCGATCATCACCGCGCTCATTTTGATCCCGCTCGGGCAACACGGGGCCGCCTGGTTTCTGATGATCGCGGCAGCCGGAGTGTGGATTCTCCTGATCATCGCCCGCTGGATGAAAAGACGGCTGGCGGAGGAAGCTGCTCTGCCGGGCAAGCGTCCGGCACCTGCGGGGATCGCGTGCCTCACCAAAAAACGGGTCCGTGCAGCGCTTTTGCTTCTCATGCTCGTCATCATCGTCCGTTCGTTCTACGTGGTGAACATGCAGGGGTACTTTGTCTTTCACTTGACGGACAAATATGGACTGACCATCCGGCAGGCACAGTATTTCATTTTCATGTTTCTCGCGCTCGGCGCAGCCGGAACATTTTTCGGAGGGCCGTTCGCGGACAAATATGGCCGCAAGCGGCTGATCGCGGCGTCGGCGCTCATCCCGATCCCGCTTTGCCTCGCCTTGCCGCATCTGCCGATTTACCTGGTGGCACCGGCGCTTGGCATCATCGGGTTTGTTCTCATGTCGAGTTTCTCCGTGGCCGTCGTTTATGCGCAGGAGCTTGTGCCGGGGAAAATCGGGACGATGGCCGGACTGACAACAGGATTCGCGTTTGGAGTCGGCGCGGTCGGCTCTGTCGCAATCGGGGCGTTCATGGACGCGGCGGGGGTGCCAGCGACGATGCTCGTGATCTCCGTTCTCCCGATTCTCGGGATCGCTTCCATCTGGCTGCCCGATGACCGTTCCTCGGCGCTCGGATAGGCCCGCCGGCTGAAACCGCTTCCGGTATTCTACGAATTTCGTCAATTTTCTTCTTTCTTGTTTTCACAAGTCAGCATGTTATACTAGGTCCAATGAAACCATCGACGCTCATATAATCGCAGGGATATGGCCTGCAAGTTTCTACCGGTCCGCCGTAAACGGACCGACTATGAGAGGCAGACAAATGATCGAAACGGCGGGCTTTCCTTCCGTCTTTCTTTCGTTTATTGGCCCGGCATTCATTGCGCCCGGCGGCTGTCCCTCATAACCGGGGGAGGCCGCCGGGCGTTTTTCCGGTCTTGCAGAGCGTACGCAGAGATCATATCGGGAGGAGTCCGTACAAATATGAAAATGCTTCAGGAGAAAATCACCCATGAAGGCATCGTGCTGTCCGAAGAGGTGTTGAAAGTCGATTCGTTCCTGAACCACCAGGTGGATCCGCAGCTGATGCAGGCGATCGGACATGAATTTGCCGAGCGGTTCGGCCAGGAAGGCATCACGAAAATCCTGACGATCGAGTCGTCCGGCATCGCGCCGAGCGTGATGGCGGGACTGACGCTCGGCGTCCCCGTGATCTTTGCCAGAAAGCGGGCATCACTCACACTGAACCAGAATCTTCTGAGCGCCGAAGTGAAGTCGTTCACAAAAAAAGAGACGAACACGATTTCTGTGTCCGGAGACTTTCTCACGGCCGGCGACACGCTCCTGATCATTGATGATTTCCTCGCCAACGGCCAGGCGGCACTCGGTCTTCTGGACATTGCCGAAAAAGCGGGAGCCAAAGTGGCCGGAATCGGAATCGTCATCGAAAAGGGCTTCCAGCCAGGCGGACAACTGCTGCGGAACCGCGGCGTGAGAGTGGAGTCCCTCGCCATCGTCGAGTCTCTCAACGGCGGCCATGTCACCTTCCGCAAGGAGGCTCAACCCAAGTGAAACAGGCACTCCGTGAGACCACGCTCGGCATCCAGCACCTGCTCGCCATGTATGCAGGCGCCATTCTCGTCCCGCTGATTGTCGGCGAAGCACTCGGATTGACGACCGAACAGCTGACTTATCTTGTGGCTGTCGACATCTTCATGTGCGGGGTGGCGACGCTTCTCCAGATCATGACAAACCGGTTTTTCGGCATCGGTCTTCCGGTTGTGCTCGGCTGCACATTCACCGCCGTGGGTCCGATGATTGCGATCAGCGGCGACTACGGGATTTCAGCTCTTTACGGGTCGATCATCCTGTCGGGACTGTTCATTGTTCTCATCAGCCCATTCTTCGGCATGCTCGTGAAATTCTTCCCGCCGGTCGTCACGGGTTCAGTCGTGACGATCATCGGTCTTACCCTGATCCCGGTCGCCATCAACAACATGGCGGGCGGGCAAGGGTCGCCCGACTTCGGCTCCAACACGAATATCATGCTGTCGTTCGGCACATTGCTCATCATTATCCTCGTTTATAAATTCACGACAGGTTTTGTCCGTTCGATCTCGATTCTGATCGGTCTGATCGCGGGAACGGCTGCCGCTGCAGCGATGGGCGCCGTCAGTTTCGGTAACGTCCGCGATGCTTCCCTGTTCCATATGCTGGAGCCGTTCCATCTCGGTACGCCGACGGTCGTCTGGCCGGCCGTCATCACGATGTGCCTCGTCAATATGGTGTCACTTGTTGAATCCACGGGAGTTTACTTCGCGCTCAGCGACATTACGGGCAAAAAGCTCGATCAGCGCGATCTGTCCCGCGGCTACCGGGCGGAAGGGATCGCCGTCATGCTCGGCGGGCTGTTCAACGCCTTCCCTTACACGACCTTCTCCCAGAACGTCGGGCTGATCCAGATGTCCGGCGTGAAATCCCGGCGGATCATCCTGATCACGGCCGGTATGCTCATCACGCTCGGCTTCCTGCCGAAAGTGGCGGCTGTCACGACGATCATCCCGACATCGGTGCTCGGCGGCGCGATGCTGGCGATGTTCGGCATGGTGGCTACGCAAGGCATCAACATGCTGAGCCGCGTAATGGGCGAAAAGCCGGAAAACGCAATGATCGTCGCCTGTGCAATCGGCCTGGGCCTCGGCGTCAGTGTGGTGCCGGATCTGTTCCAGGCGCTTCCTTCCGGCGTCCGCCTTCTGACGAGCAACGGCATTGTCGCGGGAAGCGTCACGGCCATCGTCCTGAACATCGTCTTCAATATGATCCCGGGCAGGCAGGAGCAGGCCGATACGCTGTCTGCTGAGGAGCCGTCCGTAATGGCGGAGCACGCCCGCGAAGCCTGACCTGAAGTAGAATCATCCGAATCCAGCGCCCAGACCGGTCAGTACCGGAGCGGGGCGCTTTTCTTTTTCGGTTCATCAGGCTAAAGGAATTCAGAACTTCCCGTCCGGCGGTGTCTGATAAAATAGGGAAGTCAAACAGGAGGGAATCAACGTGGGAAATCATCCGTTTACAAAATCACCCGCTTATGACTATGTGCTCGTCATATTCGGCGCCGCGCTCGTCGGCCTCAGCTTCAACCTGTTCCTGCTGCCTACACGGATCGCCGCCGGCGGAGTGTCCGGCATCAGCACGATTTTATACGAAATGTACGGATGGAATCCGGCTTTCGTCCAGTGGTCCATCAGCCTGCCGCTGTTCGTGCTGGCCATACTCCTTGTCGGCAAGGAGTTCAGCATGAAGTCGCTCGTCGGCACATTTTTCGTGCCGTTCACGATCTGGGTGACCGGCGGGCTGAAACTGCACGTCGAGAATCCGCTGCTCGGTTCGATCTACGGCGGGATCCTGCTCGGCATCGGCCTCGGGATCGTTTACCGCGGCAACGGGTCGACGGGAGGGACGGCGATGATCGCCCAGATCCTCAAGAAATTCACCGGGATCTCAAGCGGATTCGCACAGCTTCTCGTCGACGGCTTCGTGGTGCTTGCTTCTGCATTCGTATTTGACTTCGAGTTGGCGCTTTATGCGCTCATGTCCATTTACGTGACGAGCAAGGTGATCGACTTTGTCCAGCTCCGGACTTCGCCGACGAAGCTCGTGCTCATCATCACCGACAAGGAAGCCGAAGTGCAGTCGGTCATCCGGGACGAGATTGACCGCGGCCTGACGAAAATGCGGGTGGTCGGCGGCCATTCCGCAAAAGAGCGGACGATGATCCTCTGCGTCGTCGAGCAGTCGGAAGCGGTCTACCTGAAAAAGCTGCTCGAGGAAAAGGAACCGTCCTCGTTCGTCATCTTCCTCAGCGCCTCGGAAATCCTCGGCAGGGGATTCTCGTCGGCGAGAATCTATGAGTGAGGACCCTTCCTTCAGTTGGTGATTTTTTTGTTGCCGGACATTGGGGAGAGGCTGCCTGATATCCGAGGAGGATTGCCCGACGTTCGGTGAGTCTTTCCTGACATTCAAGCAGGTGATCCCGGCATTCGGGCGGGCTTTCCCGACATTCGGAGCTTCCGGAAACGTCCGTTCCGCCATCGGTGGTTTGATTCGTGAAAAAACAGGGGAGAGTCGAAGCAATGCGCTGGCAGATGCTTCGGGCAATTCCGGATATAAGGGCGGCGTGCATTCACTATTGAATTCACCCGCCCTTTTTTGGTACGGTTTAATTTGTCTGATGTCAGACCATCATTGAAATCAACCGCCTTCGGTCGGTATCGGAATGAAGAGGGATCAGCTATGAATAATATCTTGTGGGGTTTGCTTGGAATCGCAGCCGTACTCGGCCTGGCGTTCCTCCTGTCGGACGCCAAGCGGTCGATCAAGCCGAGAACGATAATCGGAGGCCTGGCCATCCAGCTTTTGTTCGCGTTTGCCGTCTTGAAATGGGAAGCGGGAAGAAAAGGGCTGGAATGGTTTTCCGGCGTCGTCCAACAAGTGATCGACTATGCGGGGGAAGGCATTGCATTCGTATTCGGACCTGCGGCGGACGTTGAGAACTTCGGCTTCGTCTTTGCGTTTAACGTCTTGACGATCATCATTTTCTTCTCGTCGCTCATTTCTGTTCTTTATTACCTCGGCATCATGCAATGGGTGATCAAACTCCTCGGCGGCGGGCTGTCCAAACTGCTCGGAACGAGCAAGGCGGAGTCAATCTCGGCCGCGGCGAACATTTTCGTGGGCCAGACGGAAGCGCCGCTCGTCGTCCGTCCGTTCATCTCCGGAATGACACGTTCCGAGCTGTTTGCGGTCATGACCGGGGGACTGGCATCGGTCGCCGGGTCGACTCTCGCCGGATACGCGCTTCTCGGTGTCCCGCTGAAGTATCTGCTCGCGGCCAGCTTCATGGCGGCGCCGGCCGGGCTCATCATGGCGAAAATCATGATTCCGGAGAGGGACAAGCCGAATGAGGAATCATTCGAGATGGAAAAGGACAACGAATCGGCCAACGTCATCGACGCGGCGGCGAAAGGTGCGGGCGACGGGCTCCACCTTGCGCTCAATGTCGGGGCGATGCTGCTCGCCTTCATTGCCCTCATCGCGCTGCTCAACGGGATTCTCGGTTTTGCCGGCTCGTTCCTCGGCTTTGAACACCTGACGCTTGAAGGGATTCTCGGCTATGTGTTCGCCCCGCTTGCGTTCGTGATCGGCGTGCCGTGGGAGGAAGCCATGCAGGCAGGCAGCTTTATCGGCCAAAAGCTCGTACTCAATGAGTTCGTTGCGTATTCGTCGTTCGCGCCGGACATCCCGGATCTTTCGCCGAAGACGGTCATCGTCGTTTCGTTTGCGCTGTGCGGATTCGCCAATCTGAGCTCGCTCGCCATTCTGCTCGGCGGTCTCGGCGGTCTTGCGCCGGACCGGCGGCCGGACATCGCACGCCTCGGCATGCGGGCGGTCGCGGGCGGCGCACTCGCATCGCTCCTGAGCGCGGCCATCGCCGGTATGTTCATCTGAATGAATTGGAAAAGGGATGCGTCCGGCCAAAGCCGGAGCATCCCTTTTTGCGGTAACGTTCTTTTTGAATCAAATCGATTTTCCCTTTTGCCCCGGCATCTGTTTCGCCGGTGGCTTATTTGCCGCGGTGTGATCCATCCACATGACAACTTAAGCAATGCAATCCCTGCCTGCTATTGCATCCTTGCGGCCCTGAAGCCGCGCCAGTGTGAATAAGTCCTCTCCGAATCATCCGGATGGACGCCAATCTCGCCGATTCCGTTCATCATGAAGCATTACATCTAACCATTATACATGGTCTTGGCAGGATTGTAAAGCAATCAGCCCGAATGTGTGGACGATCCGTCATACGAGCTGCTGTTCAGCATACTCCCGGTATACCGGATGGGTACGGAGCAATTCCTGGTGCTTCCCGATCCCGGTCACACGCCCGCCTTCGATGAAGACGATTTTGTCCGCATCCACGATGGTTGAAAGTCGGTGGGCGATTGCAAATGTGGTCCGTCCGGCCATGAGCCGGGAAAGGGCATCCTGGACCATCGCTTCCGAATGGCTGTCCAGGCTGGCCGTCGCTTCGTCCATCATCAGGATGAGCGGGTCGCGGAGAAATGCCCGGGCAATGGCAATCCGTTGCCGCTGGCCGCCCGACAGTTTGATTCCCCGTTCTCCGATCTCCGTGTCCAGGCCATCGGGAAATTCCCGGATGAATCCGTCGGCATATGCCATTTCAGCCGCAAGCCAAAGCTTATCGTCTTCGGGCCGCCCGGTGCTGTCCATCCCGTAAAGCAGATTGTCGCGGATCGTCCCTGACATCATCGAGCTGTCTTGTGCCACATAACCGATCTGCCGGCGCCAGTTTTCCAGAGAAACCCGGGAGATCGGAGTGTCGCCGATGAGGATTCGGCCGCTGTCCGGCTCATAAAAGCGCTCAAGGAGTGCAAACAGCGTGGATTTCCCCCCGCCGCTCGGACCGGCGAACGCGATCATTTCACCGGGATTCGCGGTGAAACTGACTTCATTCAATACCGGTTCTTCCGGGTTGTAGGAGAAGCTCACCCGGTCAAGGGTCACCGGCTTGCCGGCCACGTCCGCACTGATGCCCGTCTGCCCGGGTTCCGGTTCCAGCCCGAGAATATGGATGATTCGTTCTGTCGCACCTTTCGCCTTCTGAAGCTGTGTGAAAAACATCGCGAATGAAGTGACCGGCATGATGATCTGGAACAGATAGAGCAGGAAGGCGACGAGCGTGCCGGTCGACATGGAGCCACCTGCGACCCGGACGCCGCCGTACACGATGATGCAGACGATCACCGTCATGAGGACCAGGTTCATGAGCGGCCCGATCAGGGAAACGACTTTCGCTTCCCGAAGGCCGAACTGCATGAGCCGTCCGATGCCTGCGACACCTTTCTTTTCCTCGTCCGCTTCTGCGTTCGATGCCTTCATGAGCCGGATTTCACTGATTGTCTGCTGGATGCTTCCGCTGAAGGCGGCAGTTTCATCCTGCATGCCCCGGGAAATCTTCGCCATCCGCTTTCCGAGCGGAATCATGATGATCACGGTGACCGGCACTGAAACGAGCATGACGAGCGTCATTTTCCAGTCCATGATCAACAGGAGCGTGACCGCACCGATGATGGAAATAATGCCGCTGACGAACTGGGGCACATGATCGGAAATCAGTTCCCGGACGATGCCGGTGTCATTGACGACCCGGCTGACGGTGCCGCCGCTCGGTTCGGTGTCAAAATGGGACACCGGGAGCCGGAGAAGCTTCCGCCACATCCGTCCGCGCAGTTCGGCCACGACTTTCTGTCCCGAATAGCTGAGCAGGTAGTTCGACACTCCGCTGATGGCTGCCTGCAAAATGAAAGCCGCCGCAATGGCTCCGATGAGCGGCGCACTCAGAGAGGAAACGGAAAATCCGTCCACAAGACTGCGTGTGAGGAGCGGGATGGCCAGTGAGACGAGCGTTGTGATGAGAAATCCCGCCAGTCCGGCGCTCATCGCAGCCTTTGGAAGCCGCGTCGTCTTCATCAGCCGAAGAAACGAACGATTGCTGGTTTTGTTTTCTTTCATGCTTTGAATCCCTTCTTTCTGCACCTGAACGGCCGGATTCCGCCGACGGGAATCAAACGATTCTAAATGGCCTGAATTTCTCCGGTCCGCAATGAAAAACCGGAGACGCGCTCCCGAATATGCTATACTATTTGGCATTGTGATTCCATTAGGGGGACGCACGTGTGGGGATAAAGGGGAGATTGTCGGCAGCCGTCATCGTCGTCCTTTTTAATATTGTTCGCTATTTCTACTATAATGTCCATTTGGGACTGCCGTTTGGTGCGGATTTTTTCATTCTGACGGCGTTTTTCCTTTCGTTCGCCCTGTACGGAGGATACCAATACGACCGTGCGGATTACATGGCCAGGCGGGATCCTCTCACCGGGGCATACAACCGGAGATCACTCGGGGAGCATGTCCGCCGTCTCGCCGGCAGGAGAAAGAGTCAGTTCGCGGTTGTTTTGTTTGATCTGGACGACTTCAAGGAAATCAATGACCGGTTCGGGCACGAGACCGGGGACATGGTCCTGATCACTTTCACAAAGGCACTGAAGTCGTTCCTGGACAAGAGGGGCATCGTCGCAAGATGGGGCGGCGATGAATTCCTTGCCGTGGTGCAAGATCCGCAGGAGAATTTTAAAACGGAATTCCCGATTGAGACAATGAAGCAGATCCATGCCCTCTCATTCAACGGCGGACAGGCGATCGGGGTGTCATTCGGCATCGCGGTTTTTCCGGAAGACGGAAAAGATCTGGAAGCGCTCGTGATTGCAGCGGACCGGGAGATGTACGAAAATAAAGCCATTGCCAAATATTGAAGTCAAGGCTAATTACTTGTCGATACAAACGATATCCTTTACGATAAAATAATGATATTTTATGGAATGAGGCAGAAATCAATGAAACAATCGATCTACGGATTGACATTCGACGCCATGCAGGAATGGATGTCTGCAAACGGCCAGCAGAAGTTCCGCGCCAAACAAGTGTGGGACTGGCTTTATAAGAAGCGCGTCAAAACTTTTGATGAGATGAAGAACGTCAGCAAGGAATGCCGGGGACTTCTTGAAGAACAGTTCGAGATCCGTTCAATGGAAACGGCGGTCAAGCAGGAATCGGCCGACGGGACCGTGAAGTTCCTCTTCCGGCTCCAGGACGGCAACCTGATCGAAACGGTGCTCATGCACTTCAGCTACGGCCACTCGGTCTGCGTCACGACCCAGGTCGGCTGCAACATCGGCTGCAGCTTCTGTGCGAGCGGACTTCTCCGCAAAAGCCGCGACCTGAAGGCAGGCGAGATTGTCGAGCAGATCATGAATGTCCAGGAATACCTTGACGGATTCGGCGAAGGCGGCCGTGTGTCCAATATCGTCGTCATGGGCATCGGCGAGCCGTTCGACAACTACGACAATCTGATGGCGTTTCTGCGGATCGTCAACGACGGCGACGGCCTGTCGATCGGCGCCCGGCACATCACCGTATCCACAAGCGGCCTGGTAAAAGGCATCCGTGCCTTTGCCGATGAAGACTTGCAGGTGAACCTGGCACTGTCGATCCACGCACCGAACAATGAGCTGCGCACGCGCATCATGAAGATCAACAAAGCCTTCCCGCTTGAGCAGGTCATGGAAGCGATCGACTATTTCCTTTCAAAGAAAAACCGCCGCATCACGTTTGAATACATCCTGCTCGATGATGTGAACGACCATCCGGAAGAAGCCCTGCAGCTTGCAAAACTGCTGCAAAACAAGAAACACCTAAGCTACGTGAACCTGATCCCGTACAACCCGGTGGATGAACACGACCAGTACAAGCGGAGTTCGAAAGAATCGATTGAACTGTTTGAGAAAACCCTCAAGCAAAAGGGCATCCAGTGCGGCGTGCGCCTGGAACACGGCACCGACATCGATGCCGCCTGCGGACAGCTGCGCAGCAAGCAAATCAAGAAATCCGTTTCCTGAAGCGGATTCCATACAGACGGCCGGAGCAAACTGCTGCTCCGGCCGTTTTCTTTTTGTCGGTCCGTCGGCGATGAGACGGCCTATTTGACTGAATATATAAACTTCCTCATTTGGCGAATAGCTTTCCGTCCGGCACAATATAGTTTTTAGAGGCTGGAAAAAAACAACCGGCCGGCCTGCTTGAGAAATTAATCAAGTAAAGGTTGAAATGTTCCGTGCTTTCTGACAATATAGAAGGAGAGTCAGATGAAAGCGCATACAATGAGGAGGAATGGAAATGGTAGAAGCGATGAAGTCGCAGGTCTATGCAAATCCGAACACTGACGGGGCAAAGGTGAACTTCAAAGAGCGCTATGACAACTTTATCGGCGGACGGTGGGTTCCTCCCGCAAAGGGCGAGTACTTCGACAACATCACGCCGGTGACAGGGAAAGTCTTTACACAAGTGGCCCGCTCGACGGAAGAAGACATCGAAAAGGCGATTGATGCAGCCCATGAAGCGAAAGAGGCATGGGGCAAGACATCGGTTGCCGAGCGGTCGAACATTCTCCTGAAGATTGCGGACCGGATCGAGGAGAATCTGGAAATGCTTGCAGTTGCCGAGACGTGGGACAACGGAAAGGCCGTCCGCGAAACGCTGAACGCGGACCTGCCGCTTGCTATTGACCATTTCCGCTATTTCGCCGGCGCCCTCCGTGCCCAGGAAGGCGGAATCAGCCAAGTCGACGACAATACCGTCGCCTATCACTTCCATGAACCGATCGGTGTCGTCGGCCAGATCATTCCCTGGAACTTCCCGCTCCTCATGGCGGTCTGGAAGCTTGCGCCGGCACTTGCCGCGGGCAACTGCGTCGTCTTGAAACCGGCCGAACAGACGCCGGCTTCGATCATGGTGCTCGTGGAACTCATTGAAGATCTGCTTCCTGCCGGCGTGCTGAACGTTGTCAACGGATTTGGTCTGGAAGCCGGAAAGCCGCTTGCGTCCAACCCACGCATCGGCAAAATCGCCTTCACGGGCGAAACGACGACCGGCCGCCTGATCATGCAATATGCTTCTCAAAATCTCATCCCGGTGACACTCGAGCTCGGCGGCAAGTCTCCGAACATCTTCTTTGAGGATGTATTTGAAGAAGATGATGCGTTCCTCGACAAGGCGGTCGAAGGATTCGTCATGTTCGCACTCAACCAGGGTGAAGTGTGCACATGCCCTTCACGCGCACTCATCCAGGAATCTATTTACGACAAGTTCATGGAGCGCGCAATCAAGCGTGTCGAGGCGATCAAGGTCGGCAATCCGCTTGATCCGGAAGTGATGATGGGCGCACAGGCGTCGACCGAGCAAATGGAAAAGATCCAATCCTATCTCAAGATCGGCAAAGAAGAGGGCGCCGAGTGCCTGACGGGCGGAGAGCGAAACGAACTGGATGGCGATCTCAAAGACGGCTACTATATCAAGCCTACCGTCTTCAAGGGCGACAACAAAATGCGCATCTTCCAGGAAGAGATCTTTGGCCCGGTTGTCGCTGTGACGACTTTCAAGGACAAAGAAGAAGCACTTCAAATCGCAAATGACACGCTGTACGGCCTCGGCGCGGGCGTATGGACCCGGGACATGAACACCGCCTACCGGTTCGGCCGCGGCATCCAGGCCGGCCGAGTATGGACGAACTGCTACCATGCCTATCCGGCGCATGCCGCATTCGGCGGTTACAAAATGTCCGGCATCGGTCGCGAGACGCACCAGATGATGCTCAGCCACTACCAGCAGACGAAGAACCTGCTCATCAGCTACGATGAGAACAAGCAAGGTTTCTTCTGATCAGAAGGGAGGCGGCACCATGGTCGAACGGGTGGTTGCAACCGACGCGGCACTTGAACTGATCGGCATGCTCCGGGAAAAGCACGGGCCGGTTATGTTCCACCAGTCCGGCGGCTGCTGTGACGGCTCCTCGCCGATGTGCTATCCGGACGGCGATCTCCTCATCGGCAGCCGGGACATCCTTCTCGGTGAAATCGGGGGAGCCAAGTTTTATATGAACAAAGATCAGTATGATTATTGGAAGCACACACAAATCATCATCGACGTCGTCGACGGCCGGGGAGGCATGTTTTCCCTGGAAGGCGTCGAAGGCAAGCGGTTTCTCTCCCGTTCACGCGCATTTTCAAAGGAAGAAACGGAAGCACTCGGCATCTGACCGCCGGGCGTTCCGGTCGGCGGTTCTGTCTACGGACGGAATCGCCTTTTCGCATGAGAGAACGGATATTTGGACACATGCCGGTTTCCGCGGGTTGCCGAGTCGGTTCTGCTGTTCTACGATGGACTGTAGAAGAATGGAAAGGATGAGGGACGTGGCAGAGCATTTATTCAAGTTGACGGCAGACTGGCCGGGCAAGCGAAATGACGTCGGAACCATTGAAGCGGATCAACTCAAGACAAGCATATCCATCCCGCGGGAAATGGACGGACCTGGCATCGGCACGAACCCGGACGAAATGCTTCTCGGCGCAGCGGCGACCTGCTATATCATCACGCTGGCTGCAATGCTGGAGCGGGCGGGCATCCAAAAGGAGTCTCTGCGGATGGAGTCGGAGGCGGCGGTCGATGTGACGGGCGGCGTCTTCACCTACTTGCGCATCATTCACAGGCCGGAGCTGGTCCTCGCGCGCACGGCGGACGAGAGGAAGCTGGAGCAGGCACGCCGTCTTGCGGTGAAAGCGGAGGAATCATGCATGATCAGCCGGGCGGTGCGCGGAAACGTGGAAATCCGTCTTGAGGAGAACGTCTCGCGTGCAGGCGAATGACGGTAAGACCAAGCTGAATTCACGTGAGCGGCTCCTGAAGGTTGTCCACTTGCTCATGGAAGAGACCGATGAGCGGCATCCGCTTACCATTCATGAAATCCACGCCCGGTTCGACGGGCTCGGCGTCAGCTTGAAGGCCCTCAGAGAAGATGTTCAGGCTTTGGAAGAGTCGGACGATTTTCCGGTGGCCGCCGTCCAGGAAAAAGAGGGAACGGTCAAACAATACTTTTTCGACGGCCGACGGTTTCGGGTCCATGAACTCCGGCTTCTTCTTGACGCCATTTCCGCCGCAAAATTCATTCCCGAACAGCTCACCCAGTCGCTGCTCGGAAAAATCCGCAAGCTGACGAGCCGGCCGCTTGCCGATCAGCTGAACAACGAACTTCATGTCGCAGCCGATTCCGCCGATGTCACGGATACGGCTGCGGCCGTCCAGACCTTGCATGAGGCCGTCCAGAACCGCCTCAGGATCGCGTTCAAATACGGCCGCTACACCCCCGACCTGGATTTCAGGCTGTCGAGGGACGGCGGCGACTATGTTGTTGAGCCGTACGGGCTGGCCTGGAACAATGACAAATACTACCTTATCGCTTACTTTCCGGAGAAGGAAGAGATCCGGCAATACCGGGTCGACCGGATGCGCGGAATCCGGCTTGCCGGCGGTGATTTTGTCGCGGATCCCGGGTTCAGCCTCCAAGCTTATCTGGGCAGCGCTTTCCATATGTACAGCGGAGAGGCGATTTCGCTTGAAGCCCGGTTCGAAAACCGGCTCATCAATGTTGTCGTCGACCGATACGGGACTTCGGCGAACATCCGCCGGGACGGGGAGGGCCATTTCATCCTGAAAACACAGGCCGCGATGAGCGACGGGCTGGTCCGCTGGCTGCTCGGCTGGGGCGCCGGCGTGTCGGTCTTGCATCCGCCGCAGCTCACTGGGAGGATGCGGGAAGAGATCAAGAGAATGAATGAACTTTACCGATAAAAAATCACGGCAGGCGAACCGGGGGCGGATGTTGGCGGATCGGTCTTCCGTACACAACCCGGGTCGCTTATAATAGTGAAAAAGGAAATTGTTTTCATTGATTGCGAGGAGGGTTATCCATGAAGTTTTTTCATACTGCCGACTGGCACCTCGGGAAAATTGTCCAGGGCGTCCATATGACGGATGACCAGCGTTTCGTGCTGGAGCAGTTCGTCGAGGCGGCCAGGCAAGAACGTCCGGACGCCATTGTGATCGCCGGCGATCTGTACGACCGGGCTGTTCCGCCGACTGATGCAGTCAGGCTGTTGGACGACGTGCTGTCTGAAATCGTCCTCGGGCTCGGCATCCCCGTCATCGCGGTGGCGGGAAACCACGACAGTCCGAACCGTCTCCACTTCGGCAGCGGGTTCATGAGGCAGAAAGGGTATTTCATCACAGGACTGCTGGAGCGGGGCGGTCAGCCGGTCATCCTGTCCGATGCAGACGGAGAAGTCCACTTTCACTGCATCCCGTTTGCCGACCCGTCGATCGCCCGGGGCGTCTATGAAAAAGAGGACGTCACGGGCCATGACGCCGCGATGGGCTGCATCGTGGAAGACATTTCCAATTCGATGGACAGCCGGGCCCGCCACGTGTTCGTCGGCCATGCTTTTGTGACCCCGGGGGCAGAACCGGAAGAAAACACGAGCACTTCCGAACGGCCGCTGTCTGTCGGAGGCGCCGAATATGTGGATGCCGGAAGGTTCGCCCCATTTCATTACACCGCGCTCGGCCATCTTCATCGCGCCCACTCGGTGGGAAGCGGGACCGTCCGATATTCCGGTTCTCCTCTGAAGTACTCGATTTCCGAAGAATCTCACCAGAAGGGCTTCCTTTCGGTTGAGCTGGACGGCGACGGAGAAGTGAAGGTGGAGCACCGGACTCTGACGCCGCGACGGGACATGCGGACAGTGGAAGGGACGCTGGCCCAACTGCTGGAAATGCCCCCTTCCGAAGACTATGTGTTCGTGCGGCTCCTGGACCGTGCACCCGTGCTTTATCCGATGGAACGGATCCGCACCGTCTTCCCGAATGCCCTGCACATCGAACGCGTCATGCCGATCCACCGCGAAAGTGCCGTACGCTCCAAAGGCAGCCTCACGGAGATGGATGATCTGACCATGTTCCGCGCTTTCTTTGAAGAAGTCGAAGGTGGCACGCCGGATGCAGAGTCGGAGGAACTGTTCCGCGAGATGCTTGATGACCTGCTTCAGACGGAGCGGGAGAGCGGAAAGGAGACGGTCGGAAAGTGAAGCCGATACAACTTAAAATGACCGCATTCGGTCCGTACAAAGACTGTGAGACGATCGATTTCCGGGAGCTCGGCGGGCGGGGGCTGTTCGCCATTTCCGGTTCGACGGGATCGGGGAAAACCACCATTTTCGATGCGATCTGTTTTGCGCTGTACGGAAAGGCGAGCGGGGAGGAGCGCGACGACAAAAGCCTTCGCTCGGATTTTGCGGACGACGCGGTACATACTGAAGTGGAGCTTCTGTTTGAGGCGGCTGGAAGTGAATACAGGATCATGCGCCGGATGGCTCACGTAAAGGCCGGCAACAAAGGCGCAACCGGCGACAGGATCGAGCTGTTCCGGATCGCCGAAGGCAAAGAAGAACCGGTCACCGACCGCCAGATGACGACGGAAGTGAATGCGAAAGTCGCTGAGCTGATCGGTTTCACGCACGACCAGTTCAGCCAGATTGTCATGCTGCCGCAGGGAGAATTCCGGAAACTGCTCACCTCCGACACGGACAATAAAGAGAAAATCTTCCGGAAGATTTTCCGGACAAAAAAGTACAAAGACATGGAGGCCGTGCTGAAAGAAAAACGGGACCGAGTCCAATCAGAGTGGCAGGAAGCCGCAAACCGGATTTCCTGGCAGGCGAAGCATCTGCGGGATACGCTGCCCGGACTCACCGGGGAACTGAGCGCACAGCTGTCGGCCGAGCATCCGAACCCGTCTGTCATCATCGGCGAACTGCTCTCGGAACAGGAACGGATGAACAACGATCATTCAATGCTGGCCGGACAGACAATGAAATTGAAAGACCGGCTGCAGTTGCTCAGCGGCCGGCTGTCCGTGGCAAAGGAGACAGAGTCCCGGTTTGAAGAAAGGGCGGTCAAAGCGGAAGAACTGAGAAGGCTCGAGGATCTTCTTCCCGAGATCGCTTCGCTGAAGACCCGGGTGGCGGACGCAGGAATCGCCGCCAGGATTCTGCCGCTTGAAGAGAAGCTGTCAGACTGCAGGCGCGAGCTGCACACCGCCGAAAAGCGGAGCGAAATGTCCGGGCAGGAACTGCGAACCGCCAAGGAAGCGGAACAGCAGGCGCTGGCTGTTTTGGAAGAAGCGTCGTCAGGTGACGCCGAAGCGGAAAAATGGAAGCGGGAAGCGGACCGTCTGGATGAAATCCGGCCGCTGATCGGCCGTTGCCATGATGAGAAACAGGCATTGGCCGGCATCCGGTCCGAACAGGATACGCTGAAAAAAGAGATGGCCGTCGCCAAAGACGAACGGAAGAAGTTGCTGGACGAAGGAGAATCGGTGCGCGAAACGCTGCGCGGGCTGGAGCAGGAACTGGAGGGCGTGGAGGATCTGTACGGCCGCCTGAATGCGCTTGAACGCGATCTGGATCTGCTGGTCCGTTTTAAAGAGGCGTCGGAAAAAGCGGAAACGGCTGCCGCCAGGTCTGAAGCCGCTTCCCGGCTTTCGAAAGAAGCGGAAGACCGTCTCGATCAGGTCCGGCTCGAACGCCGTGAACAGCTCGCGTCCGAACTGGCGGGCCATCTGCATGACGGGATGCCGTGCCCGGTCTGCGGAAGCGCGGTGCATCCGGCTCTTGCAGATCATCAGGAGAGCGGGGCGGATGAAGGACAGCTTCGGGAAACAGAGTCGGCGTGGCGGAAAGCCCATGCAGTTTCGGTGGAAGCCACCGGATCTTTCCGCATGCTCCTCGAACAGCAGGAAGACCTCTCCGGGCAGCTGACGGACAGGGGCATGAATGCTAACGAAGCCGGACATCTGACGGAAAACAGGCGCTCCGCCGTGAATCGCTGCAAAGAAGAAATCGCCGCAGCGGTCAAACAAAGAGATATGCGGACTAAAATCAGAAGCCGTTTGGAAACCATTGAGCGGAAGACGGAAGAGGCCGCGCATCGTCTGGAGAATTTGGATTCCCGATTTCGGCAGCTTGCAATGCGTGCTGCCGAATACGAAGGTTCCATTCGGGCAATGGAAGCATCCATTCCTGCAGAACTGCAGGATCCCGGCTCACTCGATGAACGGCTTGCGTCCTTAAAACAGGCGTTGGAAAAGCAGGCCCGGATGAAGGCGGCCGCCGAACAAGCTGCGGCAGAAGCAGCCGACCGCAGAAAACGTGCCGAGCAGAATCTTTCTTTCTCGGCTGAACAGCGCGAAAAAGAAAGGCAGCGCACCCTGGAAGCCGAAGAAGCGTTCAGGCAGGCGGTCAGCCAGTCGAAATTCACCGGCGAGGAGGCATACCGTGCGGCCATCTTGCCCGAGAGCAGGATCATGGAGATGGAACAAGCAATCGGTTCATACGAACGGGCGGTACATGCCGTCCGCGTCCGCCTGCAGGAATTGGAGACTTCTCTTGAAGGGGCCGAGCGGCCGGATCTTGATAAGCTTTCGGCCGAGGAAGCGGAATGCCGCATTGAACACGAAGAGGCCCAAGAACAGCTGATCCGCTCAAAGACTTTGATTGAAAATGTTTCCAGAGGCATCGCCGACATGCGCGAAGCGGCGGGAGATGCGGAAGACCTGGAGCGCAAACGCGGAAAAGTCTCCGCACTCTACGATCTTCTCCGAGGGCAGAATGCCGACAAGCTATCCTTTGAACGCTACTTGCAGATCGAGTACCTGGAACGGATCCTTGTTGCGGCGAACGAAAGGCTGAAGGATCTGTCGAACGGCCAATTTGAACTGATGAGAAGCGACCGCCAGGAGTCCAGGGGGAAACAGAGCGGACTCGGCATTGACGTCTACGACGCATACACCGGTCAGGCGCGCGACGTCAAGACGCTGTCCGGCGGTGAGAAGTTCAATGCGTCGCTTTCGCTGGCGCTCGGCATGGCCGATGTCATCCAGGGATTCGGCGGCAATGTCCGGGTGGATACGATGTTCATCGACGAAGGCTTCGGCTCCCTTGATCCGGAATCTCTCCAAAAAGCGGTGGATGCCCTGATCGGACTCCAGCAGACCGGCAGGATGGTCGGCGTCATTTCCCATGTGGGCGAGCTGAAGGCCGCCATGCCGGCGGTGCTGGAAGTGTCCAAGTCAAAAGCCGGGCACAGTTCCACCCGCTTCATCTTGAAGTGAACATGAAAAGAGACAGTACGGAGAAGAATCAGCTCCGTACTGTCTCTTTTTTTGTCGGAAGGCGAACGACATCCCATGGGATTGCCTTGCTTCCTCAATGGAACAGCCCGGTCTCCCGGGACTTTTTCAGCAGCTTGTTCATGCTGTTCGTCAGCCGTGCCTTGAAGAAAGTGCCGATGAGGATGAAGACGATCGCCACTCCGAGCAGGACCGCCACGTCGCGCACCACATTGGACTGCACGGCACCGCCGGTCATTTCCCTCATCAGGTCGATTGCGTATGTGAACGGCAGGAACGGACTGAGCGCCCGGAAAAAGTCCGGCAGCAGGACGACGGGATACGTGCCGCCGGACCCCGCTATCTGCAGGACGAGCAAGACGATGGCCATCGCCTTGCCGACGTCGCCGAACACCGACACGAGCGTATAAACAATCGACATGAAGACGAGGGAGATGAACAGGGCGGATAAAATGAATCCGAGCGGTTCGGCCGCTTTGACGCCGAGGATGAGCAGGTCGCCGGTCGTCACGATGATGGTCTGCAGCAGCCCGATCACTGAAAATGTGAGGAGGCGTCCGAAATAGACGGTCCGCGGATGGAAGAGTTCTTCCTGGTGGACTTCCGTCGACAGCAGGGAAATCAGCAGCAGGCACCCGACCCATAGGGAGAGGACCGTATAAAACGGCGTCATCCCGGTTCCGTAATTTTTGATCGGGAACATTTTGTTTTCATGAAGGACGATCGGCTGCTCAAAGAAGTCTTTTTCCGTAGACGGATTGTTCAGCAGCAGGTCGACGATGTCGTTGATGTCCGTTTCGCCCTGCAACTGACGGATCCGGTCCGCCAGTTCCGTCACTTTCGAATACACATACGGATACTGATTGAGCACATCCTGGATCACCGTTTCCCCTTTGGCCAGATCACCGGCCGTGCTGTTCAGAACCTTCTCCGCCTCCGGAAGGGTGTTTTGAATTTCGGTCAGCATGTTCTTCGCTTCGGCCAGTGTCTTTTTGGCGCCGGCGATTTCCCGGTCGACCGTCGGCTTGATCGTATCATGGTATTCCTTCGAATAGCTGTCGATGCTGACAGAAACGTTTTGGGTGATCTTCTGGGTGTCGCTGATCCATCCTTTTGCCTGTTCTGCGTAGCCGGTGGCCGCTTCGTCGACCGCACGCGCATTCATCTGGGCTTCCTGGAGCAGCGCCTGAAGATTGCCGGTCGACTCGATGGCCTGATCAATCAGGTTTCTCCGCTCGGGCAGAGTCACATCCGGCTTGATATCCGGAAGATCGACGTCCGGCGCAATCGGCGGGGCTGTCGCATCGCCGTCCTCCGGCTTCACCGGGAGATCCGGCACAGGAGTATTGCCGGGAGAAACGGGATCCGGAGCCGCGGCGGCCAGTTCTTTCAGATTCTTCAGTTGATCCTGGATATTGCCGACAGAAGTGATGGCACGAGTCATCCGGTCGTCCATCCGTTTTTTTGCATCATCCAGCTGAGTTGTATCCAATTCGGCATTTTGGATTTTTGTCAGCATGTCATTGATCTCCTTGGACACCCGGGAAGCCGTCGCCAGGTCTTTGTCGATCTGGGGAGCGATGGCGGCGAGCTGCTTTTCGGCGGAGTCCAGGTAGCCGAGTGTCCGGTTGATCGTTCCGAGACCTTCCGACGTGAGCCGATTCGCCTCCGGCATGGCGGCTTGTGCCTTGCTGATCATGGCATCGGCATTTTCCGCATCTTTGTTAGCAGACTCAAGGAGATCATGCATACCGGGCAATTCTTTTTCGGCCGTAAACACATACTGCTCGAACTTTTCGATATCCGGGAGGTCTTTTTCGATCTCCAGGCCGATCTGGTTGAACATGTCGAAAATCACGTTGTTCACGGTTGCGGTGAACTCGCTGCTCAATGTTTCCACCACTGACGTGGCGCCTTTTTCCGTAATCTTCGGAGCGATCGAGTTGATCTTTTCATTTACGTAGTATTCCATTTCGGCTTTTTGGGGTTCTCCCGTCACAACAGTCGCGAGCTTTTCCGAAAAATCGTCCGGCACGACGATGGCCGCGAAATACTCGCCTTTCTCCACGCGGTCCATGGCATCGTCCCGGCCTGTAAACTTCCAGTCAATGCTGTGATTCTCTTTTAAAGAATCAACGAGCTGACGGCCGACATCAATATGTTCATCCCTCACGTCGGCTCCCCGGTCCTCATTGACGACGGCGACCGGAAGCCGGTCGGTCCGGCCGTAAGGATCCCATGAAGCAAAAATATTAAACCATGCATAAAGCGAAGGCAGGAAAATCAGCCCGCCGATCAAAACAGCCGCCACCCAGTTGGTGCCGATGTTCCGGAAATCCGTTTTTGCAATCTTGAACGCGTTGCGCATTGGCATCCCTTCTCCTCTGTCTGAAATCGTCACTTCATTATATCGTACCCCTGCCGGTTGCTTAAAAACCGCAATCATCGACGAGGATTGCGATGCAGGAGCGGCTGATCCGGCGAAAATAAAGGAAAACGTGCCGGCTGTCTCGAAAGACGTTGTAGAACGGGGGAGAAGCTGATGAAAAGAGGTTCAATGGCAACATTTGCTGATCAAGAACAACAGGCACAAAACATACCCGGCATGGCGGTCGCGCTTTTGCGGGAAGGGGAACAAGCGGAATACGGCTGCGGCCGTCTGGAGCCGGGAGGGCAGCCGGTGACGGCAGACACGGTGTTCGGCACTGCTTCGGTGACCAAGTCATTCACCGCACTGGCGATCATGATCCTGCAGGCGGAAGGGAAGCTTTCCGCCGGGGACCGGATCGTCAGCCACCTCCCGGAACTGAAAGATGTGCCGGGAATCGGCCTCGCGCAAATCCGGCATCTTTTGTCGCATACCGCCGGCGTGCCGCCGCTCGCACGGAAGGAAGAACTGGACCGGTTCGAAGATCACTTTGACTATTTGAACAGGACGGAGATCGAGCCGCTCGGCCGCCCGGGGGAGAAGCTCAGCTACAGCAACGATTCGTTTCTCCTGCTCGGCGCCATCATCGGCCGTGCCTCCGGGATGGATTACCGGGAGTTCATCCGGGAGCGGATCCTCCTGCCCGCCGGCATGAAACGGACATCATTTGACCCGCCGGCGCAGGGGGCGTCCGGAAACGTTGCGGTTCAATTTGTTGAGGAGAATGAGCGGATGAAGGCGGTGGACTGGCCCGCACTCGGCAATTACGCAGTCGGCGGCGGCATCCGTTCTACGGTGAGGGACCTGATGAACTACTTGAAGCTTTACATAGACGGGGAATACCGCGAGAAGGTGCTCGGCGTGCGGGTGGAAGCGGAGGAGATGTGGAAAGACCCGCACCCGGTGAACCGGCATTCGGGATACGGTTTCGGGTTGTCCGTTTCGCCGGACTTCCATGGCCGGCTGATTGTTCATCACGGAGGCAGCCAGCCGGGTGTCTCCTCGGCGATCGGATTCCTTCCGGAAGAAAAGATCGCCGCAGCCGTGCTGACGAACCGGTCCGACTGTTCCGCGGACACGGTCCTCCACGGTCTGCTGAACATCGGGCTCGGCCTGGACCCGGCGGATGAAGCGTTCACCGAGCCGGAGCACGAGATGGACGGGAAAGAGTTGTCCGCATTCGAAGGCATTTACCGGAATGACGAAAACCCCGAAGGCTTTGAAATTCGAATCGGCGGTACGGGTCCTGAAATGATCGTCGGTAATGTGTCGGACCGTCTGAGGGCAAGCGGGCCGAAAACGCTCGTGAATATCCGAACCAACAAGACGATTGAATTCGAGTTCGGCGAAGACGGGAAAACAACCGCGTTCAGCGGGATGAGGATTTACTGGAAGGACGCGGGGAAGCAATGACGGGATGATAAAAAAGGAGCAGCCCGTCAAACTGGGTTGCTCCTTTTTCCATGCTGTTAAGGCTCCGGAACCGGGTCATAGCGTGAGGGATCCGGGACGAAGTAGAGGATAACCCCGCCGATGATGAACAGGATCACGAGGCTGAACACGCCGAAGTTCGTATTCCCCGTCAGCTGTGCCGTCACGCCGAGGAGGAGAGGACCCATGATCGAGGCGAACTTTCCGAAAATGTTATAGAAGCCGAAGAATTCGTTGGAGTTCTCTTTCGGGACCAGACGTCCGAAGTAAGACCGGCTGAGCGCCTGGATTCCGCCTTGGGAAGTTCCGACGAGCATCGCGAGGATCCAGAAGTCCAGGACACTGTCCATGAAATACGCGTAGATGCAGACGCCGGTGTAGACGGCGATCCCGACATACAGGATCTGCTTTGTCCCGAACCGGTCGGCGAGACGGCCGTACAGGAACGCGAACGGCGCAGCGATCACCTGCGTCATGAAGAGGATCAGCAGCAGGCTCGTCGAACTGATGCCGAGGTCCGTTCCATAAGCGGTCGACATGGAGATGATCGTCCCGACGCCGTCGATGTAGAAGAAGTAGGCAAGCAGGAACAGGAACAGTCCCCGGTATTTCCTGATTTCCCTGAACGTGCCCGCGAGCCGCCTGAATGAATTGAGGACCGGGCGCGGCTCCGGATCGATGAAGTAGCGCTGCTTCACATGCTTGAACATCGGAATCGAGAAGACGATCCACCAGACGGCCGTGATGAGGAATGCGGTCCGGCTGGCGTTGGTCATCGACAGCGGGATCTTGTCGAATTGGGCAAGCATAATGATGGCGATGGAAAGGATGAACGGGATGCAGCTTCCGATGTAGCCGATGCCGTAGCCGAATGAGGACACGCGGTTCATCCGTTCGGATTCGGAAACATCGGTCAGGAACGAATCATAAAACACATTCGCGCCCGTCGATCCGAGGGCGGCGAACGTATAGACGATGAGCAGCAGCAGCCAGTTGTCCGCAGGCACGAAAGCCAGCAACGCCGTCGAGCCTGCGCCGAGGACGAAGAAGAACGTGAAGAACTTTTTCTTCATTCCTTTATAATCGGCGATCGTGCCGAGGATCGGTCCGAGCATGGCGAGGATGAACGTGAAAATGGAAATGGTGTACCCGAGATAAGCCGTCGAATCGGACCCGCTGATTCCCGCGTCGGTCGCCGCAGCCTTGTAGAACAGCGGAAAGACGGCGGTCGTGATGATGATGGAATAAGCCGAGTTGGCCCAGTCGTACATGGCCCAGCTTTTCTCTTCTGTTGTCAGCCGGAGTTTCAACCCAATCCCCCCTTTGGATGGTGGTCGTTTTGTTCATTGTATCAATTGCACGCTTTAAAGAGGAGAAGTTTCAGAAATTAAAATGACCCGGGCGGTTCGGCCTGTTCCGCTTTGATTCAGCCGGATGGAATGGATCGCTTCTTTCTTGTATGATGGAAGGTGACATATCGGATTGGAAGTGGGGACATGAGCCAACTCATCGTATCGGACCTGACAAAAACCGTCGGGGATAAAACACTGTTCAAAACTATCAGCTTCACCATCACGCAGGGCGACCGGATCGGATTGATCGGCGTGAACGGGACCGGCAAGTCAACTTTGCTGTCGATCATCGCAGGCGATTTGTATGCGGACCAGGGGACGTTTGACCATCCGAATGATTACCGGATTGTCCATCTGCCGCAAGATCCCGAGCTGGATCCTGAACAGACCGTTCTGCAGACGGTGTTCGCCGGCGATTCACCGCTCATCCGGCTGAACCGGGAGTATGAGGTGGCACTCAATGCATTGTCCTCAGATCCCGATTCCACCGTCGCACAGGAGCGGTTCGCCGTGCTGCAAAACCGGATGGACTCGGAGGGCGGCTGGGATCTCAATGCCCGGGCGAAGATGATTTTATCGAAGCTTGGCCTGCCGGACGCAGATGCGAAGACAGGCACGCTGTCGGGCGGGCAGAGAAAACGCGCGGCGCTTGCACACGTGTTGCTCGAACCGGCGGATCTTCTTCTGCTCGATGAACCGACCAACCATCTGGACGTCCGTTCGATCGAGTGGCTGCAGGATTATCTCAAGCAGCTTGGCAGCAGCCTGATTTTCATCACGCATGACCGTTATTTTCTGGATGCGGTATCCACACACATCTATGAACTGGCGGACCGGACGCTCTACAGTCACCGGGGCACCTACTCGGACTTTCTTGAGGCGAAGGCGCTCCGTCTTGAACAGGCGGCTGCGACACGGGAGAAAGACCGCAACCGCTACCGCAATGAACTCAAGTGGATCCGCAGGGGCGCCAAAGCCCGCTCAACAAAGCAGAAGGCGCGGATCGGCCGTTTTGAAGAGCTTTCCGACAAAGTGAAAACCGAGCAGGAGCAGGATCCGCTCGACCTGGCGCTCATGACAACCCGGCTCGGCAAGAAAGTTCTGGAAGGCGACCATGTGACGAAGCGGTACGGGGAACGGGCCATCATCGATGATTTCTCTTTCCTCCTGCAGGGCGGTGACCGGGTCGCGGTCATCGGGCCGAACGGAGCCGGGAAGTCAACGCTCGTCAATCTTCTCGCCGGCAGTGTCGATCCGGACGGCGGAGAGATTTTGAAGGGCGAGACTGTCCGGATCGCCCATTTCACGCAGCACCTGCCGCAAATGAATGAGGGACAGCGGATCATCGAGTATGTGACCGAGGCTTCAAACGACATCGCCAGACAAGACGGCGCCCGTTATTCTGCCGTTCAGATGCTGGAGCAGTTCCTGTTTCCGTCGAACGTCCACGGCACGCTCATCGGCAAGCTGTCCGGCGGCGAGCGGAAGCGGCTTTATTTGCTGAGATTGCTGATCGAACAGCCGAATGTCCTGTTGCTTGACGAGCCGACGAACGACCTGGACCTGGAAACGCTGTCCGTGCTCGAGTCATTCATCGACACATTCCCGGGCGTCGTGGTCACCATCTCGCACGACCGCTTCTTCCTTGACAGGACTTCAAGGAAGCTCTGGATTCTGGACGGATCGGGGCTGGTGAAACAGGAGCTCGGAATTTATTCGGATTATCTTGAAAAGGCGGGTGCGGAACCTGTCGCTGCAAGTGCAAAAACGGACAAGACGAAGGAAACGGAAGTTGAAAAGCCGAAGAAGAAAAAGATGACGCTCGGCGAAAAAAAGGAATGGGAAGAAATACCCGGCAGGATCGAATCGGTCGAGCAGGCGATCATGGCTGCCGAGGAAGAACTGTCGGGAGCCGGCGCGGACTACGGAAAGGTGAGCGAAATCTCGGGCAGGCTCGACGAATTGAACGCCGAGTACGAAGCGCTCATCGAACGGTGGTCGCATCTTGAGGAACTGGCCGGTTCCCTATGAAAGATCGGGAGGGAATGCTGAAATGAAGATCGTCAATATTGAACCGACGCCGAGCCCGAACTCGATGAAGATCGTTCTCGACCGGGAATTGCCGTTCGGCAAGGCGCACAATTACAAAAAAGAAGAACTGGACGGGGCACCTGACTTTATCCGACAGCTGTTTGAGATAGAAGGCGTGAAGGGGATTTATCATGTCATGGATTTCCTCGCCATTGAGCGGAACGGCCGGTTTGACTGGGAGCCGATCCTGGCCTCTGTCCGTGCGGTGTTCGGCGAGGACACCGGCGAAAGCGGCGAAGCATCCGAAGCGGATGATCACTTTGGCGAAGTGTACGTGCATGTGCAGGAGTTCAAGGGCGTGCCGCTGCAGGTGAAAGTGTTTGACGACGCAGGCGAAGAGCGGTTCGGCCTTAGCAAGCGGTTTATCGATGCGATGAACGCCGTCATGCAGGAAGACGAGGAAAATTACATTCTCCAGCGGAAATGGGCCGATTACGGCATCCGCTACGGGGACAAGAAAGTAATCGGGGAAGAGGTCGTGAAGGAGATCGAAGCGGCTTATCTCCAGGAAAGACTGGACGCCATCGTCGAACGGGGCAATGAGACGAAGGAAGCACCGGTGCTCGGACGCCGTGCGGTCTCGCTTGATGAATACAAATCGGCGGACACGTGGGAAGAGCGGTTCCGCCTGCTCGACCAGATGCCGGATCCGACAATGGACGATGTCCCGCTCCTCATGGAAGCGCTGGCCGACGAAAAGATGTCGGTCCGCCGCCTTGCGGTTGTTTATCTCGGCATGATCGAGGATCCGGCGGTCGTCCCGTACATCGGCCGGGCGATGGAAGACAAGAGTGCACCGGTCCGGCGTACGGCCGCGGACGCGATGAGCGATCTCGGCTTCCCGGAATTCGAAGCACTCGCCATACGGGCGCTGACGGACAAAAGCAAAATTGTCCGCTGGCGGGGCGCCATGTACTTGTACGAATCGGGAACGGAAAACGCTTTGCCGGCACTCCGCGAAGCGGAGAACGATCCGGAATTCGAAGTGAAGCTGCAGGCGAAAATGGCGGCGGCGCGCATCGAAGGCGGAGAAGAAGCGAAAGGGTCGATCTGGAAGCAGATGACCGAACTGAGAACAGGGGCGAAAGGGGAATGAATGATGGAAGCATATGAAGCGTATATGAAACAGATGGCCGAGCCGATGAGACGGGAACTGACCGAAAACGGCTTCCGCGAACTCACGACCGCAGAAGAAGTGGACAAGTTCATGGATTCGGCCGAGGGTGTCTCGCTCGTCGTCATTAACTCCGTATGCGGATGTGCCGCGGGCCTCGCACGCCCGGCGGTCATCGGAGCGGTGGAGGAGCTGGATAAAAAGCCCGCCCACCTCGTCACGGTATTCGCGGGACAGGACCGGGAAGCGACGGAGCAAATGCGCGGACATTTTGAAGAAGTGCCGCCGAGCTCACCGTCGATTGCCATCCTTGAAGGAAACGAACTGAAATATTTCATCCCGCGCGAACAGATCGAAGACCATGACCTTGAACAGGTGCAGGAACACCTTGCCGGCGCTCTCCGCCAGATGATCGGGTGAACCGGCCGCTCGTCACGACGGGCCAGCATCCCGATGAACGGAGCGAAGAACTCGCACGCCGGGTGGCCGGTGAGCTCGGCAGTGAGTTCGTTCCGCGGAAAAAGAGGTCCGTCCGAAAACTCATGAATGAATACGGCTGTCCGGTCGTCGTGGCCGGCAAGGATCGCTATGAATACCATACAGATCCCGATGTGCAGCCGCTGTTCTTTCATCCCGGCCTGGCCGCCATCCGGATCAAGCGGCTTCGGGACGGCGGAAGGGACGTCATGGCGGACACTTGCGGGCTCCGGCCCGGGGATTCCTTCCTCGACTGCACGCTTGGACTCGGCACCGATTCGACCGTTGCGTCATTCATCGTCGGAGCGGAAGGAAGGGTGACTGGCTGTGAGGCCGACCCGGTCGTCGCCTACATCGTGTCTCAAGGGCTGGAAGGGTACACGGATTCCGAGCCGGAGGTGCTGGAAGCGATGAGGCGGATTGAGGTGCGCTCGGAAGAAGCGGGGGAATACCTCGCCGGCTGCCCGGACAACAGCCGGGACATTGTCTACCTTGATCCCATGTTTGAAGAAGCCATCGAAGAATCGGCCGCCTTCGCACCGCTCCGCTCCGCCGGTGTCCACGGCCTCCCCGGAGACCGCCTGTTTGAAGAAGCCCGGCGAGTCGCGCGGCGGAGAGTGGTCATCAAGGCCCACTTCAAATCTGCGCTCTTCGACCGGTATGGCTTCCGGCAAATCGAACGCCCGAACACGAAGTTTCATTATGGAGTGCTGGAGGTTTAAGGAAGTGCGGGGGCGGGAGGATGTCTGGGACGTGAGCGAATGTCGGGAAACGACAGGTGAATGTCGGGATTACGCCGTTGAATGTCGTAATTATGTCGCTGAATGTCCGGAAAGCATCCTCCGATCGGCCGAATCATATTAAAACCACAAAAAACCGCCCTCACATAAGTGTCGGCGGTTTTCTGTACGTTCAAAAGAGAGCAAAAACCCCCTGAACCTATCAGGTCCAGGAGGCCGGCTATGTAAGGTTCAGCCGATCAGTGCGTGAAGTTAAAGTAGCTCAGGTATGCAATAAGGGCAAGGAAGCCGATGCCAATCCAAGTGCTTGCGTCCAACTTAATAACCTCCTTTTAAATAAACGAAGGGACTTTATGATGATTTCATTTACACATGAACTATTGTACAATGAATGCAGGAATAAAGAAACCTCTGACTTATCTCTTCCCGGAATTAACACGAATCTGACTGAACGGGTGATTTAAGATGAAGAAATGGATCCAGAAATCGCTGATGGTCGGAGTGGCGCTCCTGACGCTCGGCTTCATTCCGCCCAGCCATGAAATGTGGGACTCGATCCTTGACGACAAGGGCCACCGGGAAATATCCGGTTCGGCGGTCCATGCCGAGGTGCTCCAGAAGCCGGAGATGCTCGCAGAAGAGCCGTCGTTCACGGACATGGCCAAAGTGGCAGCCAAAGACCAGGCGTTCGAGAAGTTCGGCAACCGGATCGGTCCGGTCATTTCCGATGAATTCGAATCGGTGATCCTGCCGAAAATCGAGGAAGCGATCGACATGACCCTCGTTACGCTCGGTCCGGACGCCGTGCGCGATCTCGCCATCACCGAGCGCCCCGCCGGCGGTTACAGCGAAAAGATTTTCCACATTTTCGACCGCGAAACCGGCAAGGACGTGATCCGGTTCCATGTACGCACCGATAAGCGCCCGCTGGACGGCTACTACTTCAACTTCCACTACCATACGGCGGAGGACGGGTTCAGCCGCCATATCGCGCTCGGGGACATTTACTGGTCGAAAAACACACCGCCGAAATGGCTTTCATGATGACACAGCCGCGAATCCCTCCTTGCAGGGCCGCGGCTGTTTTTTAATTGGATAACCGGCCGTCTACTGATAGAATGAAGGAAATCCCGCGTGCCCAGCCACCGGGCTTTCCAATTAAAAACAGATCATTTTGGCGAGGAAGGGGAAGACTTCCCCGCCTGCTACGGAGGCCGACCGAATGGAACCCTATTTACAGCTTTGCAGAACGATCATGGAGAACGGGACCGATAAGGGCGACCGGACGGGAACGGGGACGAGAAGCACGTTCGGACACCAGATGCGGTTTAACCTGGAAGACGGATTCCCCCTCCTGACGACCAAGAAAACCGCATTCCGGCTGATTGTGTCGGAACTGCTCTGGTTCCTCAAGGGCGATACGAATGTCCGGACGCTCATGCAGGAGAACAACCGGATCTGGGACGAATGGGCTTTTGAAAAGTGGGCGGCAAGCCCCGAGTATGACGGTCCGGACATGACAGACTTCGGCCGGCGTGCAGCGTCGGACCCGGCGTTCAAATGGACGCTCGATGAGGAAATGGAGAAATTCCGCGGACGGATTCTCTCTGACGACGGGTTCGCCCGCAAATACGGGGATCTGGGACCTGTTTATGGCCGGCAATGGCGCTCTTGGCCGGACGGAAAGGGCGGCACGATCGACCAGATCAAGAACGTCATTGACTCCATCCAAAACAATCCGGATTCGCGGCGGCACATCGTGTCAGCGTGGAACCCGGCGGAAGTCGAAGACATGGCGCTCCCGCCTTGCCATACACTGTTCCAGTTTTACGTCGCAAACGGCAAACTCAGCTGCCAGCTTTATCAGAGAAGCGCGGATGTGTTCCTCGGCGTTCCGTTCAATATTGCGTCTTACGCGCTTCTGACACATTTGATCGCACGGGAAACGGGGCTTGAGCCGGGAGAGTTCATCCATACGCTCGGAGACGCCCATATTTATTCCAATCATTTCGACCAGGTGACAGAGCAGTTGACGAGGACTCCGAGACCCCTTCCGGAACTTGTGATTGAAGCACCGGCTAAAAGCATCTTCGACCTTGAAACAGGGGACATCCGGGTTGAAGGATATGATCCTCATCCGAAGATCAAGGCCCCGATCGCGGTTTAAACTGCCCCGGCCGAAAGGAGAAAAAGATGATTTCATTCATTGTGGCACATGATCCCGACCTGGTGATTGGAAAAGACAATCAGCTTCCCTGGCACTTGCCGGGCGATCTCGCTTATTTCAAGAAAATGACGATGGGCAAGGCGATGGTGATGGGCCGGAAAACGTTCGAGTCGATCGGTCGCCCGCTGCCCGGCAGGCTGAACATCGTCGTGACGAGAAATGAAGAATTCAGCGCCGAGGGGGCCGTCGTGGTCCACTCGGTTGAAGAGGCAATCCGAAAAGCGGAGGAATTTGCACCGGAAGTGATGGTGATCGGCGGTGCAGGGCTGTTCGGCTCGATGCTCGGTCAAGCCGACCGCCTCTATGTCACCCTCGTCCACGAACGGTTTGACGGGGACACACATTTCCCGGAATACCGGGATGACTGGTCACTTGTCTCCAAGTCCGAGACCGAGCAGTCCGAAGACGGGACAACCTATGACTACCGGATCTATGAAAGGACGCTGACTCTTTGAACCCGGTCCGCTCGCTCCGGACATTCGCCTATCTGTTCGGCTACTTGCCCCTGACCATTCTGCGCTGTACCAACTCAAAAAACTCAAACCCGAGGAATCCCCCGAAGGCTTTGACCGGCGCGTCTCACTTGAGCCGAAGAAATGGGCGGCCGGCATCCTGAAGCGGACAAAGAGCGAAATCCGCGTGGAACTGCATGCCGAGCTTCCTGAAGGGCCGGTGCTGTTCGTGGCAAACCATGAAGGAAACTTCGACGTTCCCGTGCTCATTTCGGCCTTGCCGAAGCCGTTCGGGTTCATGTCAAAGGCGGAAGTGAAAAAGCTTCCGGTGATCCGCAAGTGGATGGTTGAGATGAACTGCGTGTTTATCGAACGGGCGGATCGCCGCAGTGCGGTCCGGGCGATCCGCGAAATGTCGGACAAGCTGCGGGCAGGCCATTCGATGCTGATCTTTCCAGAAGGAACCCGGAGCAGAGGACACGGACTTGGGGAATTCAAAAGCGGATTTGTCCGGGTGGCGAAAGATGCGGGCGTTCCGGTTGTGCCGGTGGCCATACGCGGGACATCCGCCATCATGGAGCAAAACGGCAACTGGATCCGGCCGGCTACTGTGACGGTTGACATTTTGGGAGCGATCCAGCCAGTATCCATCAAACAGGCCGGTGCGGCCGAAGTTGCGGCAGCTGCAAGAGACCAGATCACCCGGCGGCTGGAACGGCGCTTGAACGAAAACACGGCCGCCTCATAAAAGGACGGCCGTGCATTTATGCATAAAGCAATACGGAAAAATACATTGCGGCACTGCCGCCAAGCACGAACAGATGCCAGATGGCATGGTTATAGGGGATTTTCCTCCAGGCATAAAAGACGGCGCCGACCGTGTAGAGAATGCCGCCGATGACGAGCAGCGTGATGCCGGGTGTGCCGAGCTGGGCATGGAGCGGGCGGATGGCGAAGATGATCAGCCACCCCATGACGATGTAGAAGATGAGCGAGACGGCCTCAAAGCGGTGGATGAAGAACACCTTGAACAGGATGCCGAGAATCGCCAGACCCCAGATTACCCCGAACAGGGTCCAGCCGAGCGTTCCTCCGAGTGACACGAGAAGCAGCGGCGTGTAGGTCCCCGCGATGAGGATATAGATGGATGAGTGGTCCAGAATGGAAAAGAATCGCTTGTATTTTTCGGGCATACTATGAAGCAACGTGGACATGAGATAGAGAATGAGCATGGAAGAGCCGAAAATCGTGAAGGCCGTCACCTGGAGGGCCGACCCGCGCTCACTTCCTTTCAGGATGAGGAAAACGAGCGCCGGGATGCAGAGGACGAATCCGATCCCGTGCGTCACCGCATTCCACCACTCTTCTTTCCGGTTTTTATAATCAAAGGCCAATATCCTTCACCTATCTTTCTTGACTTGTCTCCGGCAGGGTCCTATTCTTCTCTTACCGGCCCGCCGATTCGATTCTCAAGCAACAACGCGATACACTTTAATGAAGCGTAACTCATTATAGCACGATACTAATTTTAACGTGAAACAGGGAAGGGCGATTACATGGCAACAGTGCACATCGTGACCGATTCCACCGCGGACATCGGTGAAGGAATCGCAGCGCAATACGGAATCCATATCGTTCCGCTTTCAATCCATGTCGGGGGGCAATCGTATCTCGACCGGATTGAAATCACTCCTGAGGAGTTCCTGGAAAAGATGAAGGCATCGGATGAGCTTCCAAAGAGCTCCCAGCCGCCTGTCGGTGTTTTCAAAGAATTGTACGACCGGCTGGGAGAAGACGGGAAGCCGGTCCTCTCAATCCATATGACAGGCGGGATGAGCGGGACGGTGGAATCCGCCCGGTCCGCTGCCGAACTGACAAGCTCCAATGTTACCGTCATTGATTCACAGTTCATCAGTTTTGCGCTGACATTCCAGGTGGTGGAAGCCGCCAAGATGTCCCATAACGGAAAGTCGCTCCGCGAAATCCTGGAACGTGTGGAGACCGTACGAAAAAACACGGCTCTCTTCGTGGTTGTCGACACCCTTGAAAATCTAGTGAAAGGCGGACGGATCGGCAAAGGGAAAGCCATGATCGGCTCCCTCCTGAACATCAAGCCGATCGCCGCGCTCAAAGACGGCGTCTACACGCCGGTCGGCAAGGCCAGGAACCACAAGCAGGTCGTGCGGCAGCTGTTTGACCAGTTCAAGGAACATACCCTCGGGAAAACGGTCAGAGGGATCGGCATCTCCCATGCACATGGATTGGCCATGGGCGAGCCGCTGAAGCAGCTGATCGAGGATGCCGGCTACCCGGACACCAAACTCATGTTCACTTCGCCGGTCATCAGCACCCATACCGGTCCGGGGGCCATCGGCTTTATGTACTACTGGGACTAAGTCCGGTCTTGGCGGGGGCCTGCATCCCCGCCGTTTTTAAATTCAAATAGGGGAGCGAGAGAGATGAGAAAGGGGATTGCCACACTGTTCCTTGCCGCCATCCTTCTTGCCGGGTGCGGAGCGGGGGGCCTGCACGGGGACTTCAGCGCGGCACCTCCGCTCGGTTTCGACGACTACGACATACCGAGAACGTTTGTCCCCCGCATCGTGACGCTGGTCGGTCTCGGGGATTCGCTCACGCAGGGAGTGGGCGATGAACGGAAGAAAGGCGGCTATGCCGGCAGGCTGGCGGTGGAAATGGATACATGGAAAGGCGTAAAGGAAGTCAGGATCGAAAACCTGGCGAAAAGGGGCAGGAGAAGCGACCAGCTCGTTGCCCAGCTGAAACGGGATGATGTGCAGGAGGAGATCCAAAAAGCGGATCTGATCACTTTGACGATTGGCGGGAATGATGTCATGAAGGTCGTGAAAAGCAACTTCTTCGACCTGAAGCCGGATCCTTTCCACAAAGAGATCGACCCGTTCACGGAGCGTCTCGCTTCTTCGCTGTTCATGATCCGGCGTGCAAATCCCGATGCGGTGCTCGTCATGGTCGGGCTTTATAATCCGCTGACCGTCGTCACCGATGAAGCAAGCGAGATGGACGGCATCATAGAAGAATGGAACGAAGTGATTGAAGACGCTGCGGCGGCGGACGGGAGAGCCTGCTTTGTGCCCGTCGATGATTTATTTGTGACCAATGAAGATCTGATCTACCATACGGATTTTTTTCATCCGAACGCGAAAGGATACGATCGGATGACGAAGAGAATTGAGGAAACCCTTGCCGATTGCGGTTTGAATGAGCTGTCCGGAGGGGAATTGGAGTTTTGAGGAGATGAAGCCGGTTGAATAAGTGGAAAATCGCCTTCTTCCTGCTTGCGGCGCTGATCGTCACCGGGGTGATTGCGCTGGCCGTGTGGATCAGCCGGCCGGTGCCGTCGGTGGATATCCCGTCGGCCCAGGCTGTGGGGAAGGAAGCGGATCATCTGACGGTGACCGCGACAAAAGAAGACCTGCAGGGCATCGCCAACACTTACATCGCGCAGGCAATCGGCAGCAACCGGATCCCGGTCGACCTCGTCATCGAAGATGATGTGCTGCTCGTTTCGGAGCTGACCGTATTTGCGGTCCAGCTGCCGGTCATCATGCATTTTGATCCGGAAGTGATGGAAGACGGGAACCTCCTGCTGAAACAGAAATCGGTGGAGGTCGGAAATCTGAACATTCCTCCGTCGACTGTGCTGAAACTGCTGGGAGATACGGTGGATCTTCCGGGATGGATGATTGTCCGCCCGAAAGAGGAAGAGCTGTTCATCGATCTGAGCCGCCTTCCGGTTTCGGGAAATGTGAAGGTGAAAGCGAAAAAAGTAGATCTGGCAAACGATGACATCGAGCTGGAGATTCTGATCCCGAGAAAATAGGAGGGATACAAATGGCAGAAGAAAAAGCGACATTCGCCGGCGGCTGTTTCTGGTGCATGGTGAAACCATTTCATAAATATGAGGGCGTGACAGCGGTCGTGTCCGGATACACGGGAGGGCATGTCCCGAATCCGACCTACGCCCAGGTCTGTTCTGACCGGACCGGGCACTACGAAGCCGTTCAAATCACGTTTGACCCCGATGCGATCTCCTTCAGGGAGCTGGTCGATCTGTTCTGGCGCCAGATCGATCCGACCGATGCGGGGGGGCAGTTCTACGACAGAGGATCCTCTTACCGGCCGGCCATCTTTTTCCATTCGGATGAGCAGTGCCGCATCGCCGAAGCGTCCAAGGAGGAACTGGAGAAATCGGGACGGTTCAACGAGGCGGTCGCCGTGGAGATCCTTCCTGCGAAGCCGTTTTATCCGGCGGAAGAAGAACATCAGGACTATTATTTGAAAAACCCGGCACACTACAACCGGTACTTTGAAGGTTCCGGCCGAAAAGCATTTCAGGAAACCTCATGGAAGGAGAAATGAACATGAAACGGGACAAAGAAGAACTCCGTCAGAAACTGACGCCGATGCAGTATAGCGTCACACAGGAAAACGGGACCGAGCCACCGTTCCAAAACGAATATGACGCCCATTACGATGACGGCATCTACGTGGACGTCGTATCGGGGGAACCCCTGTTTTCTTCGACGGACAAATACGACGCGGGCTGCGGCTGGCCGAGCTTTACGAAGCCGATCGAGAAAAAAGAAGTGACCGAGCATTTTGACACGAGCTTTGGCATGAGGCGGACCGAAGTGCGCAGCAAGACGGCCGACTCCCACCTCGGCCATGTGTTCCCGGACGGGCCTCAGGAAGCGGGCGGTCTTCGTTACTGCATCAATTCCGCCGCGCTTCGGTTCGTTCCAAAAGACCGGCTCAATGAGGAAGGATATGGGGAATATGCAGCGCTGTTTGACGAATAAAGCGCCGGAACAGGCGGTGACTTCCTCGTGAGGAGGACCTTTTACCAGTACCTCATGACACACCGCGGCGGGCCGAAAGATGATCCGAGGTCTTCTTTTGCGGATGCGGCGTTTCTTGACCACGAGTTCCCGAAGACGGAAACGGCATTCGACCCGCTCTCGCGCTACTTGGAAGAGCGTGCGGATCCGGAGATGCCGTCGGCACTTTTTGACTCGCTTTGGGAAGAATATACGGAATCAGACTGAGGCAGGCGTTCTTATGGAGCGCCTGCCTCGGCGTTGCGGAAGGCGCGGAAACGCGATATGATGGAAAAGAATTTGTGAAAGCGGGGTTATATCGATGAGTGTACACATTGGTGCGAAAAAAGGCGAAATCGCCGATACGATTCTCTTGCCGGGTGATCCGCTCCGCGCAAAGTATATTGCGGAGACATTCCTTGAAGATGCCACATGCTACAATGAAGTCCGGAATATGTTCGGCTACACGGGCACTTACAAAGGAAAGCGTGTTTCGGTGCAGGGAACCGGGATGGGCGTCCCGTCCATCTCCATTTACATCACCGAACTCATGCAGGAGTATGATGTTCAAAAGCTCATCCGCGTCGGCACATGCGGTGCGATCCAGAAAGACGTGAAAGTCCGCGATGTGATTCTTGCGCAGAGCGCCTCGACCAACTCGAAGATGAACGAAATCATCTTCAAAGGCATCGACTTTGCACCGACCGCCGACTTCGATCTGCTCTTGAAGGCGTACCAGGCAGGAAAAGAAAAAGGGCTTCATCTGCAGGTCGGCAACGTGTTCACGGAAGACCTGTTCTACAGCGACGATTCCGATCACGAAAAATGGGCTTCGTTCGGCGTTCTCGCCGTTGAAATGGAGACGGCCGCCCTTTACACGCTGGCCGCCAAGATGGGTCGCCAGGCACTGTCCGTACTGACGGTGAGCGACCACATCCTGACCGGCGAAGCGACGTCTTCCGAAGAACGCCAGACGACATTCAACGAAATGATCGAAGTCGCACTCGACGCGGCAATTCAGGACTAAGCGCGGCATGACTGCCATCGGGCCGGTGGCGGTCTTTTCTGCCTGCCGGCCCGGCATCCGCCGGGCCACCGGATGAAAGTGGTGAACCAGATGGACGAAAACGAAAAGGACCAGAACACGCAACAACCGCCTGAAAAACAGCCGGATCCCGGAGGCCGGAGATACGTCAAGATCAAGCCGTTCGTGCTTCTCATGATGGCATTCGGCCTCATCCTCGCCACTGCCGGAGTGACCTTTTTTGCGCTGACGGTCGGCGATGACAAGGTCGTCGAAGTGGTGTCGCCGCAGACGGACCGGACGCAGTTCAAAAAACTGTTCGACGCATACGACGCGGTGAAAAAGGACTACTACGAAGACATCACCGACGAAGAACTCGTCAACGGGGCGATCAACGGGATGATCGATTCCCTGAAAGATCCGTACTCGGATTATCTGGATGAGGTGGAGGCGGAACATCTCAACGAAAGCATCTCCTCCAGCTTCGAAGGGATCGGAGCGGAAATCCAAGAGCGCAACAGCCACATCGTGATCGTCTCCCCGATCAAAAACTCGCCGGCTGAAAAAGCCCATCTTCAGCCCGATGACGTCATCCTGGAAGTGGACGGGAAAAGCCTGCAGGGCGTCAGTTCCTCGGAAGCCGTCCTGATGATCCGCGGAGAGAAAGGGACGAGCGTCAAGCTTAAGATCCAGCGGGCCGGCATGGACGAGCCGATTGACGTCACCGTCGTGCGCGACGTGATTCCAATCGAAACGGTTTATGCGGAAATGCTCGATAATCAGGTCGCTCATATCCAAATCTCCAGTTTCTCCGAAAACACGTACAAGGAGCTTCTGGATGCGATCGACGACATGGAAAAAGACGGCATGGAAGGCATGATCGTGGACGTCCGGCAAAACCCGGGCGGTCTTCTGAACAGCGCGATCGATATTTCCAACCTGTTTGTCGAGGAAGGGAAGCCCCTGTTCCAGATCGAAGACAAAGGGAAAAAACCGGAGATCTATTATGCAAAGTCCGGCCGGAAGATCAAAACACCGGTTGTGCTCATGATCGACGGCGGGAGCGCCTCCGCATCCGAAATCCTGACCGGCGCCATGAAGGAATCGGCCGGGATCAAGAGCGTCGGCGAGCACTCCTTCGGCAAAGGGACGGTCCAGACGCCTCGCCAGTTCAAGGACGGTTCGAACTTGAAACTGACCACGTCCAAGTGGCTGACGCCGGACGGCAACTGGATCCACGAAAAAGGCATCGAGCCTGACTTCCCGGTTGACCAGCCAGAATACGCCAAACTGCCGTACATCAATCCTGAAACCTCAATGGAGGAAGGAACCACTTCAATGACCGTCCTGGCAGCGGAGGAAATGCTTGAAGCGGTCGGGTATGATCCCGGCAAAGCGGACGGCATCTTCGACGAACAGACGGAGGAAGCCGTCAAGAGCCTTCAGAAGGATGAAGGCATTGAAGCGGACGGAGTCCTGTCGGGCGACACGACCTACGCTCTCATGGACAAGCTCCGCGAGAAGATCAAAACTGACGACCCGCAGCTGAAAAAAGCCGCAGAACTCGTCCGTGAACAATTGAAATGAACAAAAAGCGGGATCCAACCGGATTCCGCTTTTTTGTCGGAAAGGATGAAGGAACATGACGGAAGTTTATATTTTCAGCGGGTTTCTCGGAAGCGGGAAGACCTCGCTCCTCACCCATGCCATCCGGCAGGCAAAAGAGGAAGGGCTGAAGCCGGGCGTGATCATGAATGAACTCGGGCAGCTGGCCTTTGACTCGGCAGCCGTCGACGGCGACGTGCCGCTCCGGGAGATCCTCGACGGCTGCATCTGCTGCACCGGTTCGGAAAAGACGGAAGCGCAGGTGCAGGCGCTCCTGCATGAGCAGGTGGACATCATCTTCATCGAGACGACGGGCGCTGCCCATCCCGTCGAAGCGCTTGACTCGATCCATTCACCCCTGTTCGGGGATGCGCTCGATATCCGGGGCATTGTCACGGTGGCGGACGGACGCCGCTGGCTCGGGAGAAACTCCATGTCACCGCAGGTCAGGATGCTGTTTCTTGAACAGATCCGTCATGCATCAGTCATTCTGCTCAATAAATCCGATCTGCTGACGGATGCGGAACGGTCATCGTCTGCCGCTGAAATGCAGGCCATGAACCCGGAAGCGCCGATCCTCGAGACGGTGAACGGGAAAGTGCCGCTTGACTATCTTCGGAAAGTGGCAAAGGGAGGCAGGCGCGCACCCGTGCAACAGGCCGCCATCGGAAAACAACTGCCGATCTCCTCGCGCCTCGTGTCGATGGATGAGCCGGTCGAGCGGGAAGCCTTTGAAGCATGGGTGAAATCCCTGCCGGATACGATTTACCGGATGAAAGGATATGTCCGGCTGGAGGGACACCGTTACCCGTCGCTGTTCCAGTATGCCTACGGGATGGTTCAATGGATTCCCGAGTCCATGAACATGCCGGGCAACCTGGTCATCATCGGGGAAAATCCCGGGGCGCTTGAGGTACCCGGGAACAGCCATGTCTAACCATGCGCTCGCGGAGGCGTACCGCCGCTTTTGGCAGGGACGGTCTTCTGCAGGTGCGGTGAGGACGGACGATCAGGCAATCCGTGAAATCTCCGATGATCTCGACGACCTGCGCACACACCCCCGGCTCCGCAAAAAGCGGACGGAAAAACTTGCGGAGATCGAACAAAGGATTTCGGCATCCTCTTTGTCGGCAGAGCAAAAGGCGCTGCTCATGGAAGCGTTCCGATCGGCCCTTTGAGAAGGCTGTCAACAGGATGAAACATGAAATAAGCAGGCGGGTTGCCGGAACTTTCCTCTGAAAGTGCGGCCGACCCGCCTGTTTCATAGTCTTGAAGAAGCAGCTGGTCATCCCACCAATCTTTGGCAGGAATCACGTCCCATCCGGCATGTACGATATGGCGGAAGGGAGGAATAAGCAGATGAAAAAATCGCTTTCAATCATCGCAATGAGCACGGCACTCCTGTTGCCGGCAGTTACTGCAGAAGCTTCTCAACCGGAGGTCGACTCCGCTCAGCCCGTCAAAGTCCAGGTGGAGGGAACCGCTTACAAGGCCATCATCCATGGCCAGCCGATCCGTTGGGAAGGCGGCAAATGGAACGAGCTGGACTTGAATAAACTGATCCAGCAAATCCTGAATTCCAACAGCCGTCCATCCGTCCAACCGCCGGTGACTGGTGATCAGCACGTCCAGCAGCCGGAAACTCCGAAACCGGAAGCACAGAAACCGGAAGCCCCAAAACCGGAGAAACCGGAAACACAGAAACCGGAAACGCAAAATCCGGCACAAAAGCCGGATACGGAAAAACCTTCCGATCAGCCGCAGGCCAATCCGCAGGCTCCGGGAGCGACCGAACAGCCGTCTGCCCAGCCTCCTGCCAAGCCGCAGCAGCCGGAACAGACCGCACCGGAAAAACCGGCTGCAGGCCAGAACGCCGGACTCAGCGCCTTTGAACAACAAGTGCTCGACCTGACAAACGCAGAACGGACAAAAGCGGGCCTCAAGCCGCTCGCAGCGGACGCCAAACTGATGGATGCCGCCCGTGAAAAATCCGCCGACATGAGCAAGAACAACTACTTCTCGCATACAAGCCCGACACTCGGTTCCCCATTTGACCGGATGAAGGCACTCGGGATCAGCTACCGCTCCGCGGCGGAAAACATCGCCATGGGCCAGCGCTCTCCCGAAGAAGTCGTCAAAGCCTGGATGGACTCCCCGGGTCACCGCCAGAACATCCTGACCCCCGGATTTACACACATCGGCATCGGCTATGATGCGAACGGCCACTACTGGACGCAGCAGTTCATTCAGAAGTAAGGACCGTGCCCCACGGGCCGGCTCTTCGGGAACAGGGCACTTTGTGTTCCGCAGGCCATTAAAACACCATCGGTTTTTCAAGATAGATTAAGAAAGAGGAGAGGCGGCACCCGTTTTCCGGGTAGCCGTCTCTCCTCTTTCTCGTCTGAACAGAGAACCGGGCGGTGCCCGTCATCCCCTTTCAGAAGGCTTGGGAGTCTTGCGGCCGGTCCTTTGTTGCAGGCGAAGCGTTTGTTTTTGCAAGACTGCATGGCATTCTAGCCGCTTCCTCTGCCGGGTCAACCGAGAATATTCTCCGGACAAACCGCCGATACTGGCGGGGAGGAGTGAACAAGATGAATGCGCATAACGTACAGACCATCAAAAACCTATTTATGAATTCCTCTGATTTTGTGATCAAGGAAGTCGAGGTTGCCGGGGAAAAGGCGCTCCTCTGTTTTTATCTCTCTTTGATTGATGCATCAGAGGCGGATCGCCAGCTTGCATTGATCGGAGCCGGTGCTCAAAACAAAATTGAATCGTGGGGGGGCAGCACTTCATCCACCGTCTATCCGTTCAGCAAAGAAGGCCTCTTAAAGGAGGTGTGCACCGGAAACGTGGTGGTGGTGTTTCCAGATTCCAATTTGCTGGTCAGCATCAGTGCGCTGTCTGTGCCGGAACGCTCCCCGGAGGAACCGAAAAACGAAGAAGTTGTCAGAGGAGCGCACAACGGGTTTGTGGAAAATTTCAACCGGAACATCGGTCTGCTCCGAAAGAAAATGCAACGTCCGGACCTCGTTGTCCGCAGCTACCAGCAGGAAAACTCCAACAGCCAGATCAACCTCGTGTATCTGGACAAAGCCGCCCCTCCGGAAGTGGTGGCTGAAGTAGATCTGCGTCTCCAAAACATCCCGTTCCGCGAGTTTTACAGCACGGGGCAGCTGGAAGATTACCTGGAAGACACGATTTTCTCCCCGTTCCCGCAGTTCCTGAACACGGAACGTCCGGACCGGGTTGTCTACAACCTGCTGGAAGGAAAGGTTGTCCTGTTTTCCGACAGTTCTCCGACGGCCCTCATTGCCCCGGTCAATTTTTTCGCCTTCTATGAGTCGCCGGATGATTTCAACAGCCGGGTGGTGGTCGGCTCTTTTTACCGGATGGTCCGGCTAATGGCTTTTTTTGTAGCGATCCTGTTGCCGGCGTTTTACATATCGGTTGTGAGTTTCCATTCAGAAATTCTTCCGCTGGACCTGAGCAAGCACCTCATGGACCTTCTCAAGGAAGTGCCTTACCGGCCGCTGGTCGAGGCGCTGATCCTGGAGCTGTTCATTGAACTGATCCGGGAAGCGAGTGTCCGGCTGCCGCAGCGGATCGGACAGACGGTCGGTATCGTCGGCGGGATTGTCATCGGGGACGCCATTGTCAGCTCGGGACTCGTGACGAATCTGATGGTCATCGTGGTGGCCATGACCGCGATTGCGAGTTTTGTAGTGCCGTCCGCGGAGATGAACATGGCTGTGCGGATCCTGCGTTTTCCATTCATGATCCTGGCGGCAAGCTTCGGGTTCCTCGGCATGGTATTCGGTACGCTGCTGCTCTTTATCCACCTGCTGAATCTGTCATCGCTCAAGCAACCTTATCTGACACCGGTCATCCCGTTTGATCCTTCCCGTTTCAAGGATATCTTTTTCCGGGTGCCTTTTTTCCGGCCGGACCGCCAGCAGCCCACCTTTCAGTTCAGAAAGGGGCGGGATAAATGAAAGTCCGCATGGCGCCCGTCCAGATGTTTCTCATGCTGTTCATCGTCCAGACCGGAACCGTGTTCATCTCCTTCCAGACGAGGATGATCGAAGTGCTGGGCCGCGATGCCTGGTGGGTCCTTGTGGCGCTCGGTTTGTTGTATTTTCCGCATATCTGGCTGTTTGAGCGATTTCACCATTCATTCAGCTGGACGCCGGTCGTCTCGATCCTTTATGGGCTGTACTGGTTTTATACGATGGTAAGCTTTACAAGCTATACGGTTTACACGCTGAATGTGTGGGCGTTCCCGAAAACGCCGCTCGTCGTCGTGATTGTGATGATCACGATTCTCCTGTATGCCGCTTCCGTGTCCAAGCCGTCAACCGCGGTGAACCTGGGTGTGATCATGATGCCCCTGATCATCATCTTCATCGTCTTTCTGCTTTTTTCCGTAAAGAGTCTCGTCTGGACCAATCTGTTCCCGGTCGGCGAGTCGGATCTGAAAACATTGCTGAAGGGGATGGGGCCGAGCCAAATGCCGTTTATCGGGATTGAGCTGTATCTGCTGCTCAGACCCTTTACCAAAGGGAAGCTCACAAACCGGTCGCTGATTGTCTACAGCGGGCTCTGGCACTTGTTTTTCCTGTTCATGCTCGTGGTGCCGCTTGCCTTTTTCTCACTCAAGGAGTTTGAAATCGTCAATCATCCGATCATCTATATTCTGAAATCCCAATATGTCACATTCGTGGAGCGGCTCGACCTGATCTTTATTTACATCTGGATGGCCTGGTCCATCGTCACGCTATGCATATACGGATTTGCCATCATGCGGCTGATGGACCTCAACCACATCAAAAAACCGCCGCGGCTGGCCGCCTTCCTGTGTGTCCCGTTTGTCGCGATCGCGCTTTTTCTGGCCGTGAAGGAACGGATCACAATAGCCGCAATCCTGTTTCCCTATTTTCATCTGCTGTTTGCCTTCATCCTGCCGTTGATCGTCATTTTCTTTAACCGGAGAAAACAACGGAAGGAGGAAACGAGGCCATGAAACGGATGCTCATTGCGGTCTGGCTGTTGCTGGCGCTCCCCTTGCTTTCAGGTTGCTGGGATGAACTTTACTTCAAGGATCTGCAGATTGTGACCCTGATCGGCATCGGAGGGGGCGAAGATGACGTCACGGTCCACTTTTCCTATCCGATGTATACGGACTCGGAAATTGAATACATGACCTCCGAAGCGAGCGGCCGGTCATTTTCCGATGCGAGAAACAATGTGAACATGCGGGTCAGCAACGTGCTGGACATCTCGCAGCTTCAGGTACTCCTCATTTCGGACGAATCGGCAAAAGGACAGCTCTATGATCATCTGGACAACCTGTTCCGGACTCCCAAAAACCGTCTGGCGGCACATGTGGCCCTCGTTCAGGAGGAAATCGAGCCTTACATGGGCGGGGAGGAAGGGGCGCCGGGACTTCCGAAAAACGCGCCGGATTACTTGAACAAGATGCTGGCGACGGTCAAAGAATACTCGCTCACCTCGGATTATAATCTGCAGGAAACCTGCATGCTCCTCTTTGACGAGGGGAAGGATCTGTCGCTGCCGCTTCTGCATATCGCCGGGGAATCCGGACTGCCGGAACTGAAGGGGACCGCCCTGTTCAGGGGACAGTCTTACACCGGGGAATATCTCGACCCGAACGAAGGAAAGATGCTGAACCTGCTCACGGATGAAAGCGGGAAGTTTCTGAGAGAGACTTATATGGTCAAGCTGGGAGACGAGTCGGTACCTGTGACGATCGAGCTGATCGGGGCCCGGAAAAACTGGGATATCGGAGATTCTGCAATCCGTCTCCGGTATAAGATCCGTGTGGAGATCGATGAGTTCCCGCAGGGGCCCGTCATGAAGAAAGACCGGATCCATGAGCTGGAGCGGCAATTGACGGACGCGGTGGAGGCGGACATGGAAAAAACGGTGGACAAGCTGCAAAAAGCGGGCAGTGATGCGATCGGGGTCGGTAGACGGGTCCGGGCATTTCATCCGCGGCTATGGAAGAAAGGCGACTGGCACGACACGTTCTCGGAACTGGACATACGGGTGGAAGCGGAAGTCCGGATCGACCGCACGGGCATCCTCGACTGAACCGCGAATCACTTCAAAGCACAAAAGACCGCCCTGCCTGATGAAAAACGGCAGGGCGGTCTATGGGATGTCGTGGTTAAGCGTTGGTTCGTGTCCGCTTGTCAGAGACGGTCGTGAGGAAGCGGCGCTGAAGCAGGATCAGCCGGATGGACAGTGTGACTGCGCCCGCCGTCAGTCCGGTGATGAGCCCGATCCAGTACCCGAACGGCCCGAGATCCGTGAAGTTCGCCAGTGCGTATCCGACCGGAAGTCCGATCACCCAGTAGGAGATGATCGCCATGATGAACGTGACGTTGACGTCCTTGTATCCGCGGAGCGCGCCCTGGACGGGGGCCTGGACGGCGTCCGACAGCTGGAACAGCGCGGCGAACAGGAAGAACTGCACGGCGAGTTTGATGATCGCAGGGTCATCAGTGTAAAGCGAGGCGATGCCGTGGCGGAACGTCACCAGAATGAGGATGGAGACGAGGCTGAATACGATGGCCATCGCGACGCCGAGCCAGCTGTACTGGACGGCGTCTTTCCGTTTGCCTGCGCCTGCTGCCTGGCCGACGAGGATGGTCGCCCCCATCGACAGGCTGAGCGGAATCATATAAAGAAGCGAAGTGAAATTCAGGGCGATCTGGTGTGCGGAGATCGTGGCGGTCGTATAGGCGCTCATGAACAAGGTCACGACCGCGAAAATGCTCGTCTCGGTGAAGATGGAAATGCCGATCGGCACGCCGAGCGAGATGATCTCCTTCCACTTGGAGAAGGAAGGCTTCTGCCATCCGGCGAGCAGCCGGTACCCGGCAAACGGGCGGCCGCGGTGGACGACTCCGATGGCGATGAAAAACACAAGCCAGTATGTAATGGCGGAAGCCGCGCCCGCGCCGGCTCCGCCGAGTTCCGGAAAACCGCCCTTGCCGAAGATGAGCAGGTAGTTGAACAGGATGTTGATCGGCGCGGACAGCAGGGTGATCAACATCGTGACCCGTGTGGCCGCCAGTGCGTCGATGAACGAGCGGACCACATTGTAGGCAAACAGCGGAAGCAGACCAAGGCTCATCGCGAAAAGATAGCTTCCCGCGACTTCGCGCACTTCCGGCTCGACGGGCATATTGCCGAGCGCGAAACGGATGACGAGCTGGAGAATGATGAACACGGCGGCGGATAAGACGATGCTGATATAAATGCCCTGCTGGACGGTCGGGCGGACCTCTTTTTTCAGGTTCGCTCCGATTGCCTGCGCGACGATCGGCGTAACGCTCAGAAGGATGCCCGCAAGGCCGGTGTACACCGGGTTCCAGAAAGAAGAGCCGATCGTGACGCCGGCGAGGTGGATGGAGTCATAGCGGCCCGTCATGAGGATATCGAAAAAAGTGATCATGTACATGGCCACCTGGGTGACGAGGATCGGGAAGACAATGCGCCCGAAGACGGGGATCTTGCTTTTGATGGAAGTTGTTGCGGCCAATGTGCGGCCTCCTTTCGGCTGGTTGCGGACAGATGATGGCTTGCTTTCATCCGTGCTACGTTGGATAATGCTTTCATATGAATGTAAGACAGAACAGGAATAGAGGTTTTTGCGTTGGAATCACCCAAAATCATCTTGACCGGCGGCGGAACCGCGGGTCACGTCTCGCTGAACCAGGCCATCATCCCCCCATTGAAAGAAAAGGGCTACGACGTTCATTATATCGGTTCCAAAGATGGAATAGAAAAAAACTTGATAAGAGACTCGTTTCCCGGGCTTCCCTATCATGAAATCCAAAGCGGCAAGCTGCGCAGGTATTTCTCCATGAAGAACTTCACGGACCCGTTCAAAGTCGGAGCGGGGGTCCTGCAGGCATACAAACAGATCAAAAAACTGAAGCCGGCGCTCATCTTCTCCAAAGGCGGATTTGTCTCCGTACCGGTCATCCTGGCCGGGCGGATGGCGGGCGTTCCGGTCGTGATCCACGAATCGGACGTGACGCCGGGGCTTGCAAACAAACTCGCCATGCCGTTTGCCGACCACGTCTTCACAGTGTTCCCGGAGACGGTGCCGCATGTCAAAAAAGCAAGCGCCACCTGCTCGGGTCCCGTGATCCGCCCCGAGTTGTTCGACGGATCGAAAAAGGAAGGACTCCGTCTCGCCGGCCTTTCCGGAAAGCGCCCGGTCCTGCTCGTCATGGGCGGCAGCCAGGGATCCGCGGTGCTCAATGAAGCCGTGCGTTCAGGCCTTCCTCAGCTTCTCCGCTCGATGGACGTCATCCACCTGTGCGGGAAGGGGCACTTGGACAGGACGCTGGACGGGACCGAAGGCTATGCACAGTTCGAGTATGTCACCGGCGGCCTGAAAGACCTGCTGAAAGCGGCGGACGGGGTCGTCTCGAGGGCCGGGTCCAACTCGATCTTTGAATTCCTTGCCCTTCGCCTGCCGATGCTTCTCATCCCGCTTTCTGCGGAGAAGAGCCGGGGGGATCAGATCTTGAATGCGCGGCTGTTCGCGAAGTCCGGTTTCGCGGAAGTCCTGGAAGAGGAGAACGTGACGCGTGAGACATTCCTGGATGCGGTCGGATCCATGACAGAAAACGCGCAGCGCATGATCCTCTCAATGGAAAAAGCAGAGCCGCCGAAGACGCCGGAAGAAATGGCAGCGCTCATCCTGAAGTGCTCCAAAGGGGAATGAACAGCCGGACAATTCCCGTTTTTTTGCATGATGGCCGTACATTTGGGGTATTTATGGGGCATGTATCCGCTTACAGCGGGCATGCCCCGTTTTTCGGTAAAAAATGATTGTATTTTATCAGCACAGTAGTAAGATTGATATGGACAAATCGCACTCATCGCCCGGTATGCCGTTCCCTTTAAGTCCCGGGGCCGGCATGCTAAAATTAAGGCGGATCAAATAATTTCACGATGCCGTGCGAAAAAGTGGAGGGTATCTACATGTCAAACAACTTTGCCGCTCCCGGATCGCCTTGGGAATCTTTTTCAGGGCCGAACCTCGGGTATGTGATGGAGCAGTATGACCTGTACCGGGAAGATCCCGAACAGGTCGATCCTGAACTCGCGGAGCTGTTCAGGAAATTCGGGCCGCCGGCTGCGCCGGCACCCGTCGGAACGACTGTCAAAGGCGGAACAGGCGCAACATCGGCTGATATCGGCAAGGCGATCTCCGCCGTACTGCTGGCCGACGCAATCCGCGACTACGGCCACTTGGCAGCGGACATCTATCCGCTCAATGATTTTGAGAGGGATTCTTCCCGCATCGAACCGTCCGCTTACGGACTTGGCGATGCGGATCTTGCCGCGCTTCCGGCCACCCTGTTCTTCAAGGACATTCCGGCGGGCGTTGCAAACGGGCTGGACGCCATCCGGCATCTTCGCAGTGTATACACAGGCAAGGCGGCGTATGAATACGCACAGGTCATCGACCCGGAAGAGCGGGACTGGCTCCAGTCGTACATCGAATCCGGGCGTGTGAAAACAGTACTGAGCGACGAAGAGAAGAAAGCCCTGCTGGAACGCCTCACAAAAGTGGAAGGCTTCGAGAAGTTCATCCACCGCACGTTTGTCGGCGCCAAGCGTTTTTCAATCGAGGGACTCGACACGCTCGTCGTTCTCCTTGACGAAATCGCCCGCAATTCAGGCGAAAAGTCGATGAAGGAACTTCTCATCGGCATGGCGCACCGCGGCCGGCTGAATGTATTGACACATGTGCTTAACAAGCCGTATGAAATCATGTTCGCCCAGTTCGCCGGTCTCAATGATGAGCCGTTCATGCCGAAAGACGGGACGCTCGAACTGACACGCGGCTGGTTCGGCGATGTGAAATACCACATGGGCGCAACGTACAATTCGCCTGAAGGCCTGAAGATCAAGCTTGCCTATAACCCGTCGCACCTGGAAGTCGTCAATCCGGTCATCACCGGCCAGACACGCGCTGCCCAGGATGCGACCGACGAGCCGGGCCTGCCTGCTCAGCATGCCGACCGCGCATCCGCAGTCCTCATCCACGGGGACGCGGCATTCACGGGACAAGGCATCAATACCGAGACATTCAACTACAGCCGGACCCGCGGCTACAACACCGGCGGTTCGATTCATGTCATCGCGAACAACATGATCGGCTTCACGACGGAGCACTACGATTCCCGTTCGACGCTGTATGCATCCGACCCGGCGAAAGGCTATGAAGTGCCGGTCATCCACGTCAATGCGGACGATCCGGAAATGGTCGTCGCCGTCGCACGGCTTGCATTTGAATACCGCGAGCGCTTCGGCAAAGACATCCTCATCGACCTGCTCGGCTACCGCCGCTTCGGCCACAACGAAATGGATGAGCCGCTCGTGACGAACCCGGTCATGTACCACCATATCCACCAGCATCCGACAGTCCGCGAACTGTACGGCAAGCAGTTGGCGGAACAGGGGATCGTGACGGAGGAAGACGTCAAGAAACTTGACGAGCAAACATTCCAGCTGATGCAGGAAGCCTATGACCGGGTGAAAGAAACATCCGGCAAGGACACACCTGCAAACACCACGCCTGAAGAGATCATGGCCGGTTATCCGGGCGTCTCCACCGGTGTGGCGGAGGATCGCCTGCGGGCGATGAACGCCAAACTGCTCGAGTGGCCGGAAGACTTCCATGTGTTCAAGAAGCTGTCCCGTATCCTGAAACGGCGCGAGGAGCCGTTCAACGGGAAAGGGAAGATCGACTGGGCCCACGCAGAGACGCTTGCGTTCGGTTCCATCCTTCAGGACGGACATCCTGTGCGCCTTTCAGGCCAGGATGCCCAGCGCGGAACCTTTGCCCAGCGTCACCTCGTCCTTCATGATGAGGAAAACGGCACCGAATATGTTCCGCTTCATCACATCGACGGCTCGAAAGCCTCTTTTGCGGTGTATAACAGCCCGCTCAGCGAAGCATCGATCGTTGCCTATGAATTCGGCTATTCTCTTGAGAACAAGAAAGCGCTCGTTCTCTGGGAAGCCCAGTACGGCGACTTTGCGAACATGGCTCAGATGATGTTTGACCAGTTTGTTTCTTCCAGCATGTCGAAGTGGGGGCAGAACAGCGGACTTGTCCTGCTTCTCCCGCACGGCTACGAAGGCCAGGGGCCGGAACACTCCAGCGCACGGCTCGAGCGGTTCCTCCAGCTTTCGGCCGAGAACAACTGGACGGTCGCCAACCTGTCGAGCGCGGCGAACTACTTCCACATCCTGCGCCGCCAGGCCGAGCACCTCGGCGAGGAAACGAGCCGTCCGCTCGTCATCACCACACCGAAGTCGCTTCTTCGCCACCCGCTCGTCGGGGCCGATGTCGAAGACCTGACGGAAGGCAAATTCCAGACGGTTCTTGAACAGCCCGGCCTCGGCGGCAATCCGGAAAAAGTCGAACGGATTGCCTTTGCAAGCGGCAAGATGGCCATCGACCTTGCGGAACAGGTGGAAAAAGGCGAAAAACCGGACTGGCTGCACATTATCCGCGTGGAACAGCTGTATCCGTTCCCGGCAGACCGCGTTCAGGAAATCACGTCGCGCTTCCCGAATGTGAAGGAATTCATGTGGGTCCAGGAAGAACCGAAAAACATGGGCTCCTGGTCTTATGCCGAACCGCACATCCGGGACATTGCAGACGGCAAGGCAGTCGTCTACAATGGCCGCATCAAGCGTTCGAGCCCGTCGGAAGGCGACGGCAAGTCGCATAAGATCGAGCAGGACCGCATCATTCAAACCGCATTGAGCAAATGATCCCATTTGCATGACCATAAGGAGGAAACTACCTTGGCAGAAATCAAAGTGCCCGAACTTGCTGAATCCATCACGGAAGGAACGATCGCCCAGTGGCTGAAACAGCCGGGCGACACAGTTGAAAAAGGCGAATTCATCGTTGAACTTGAAACAGACAAAGTCAACGTCGAAGTCATTTCCGAGGAAGCCGGCGTTGTGCAGGAACTCCTCGCAGAAGAAGGCGACACGGTTGAAGTCGGCCAGACCATTGCTGTAGTCGGCGAAGGTTCCGGCGCTGCCGCTGCTCCTGCTCCAAAAACAGAAGCACCGAAGACGGAAGCACCGAAAGAATCGGCTCCAGCCGCTCCGGCCGCTGCGGAAGCCGCCCAGGAAGAATCTTCCTCGAGCGACCGCACGATCGCAAGCCCGGCCGCACGCAAACTTGCGCGCGAAAAAGGCATCGACCTTGCGTCGATCACGCCGGTTGACCCGATGGGACGTGTGCGCGTTCAGGACGTCGAAGCGGCAGCCGCTGCTCCGAAACAGCAGTCCAAGCCGCAGCAGCCCGCAGCAAAATCCGCAGCACCGACTTCAGACGAAGAATCCGGCCGCGTGACTCGCCAGAAGCTGTCCCGCCGCCGCCAGACCATCGCCAACCGCCTGCTGGAAGTCAGCCAGTCGACCGCGATGCTCACGACATTCAACGAAATCGACATGACCAACGTCATGGAACTGCGCAAGCGCAAAAAAGACGAGTTCGAGAAGAAATACGGTTCACGCCTCGGCTTCATGTCGTTCTTCACAAAAGCCGTCGTTGCGGCGCTGAAACAATATCCTGCCGTCAACTCGGAGCTTGACGGCACAGACCTGCTCATGAAAAACTTCTACGACATCGGCATCGCCGTGTCCACCGAAGAAGGCCTGGTCGTACCGGTCGTCCGTGACGCGGACCGCAAGAACTTCGCGGAAATCGAGAAAGACATCGCCGGCCTTGCAGCCAAGGCACGTGACAAGAAACTGGCCCTCTCCGACCTGAGCGGCGGCTCGTTCACGATCACAAACGGCGGCGTCTTCGGATCGCTGTTCTCCACACCGATCATCAACGGCACGCAAGTGGGCATCCTCGGCATGCACACGATCCAGAAGCGCCCGGTCGCAGTCGGCGACAACGTCGAAATCCGTCCGATGATGTACGTGGCCCTCTCGTATGACCACCGCGTCATCGACGGCAAAGACTCTGTCGGCTTCCTGAAGACCGTCAAAGAAATGATCGAAAACCCGGAAGACCTCCTTCTCGGCTCTTGATCATCAGTAAGTGAAAAGCCTCCTTCGGGGGGCTTTTTTTTGCGGGCTCAGGATACGGAAAAGGGAGAAGAAGATCCAAATGGCGTGCAGCCCGCCTGAATGACGGTTCACGCAGTGTTGCCCGCCTGTTTGCCTTTGAATTCACCCCGGTTACCCGTTATAATGAAGACAGTGAAAAGGGGGCAAAAGCCGATGAAATTCACGGAATGGAAAGAGGCCCCGGCAATCCGGACGGTCACATGCACGCATACCGATGCGTCGAAATACCTGGTATCAAACGTCCTGACGCCGGGCAACGAATATGAAGTGAAGAATGAAACAGACGAATTCATCTTCGTCAAAGACAATACCGGCAAGGTGGCCGGCTATTACAAAACGTATTTTGAATGAACCGGAGGTCCGGCGGGAAAACCGCCGGGCCTTTTCAAATAGAGAGGTGGATCTGGTATGGAGGCAATCATCGAAGAAGAACGAAAGGAACGGCTGTCCCGCCGGCACGGGGAGGATGAAGCATTACTCATCGGGACAGGGGGCTACGTGTCGCCCGATCCTCATCTATGGGAAGATGTCCTGACGGCCGTCGTCATTCGCCGGCCGGTTTTGCTGAAAGGGCCGACCGGGTCAGGCAAGACGAAGCTGGCGGATTCCATCTCGGCCTTTTTTGCGCAGCCGGCCCACCAGGTGAACTGCTCGGTCGATCTGGATGCAGAGGCATTGCTCGGCTACAAAACGATCATCCAAAAAGAGGGCCGGACAGAGATTGAATTCATCGACGGTCCGGTCATCCGGGCCATGAAGAATGGCCACCTGCTTTATATCGACGAAATCAACATGGCGAAGCCCGAGACGCTGCCGATCCTGCACAGTGTGCTCGACTACCGCCGGATGTTGACCAACCCATTCACGGGAGAAGTTATCCGCGCACATCCCGACTTCGGTGTCATTGCCGCGATCAACGAAGGGTATGTCGGAACCGTGCCGATGAACGAGGCGCTGAAAAACCGTTTTATCGCGTTCAAAGTGCCTTATCTCGGCATGCAGGAAACACGGGATCTGCTGGAAAGTGAATTTCCGGATGCGCCGTCAGTCCTCATCGAAACGATGCTCGACATTTCGGAAGATCTCCGCGAACAGGTCCGAAACGGGTTGCTGGAAGATGAGGCGGCCTCCATCCGGAGCCTGATCGACGCGACCGAACTGGCGCTGCACATCGGTCCCGAGCGCGCGATCCGGTACGCGGTGGCCGAAAAACTGGAAGACCGGGGCGAACGTCAGCTTGTCATGGACCTTGCCTGCACGAGGATCCGGTGAATCCGCCATGACACCCATCAAACGATTTATCGACTTCAACGACGAGCAGATCAATGCAGGGGAACGGCTTCGTCACGAGCGGCTCGCACGTGCGCTTTCCGGTGAACCCGACATCCGCCTGACAGAGCGTAAATTGCTGGAATACAGCCCGCAATCGCTTGAGATGGCAATGAGCGTGTTCTGGCGGCACCGTCCGGATGAGATCCGGGAAGCGGGCCGGCTGTCGGACATTTATTTGCTTTCATCGGGTTTTTGGACCGGATTTGATCTGGCCGCCTGGCGAAGATTCACCGGCGAAATGGAGCGGCATCCTCTTGAAAACCTGATGCGTCAGACGGTCCTCTTGATTGAAGAGCTCCGTCTGTCCGATCAGGTCATGAAAAGACGGCCGGGAACGAGAAGTGCGTTTGCAGTCAGGCGGCAGGCCTATGCGGACCTTCACCGAAATCAGTTTCCCGTGAATCTCCGGCACGCACACCGGGCGGATGCCCTGTTCAACCATTTTCATCTGATCCTGAACGGCAGCGGGGAAGCCCCGGCCGGAGAAATCACCGCGTTGACCGACCCGGTGATCTACAGCGGATTTGACTCCCGCTCGACAATCGATTCCATCCGCGTGGCGGAGCGCCTGTTGCCCATATTGGAAGGTCGGCTCAAAAAAGATCTGCTGCATACCTTCTACGCAATCGGAGATTCCGTGGCGGATCGGCGGTCCGGCTTTCACTACCACCGGGGTGTGAAGTCGGGTGAAGCAGGGGAAGAGGAAGAGAAGGAGACATTCCGGGAACTGTTCCGGACATGGCACGATGCCAACAAGTCGGAAAAGGGCCCCCATCTCGACTATGAACTTGAACACGGACGGCACGGCAAGTCTGAATCGTCTTCCTCAAGGGAAGGCCGGACAGGGATGGATGTGCAATCGGTGGGGAGGGGACGCTCTGCCGCCGATGAGCAGACGAACCATCTGCCATCCGCAAAAGAAGCCGGACAAGCGGCAGTGGAATGGCAACGCGCGAAAGGTTTCGGGAGCGAAAATGAGTCTGTCGTTTTCCGGGAAAGGGAAGCGGCTGCAGTGCCGGTTCGCGAAAACAAGGATACAATCCGGGAATGGCGGAACGAATCTGCTCCGTATGTCCGGTCAATTGAACGGGAAATGAAGAAAAGAATCGAACGAAAGCGGGAGGACCGGCGTGACAGACTGCCGATGGGCCGTCTTTCCGGAAATCCGCTTGAGATCCTTTTATCCGAAAGACCGAAGCCCTTTTACCGGAAACAGCGGCCGTCCGAGCGGTTGGATGCCGTGTTTGGCCTTCTGGTAGACGGCTCGGGATCCATGGAGGACAAACTTCCCGAAACGAGAAAAGCCGTTCTTCTGTTCCATGACGTCCTGACCGCGCTCCAAGTGAAACACGGCATCGCATCCTACCAGGAAGATGCCGGGCTTGCGTCAAAAGAAAGTCAGCCGAATGAGTTTCAGTGGCTCCACCGTTTTGTCGATTCAGGAAAAGATGATGCAGACAAGATCATGGCGCTAGAGCCGGGAGATGACAACCGGGACGGCTTCGCGATCAGGTGGATGGCGAGGCAACTCATCCGGATGCCCGAACAGCATAAGTTTTTGCTGATCTTCACAGACGGGGAGCCGTCCGCGTTCGGTTACGGGCAGAACGGGATTGTGGATACGGCGGAGGCCGTGAATGAAGCGGAAAAGTCCGGAATCACGGTGATTCACCTGTTCCTGTCCGCACAACCCGTTGATGAACGCCAGCTGGAAACATTCAGGATGATGTATGGGAACCGCTCTGCCACGGCCGATTCCCTCGGACGGTTTTCGGAAGAGACGGTGCGCATTTTGCGGAAACTCCTGGCGCTTGCCACCTCCATGGATTAACGAGCGGCGGTATGTTAAAAATCTGAAGAAAGAGGAGATTAGAATTGGCTTTGTTTCAGCAGGTGCTCGTTGCGTATGATGGATCCGACTGCAGCAGGAAAGCCTTGGAGAAGGCGGCGGGACTGATCCGGGAAGGCCGGAAGATTCACGTCCATGTTATGCATGTATCGGACCCGCCCTCGATGGATCTGTATAGCCTGTTCGGCCCCTCACTCAGCCAGGACGTTCTACAAAAAATGGACGAAGCCGCCCGCAGAACGATCGGCGACGCGAAGAAAATCATGGCCGGCCATGAGGAAACCTGCTGCTTTGTCCAACAGGAAGGAAATGCCGGCGAGGCCCTCATCGACTACGCCAATGAACACGGCATCGACCTCATCATCCTCGGCAGCCGCGGCCTTGGTAAAAGGCACGCTTCTCGGCAGCGTCAGCCAATACGTCGTCCAATATGCCGACTGTCCGGTCCTGATTGTAAAATGAAAGACTGGGAAGGGACAGTGGGGCGTAATTTCGGAGTATGGGATGCAAATTCGGAGGATGACCGTCAAATTCGGAGTATGGAACGGAATATCGGAGCATGGCGCCCGATTTCGGAGTATGGGATCGAAAATCGGAGCAAGGCCGTCAAATTCGGAGCATGGAACGAAATATCGGAGCATGGCGCCCGATTTCGGAGTATGGGATCGAAAATCGGAGCAAGGCCGTCAAATTCGGAGTAAGGCACAAAATATCGGAGCATGGCGGATTTCGTAATAAGGAACATAATTTCGGGGTATGTCCACTAGAATCGGGATTGTATCCGGTCAATCGAAAAAAACAGAACACACGTTCTTCCCCGGCAAAACCGGCATTCCACAGCAAAAAAGCAGCGCATGAAGAGAATGATTCCTCTTCATGCGCTGCTTTTGTATCATCCTTTTCATGATGGACGGTCTTGCGCTTTGTCGGCGACGGCGATGAGGCGCTGTTTGAGCTCTTCTTCCATCCGGGCGATTTCGGCTTCGGCGGCTTTGCGCTTGGCACGGCCGTCTGCCTGGATCGCCAGCGTTTCCTCGATTGTCGAGATCAGGTTTTCCTGAGTCTTTTTCAGCGTGTCAATCTCGACGATGCCGCGTTCGTTCTCTTTGGCGGTTTCGATCGAATTCATCTTCAGCATTTCGGAGTTGCGGAGCAGCAGGTCGTTTGTCGTCTTCGTGACAAGCTTCTGGGATTCCACGGCCTGGCGCTGTCGATTGAGCGTCAGCGCGATGGCGATCTGGTTTTTCCAGAGAGGGATGGATGTCATGATCGACGACTGGATCTTCTCTGCGAGCGTCTGGTTCGTCTGCTGGATCATCCGGATCTGCGGCGCACTCTGAATGGTGATCTGGCGGGACAGCTGGAGGTCGTAGATCCGTTTTTCAAGACGGTCCACGAACTGGGCCATGTCATTCACATCCTGGAGTGCCATCTGGTCGTTGGAGGCCTCCGCTTCCGCACGCATCTTCGGCAGAATTTCGGTGACGATTTCATCCCGCTTAAGCTCGGCCGCGGCGATATAGACGTTCAGTGCCTGGAAATACGCCTTGTTCTGCTCATACAGATTGTCGAGCATATGGACGTCCTCGATGAGCCCGCGCTTGGAATGTTCCAGTTGGATGCCGATCCGGTCCACCTGGGTGCTCAGTTTCTGGTACTTCGTCATCATCTCCTGGACGGAACGCTGGACGCGGCCGAACAGCTTTTTCAGACCGCTTTTCTTTTCCATGCTGAGGTCTTCCGGATCGATGGCGTTCAGCTTGCCCATCAGGTCGCTCAAAATGTCGCCGACGGGCCCGATGTCCTTGGCCTGCACATGATCAAGCATTTTGTGGGAAAAGGATGAAAGCTGATTTTGCGCGTTGGCGCCGTAGGTCAGAATCGCTTCATAGTCGCCCGCCGGAATCTGTTTGGCCAGCTCCTTCGCTTTTTCCCGTTCTTCCTCACTCAGACGGTCCATCAGTTTGACCCCCGGCTTGGCCGGCGCCTGTGTCTGCATTTCTTCCGGAAGCAGCGCCGCTTCCGGTTTCAGGTCAAACGGGTTGTCGAGCAGGTCATCCATTGTTGTATTCATCGGTTCATGAGCCGATCTGTTTTCGGTCATCCGAGTCATCTCCTTCCAGAGGCAGCGTTTTGTCTTTCGGTGCTTCAAGTTCCTTTTTCTCTTTACCCGTCAGGACGTCCGCATAGTCCAGTTCGAAGCGGAGCGTTTCCAGATCGGTGGCAAGTGCGCGCTTGACGTCCTTTTGAATTTCAATGTTCAAATCGCCAAGGGTCTCCCGGGTCTGCTGCAGCGCCGCCTTCATTTCTTCGTCTTTCGTCGGCTGATTGGCGAGGAGCGCATACTTGGAAGAGAGCTCGACGGCCGAATCGAGATGGGCATAGAAGAACTTCTCGACATTGTAGAACTTCTTCGGATTTTGGCGGACGATGCCGATGATCCGCTTGGAAAGTTTGTTCAGTTCATTCAGCTGGCGGAACGCCTGCACCGAGCGGATGTTGCCGTAATGGGCATTCAGTTGGCGGAGCTTGGCCTTCGCCTCGCTGAGCTGATGATCAATATGTTTATATTCGGAGCGGGTCATGCCGAGCCGCTTCACTTCGGAAGTGGTCTGAATCTGCCGGATGGAGAAGTCACCCGCCAGGTAGATGGCGATGAGCAGGCCGGTCGCCGGCACAAATCCCATCCCTGCTCCGAGAAGCAGGGCGAGCCATGACCCGAAGCTGACTGGCAGCATGATGGCCTGCCTTGTCAGGAATTGCTGAAAGTTATTCATGAGCAGCCGGACCTCCTGTTTGAATCTTATCTTTAGCTACGTTTCGGAAAGGAAAAAAGTTTCACCGTCTCCCATTTTCCATTCCGGTCCTTGGCTATATTATAGCGCATCGCCGTCCGGACGGCATCCGAACCGCATGGTCCTTTGAGCAGTTAAGTGGAGGGCGGATTCAAATCTGCTAAAATGGGGGACATAGACCAATCGACAAAAGAGGCTGATCACAATGTATGAAATTATCTACATGAGGGCAGATTATGAGCCGTGGTGGCTGTTTGAAGGCTGGCAGGATGAAGTCGTGCAGCGCTGGACCTATGACTGTCCCGAGGAGGCATCCGTCCAGCTTGCGCGGATACTGGAAGGATTCAGGAAGGAACACCGGAACGAGGCTTCCCGAGATCAACGGTTCTGGGCCTTCTGGTCAGAAAAGGAAAGCTGCTTTTGTGAAGACTGTGCCGAAGATCTCCAGCTTTATCACGGGATTCTGACGCTCAGGGACGGACAGCCGTCGCCGTTTTCACGAAAATGAAAAATGTTCTGCAAAATCGATTGACAACGACTTGGAAGATGCTATACTTGTCTTTAATCGAACAAGGGGACCAAACGCGGATTCACATATTATAAAAAGTGATCGGGGTCGTTGCGGTACTTTTTATAATATGTGAATTTTTTTGTTCATCAAAAGGGTTCCATATTAATTTTTGATTTTGATCTGGGGGTATCATGATGAAACAAGGTACAGTGAAATGGTTCAATGCTGAAAAGGGCTTCGGATTCATCGAAGTCGAAGGCGAGGACGACGTATTCGTCCACTTCTCCGCCATTCAGGGCGAAGGCTTCAAAACGCTTGACGAAGGCCAGCAGGTCGAGTTCGAAGTTGTCGAAGGCAACCGCGGACCGCAGGCGGCAAACGTCGTCAAACTGTAATAGCCGACATTCAAAAGGAGCATCCGGTATTCCGGATGCTCCTTTTTTTCGGTCCGTCCGCTTACATGCCGGACACTGATTCCAGTACGGAAGTGACGACAAACGGCTCCTGGCCTTCCTCTTCCATCACTGATTCTCTTTTCACTTCCCCAAATCCGGGAACGAGCCATGTACGGTTCGTGAAGTCTGCCGTTTCCTCTTCAATGAGGACCGCATGCTCAAACGTCTTGAACGGCGTCTCTACGGACTCATCTGTGCTGACCACTTTCCAGCCTTCAAATTCTGCGCCTTCTTGTGCAGGGAAGACGAGGTAGGTGTTCATCGGATCCATGGCACCGAGTTCTTCGGCTGTCGGCACGGGTTCGGTGCCTTCAAGCGGCATGGCCATCACTTGTTCAATACGGTCGTCACCGATGCGGTAAGCTTTGCGCATCGTGACGCCGCCGTTGTCTTCGTCGAAGACAACATGCTTGCCGTCCGACAGAAGCACCCGGATATCCAGTTCGGCAAACTCATTGCCTTCTCCTTTGAAATGCATCTGTGCGCCTTCAGGAGGGAACAAACCGGATGCGGTGAATTCGGACCCGGATTCGATATTCTCCTGTTGCCCGCCGCTTTCCTCATCCTCGGAAACCTCGCCGTCTTCTTCGCCGTCTTCTTCTGCGGCTGCTTCCTGATCGTCTGTTTCCTTGTCAGGCGCCTGTTCGGTACCCGGGTCCGTTTCGGCGCCCGTTACTTCGCCGGAATCTTCCGTGACCGCATCGTCCGCTTTGTCACCGTTTTCGTTGTTTCCGGCCCCGCAGCCTGCAAGCAGAAGCGCAATCGATGCTGCGGCGGCCCATCTCAGTTGTTTCATAGATGTCTCTCCTTTCCGTTGACTACACCCATTCTACCTAATTTGTCGTCCGCGGTGGTAAAGAGGTTTCAAAAAGAGTCGAAACCGGTAATTTAATCGTAGAAGGGGCGTGTGCCGAATGGAACAAGAACTCAAACAGCCGCTGCCGTCTCCGGAAGAGCAGCAGGGCTTCTATGAACGGCTCCGCTCCCGGATTGCCCGATGGCTCGGGCAGAAGCCGGGGAAGCGGGGGAAGGTCGCAGATATCGTCCTGTTTGCGCCGGATCTGTTTCATCTGCTCATGAAGTCGATGACGGACGGACGCATCGACCGGAAAAGCAAGCTGCTCATCGCGAGCGGCATCTTGTACTTCATCAGTCCGATCGATTTTCTGCCGGAAGGGCTGCTCGGGCCCGGCGGCTATCTCGATGATGTGGCAGTGGCGTCATTCATCGTCACAACGCTCATCGGAAGCGCCGGAGAAGAAGTGATGCAGGATCATTGGACGGGAAGTACGCGACTGCTCCGTACGCTGGAGAAGATCAGCAATAAAGGCGGACGCCTCGTGCGGAAACTGCCTGCGGGCGTGCTGGCGAGACGGTATTTGAGGAAAAAGTAAAAGGGAGGCGGATGTCCGCCTCCCTTTTAAGCTGTTCAGTTGGCGACGCTCTGTGAGTCCCGCCATTCCAGATATTCGTCGTAGGTGAGCTGCTTATCGAGAATCGACCCGTCGTCCATGATTTCGATGACGCGGTTTGCGATCGTCTGGATGAACTGATGGTCATGAGAAGTGAACATCATTGCACCCTTGAAGGCGATCAGTCCATTGTTGAGCGCCTGGATCGATTCAAGGTCCAGGTGGTTCGTCGGCTCATCAAGAAGCAGGACGTTCGCATTCGTCAGCATCATCTTCGAAAGCATGCAGCGGACTTTTTCTCCGCCGGAAAGAACCGACGGCTTTTTCTTCACTTCTTCGCCCGAGAAGAGCATGCGGCCGAGGAAGCCGCGGAGGAATGTCTCCGTCTGGTCTTCAGGTGAGTACTGGCGCAGCCAATCGACAAGCGTCGGCTCGCTGCCGGAGAAGTACTCTTCGTTGTCCTGAGGGAAATACGCCTGGGAAGTCGTCACGCCCCATTTATAGGAACCGGCATCCGGCTCTTTTTCGCCTGCAAGCACATCAAGCAAAGCGGACTTTGCCAATGGGTTGCCGATGAGGATGATTTTGTCATCCTTGTTCATCGTGAAGTTGATGTTCTCGACGAACGTGTGTCCTTCCTCGGAGATCGTAAGGTCCTTCACTTGGAGGACGTCATTGCCGATTTCGCGGGAAACCTGGAAATTGACGTACGGATAGCGTCGGGAAGACGGACGAATGTCGTCCAGTTCGATTTTGTCGAGCATTTTCTTCCGGGAAGTCGCCTGTTTGGATTTGGAGGCATTGGCGCTGAAGCGCGCGATGAATGCCTGCAGTTCCTTGATCTTTTCTTCTTTTTTCTTGTTTTGCTCGGAGGCCATCTTGGCTGCGAGCTGGCTCGATTCATACCAGAAGTCATAGTTGCCGACGTACAGCTGGATCTTGCTGAAGTCGAGGTCGGCGATATGGGTGCACACTTTGTTCAGGAAGTGGCGGTCGTGGGAAACGACGATGACGGTGTTTTCAAAGTTGATGAGGAACTCTTCAAGCCAGCGGATGGCCTGAAGGTCCAGGTGGTTTGTCGGCTCATCGAGCAGCAGGACATCCGGCTTGCCGAACAGGGCCTGAGCGAGGAGCACTTTCACTTTGTCGGAACCGGTGAGTTCCTTCATCTTTGTGTGGTGAAGCGATTCCGGAATGCCGAGGCCCTGGAGGAGGATGGATGCGTCGGTTTCCGCCTCCCATCCGTTCATCTCCGCGAATTCGCCTTCAAGTTCCGCTGCGCGCATGCCGTCTTCGTCGGAGAAGTCTTCCTTCATATAGATTGCGTTCTTTTCGTTCATCACTTCATAGAGGCGCTTGTAGCCCATGATGACTGTTTCGAGGACTTCGTTTTCTTCATATTCGAAGTGGTTCTGTTTCAGGATGGCGAGCCGCTCATCCGGCCCCATCGAGACATTGCCCGTCTGGGGTTCGAGTTCTCCGGAAAGGACCTTGAGGAAGGTCGATTTACCGGCGCCGTTCGCACCGATGAGCCCGTAGCAGTTGCCCGGGTTGAATTTTATGTTGACGTCTTCGAACAGCTTGCGGTCGCCGAAGCGAAGACTGACGTTACTGACTTGGATCATGAGTTCTCCTCCTTGTACACAATGCTCCGATTATACCATAAAGCGCCCCCGGACCGAAACAGCCGGGGACGCACAAAGACAAAAGGGGGATGACGGCGGGTCAAGAGACATCCAGGCCGCGGGCGCTTCTGCGGTTTTGGTAATGGTTGAGCGTGCCCAGTTCTTCGTTGACGAGCTCTTCCATTGCCGTATAATCGCGCCGCTCCGGCAGCATGCCGTATTCGCCGCCCCGTGAGGAATACAGGAAATAATAGTCCCCGATTCTCCTGAACAGGAAAACCGTTTCGGGGAAGTCATCGAACAAGGCCTTTACCTGATACTTGCGGGTATAGGCCCACTGCATCAGCTTCATATGATGATCACCTTCCTGCTATATTTTACCTGCAGGGAGCGAAGGGTGCAAGTCCGGCGTGTGCGGACAAACCGGCAGTCCAAAATAAAAAGCATCCGCCGGAGCGGGTGCCGTCAATTTTTCCAATGCCCCGCGATAAATTCATCACGGCCCGAATCCGAGCGATCTTGTTCATAATGGCCGGGTTCTTTGAGATAATAGTCCTGATGATACGATTCAGCGGGATAAAAGACCGACGCGGGCAGAATTTCCGTGACGACCGGTTTGCCGAAGCGGCCGCTTTCATCCAGTGCTCTGCGGGAACGGAGGGCCTCCTCCTTTTGTCCATCCGTTGTCCAGAAGATGGCCGTCCGGTAGGAGTCTCCGCGGTCATGGAACTGACCGCCGTCATCGGTCGGATCGATCTGCTGCCAATACACATTGAGAAGTTCCGAATAAGGGAAGACGTCCGGGTCAAACTCGATCTCGACGGCCTCGTAATGGCCGGTACCGCCTTTTTTCACTTCTTCGTAGGTCGGATTTTCCAGCGTCCCTCCGGTATAGCCCGAGACTACATCCACGATGCCGTCCCATTCCTTGAACGGCTTCACCATGCACCAGAAGCATCCGCCTGCGAAGATCGCTTTCTCTGTCTTGGCTTGCGACATGTCGGTCACCCTCTTTTCTGTTCTGCGGTGATTGTAGCACGGCGGCCGAACCGGCGGCAAGGCACGTGCAACCCGGGGGTTGCACATGCCGTCCTATGAACGAATACAACTTTGGAGGAATTTTTATGGAACAGCCACATACAAGGGCGCAGCGAAAAAAACGGAGAAAGCTCCGGCCGTTCAGGACACTGTTTGCCCTCTTGTTCGTCGGGTTCATCGCCGGCGGCCTGTATTCCGTCTGGCAGTACAACCAGGGCAAGGAATTGGCGGCAGGAAACAAGCCGGACTCCGGCACATTCCGCGGAGACCCGGCTGATGCCAGGCAGCCGTACATTGAAAACTACCTGCTGCTCGGCGTAGACGACGACGGTTCCGGCAAGTCCCGGTCCGACACGATGCTGCTGGCCTCCTGGAACCGCGAGTCCGGAAAAGTGAAGCTGGTCTCCTTCATGCGGGACATTTATGCGGACATCCCCGGCTACAAGTCGTACAAGCTGAACACCGCCTATTATCTTGGAGGCGTCCAGCTTGCAAAAGACACGATATCCGGAATGTTCGGCGTGCCGATCCACCATTATGCGGTGACGGACTTTGACAATTTTGAAAAGCTGATCGATATTGCCGCGCCGAACGGTGTCACGATCGATGTCGAGAAGGAAATGTCCGAGAAAATCGGCGTCACCCTCTTGCCCGGGGTCCACGACCTGAACGGGAAGGAACTGCTCGGGTACGCCCGGTTCCGTGCAGACAGGGAAGGGGACTTCGGACGCGTGGACAGGCAGCAGAAAGTCATCGCTGCGCTGAAAGACGAAATTGTGTCGCCTAAGACGCTGACAAGGCTTCCGAAACTCGCCGGAGCGGCAACCGGCTACGTGGAAACGGACATCGGCGGGATGGACGGCCTCCAGAAAGTGATGCGGGCCATCCTTTCCGGAGGCGTGGAGATCGAGCGCATGACCGTGCCGGAGGAAGGCACTTATTCATTCGCCTCTTATCCGCATGCCGGGTCCGTACTTGAAATCGACGTGCCCGCCAACCGGGAGGCGCTCGGGAAGTTTCTTGACCTTCCGCTCACCGAAACGGGCGCGTCTGCATTCGCCAACTAACGATCTGGGGGAAAACCAATGGAGAAAAGGGGAGAGTCGAGGGTGATCCGCTTTCTCGGCGGTCGCAGCACGCTGTTTGTGCTTTCCGCCGTCCTGCTGGCAGGGCTGATCATCCTCGTCTACGATCGGGTTTCGTTTATCTTCACGCCGGTGAGGGTGCTGTTGCAGACCGTCGTCCTGCCGGTCATCCTGGCGATGATTTTGTTTTATCTGCTGCGTCCGTTGCTGCGGCTTCTGGAGCGGGCCAGGGTGCCGCGTTTATGGGGAATCTTGATCATCTACATCGGCGGGATCGGCCTCATCACGCTCATCATCTTTCTGATTTTCCCGTTCCTGAAAGAACAGTTCCACAATCTCGTTCAGGAATTCCCGGGCTATTTCCGGACGCTTATGCTGAATATCGACAAGTACTTGAGCACTTCGCTGTTTGCGACTTATTACAATGAGCTGAATTTCAGCCTGGCCACAATTACGGATACGTTTTTTGAGAATATCGCAGGGTTCTTCCAAGACACCGCCGGAGGCATTGCGTCGGGCATTAGTAATTTCATCTCGACGCTCACCGGTATCATCCTGTCGGTCATCACCGTCCCGTTCATCCTGTTTTATCTGCTGAAGGACGGCGAGCAGTTGCCGCGGTATGTCCTGAACCTGCTGCCGCCGAGGATGAGGGACGATGCGACCGAGATCTTCACGGATGCGGACCGCCAGCTCAGCGCGTATATTCTCGGCCAGGTGCTCGTATCGTTGTGCATCGGGTTCATGGTCTCGATCGGGTTTCTCATCATCGGCATGAAGTATGCACTTGTGCTCGGCGCACTTGCCGCCGTCACGAGTGTCGTGCCGTACCTCGGCCCGGTGATCGCGATCACGCCCGCACTGATCATCGCGCTCGTCACCTCGCCGTTCATGATTTTGAAGCTTGCGGTCGTCTGGACAGCCGTCCAGCTCGTCGAGTCGAAGTTTATTTCTCCGCAGATCATGGGTAAAACAATGCATATCCATCCGGTCACAATCATTTTCGTCTTGCTGACGTCCGGTTCGCTGTTCGGCGTCCCCGGGGTCATCCTCGGGATTCCGGGCTATGCGCTGGTCAAAGTGCTGGCAACCCATTTGTTCAAGCTGTTCAAAAAGCGATATGATGAACATGAAGAACCGGCGATGCGCTATACGGAAAATACCTTCGTGCCGGATGAGACAGGGAGAGATTGAGTGAGATGCTGAAATCCTTTTTATCGAAAATCGGGATCGGAAGTCTCCAGGTGGACACGGTGGTTGACAATCAGGTGCTGGAAGAAGGAGAAATCCTAAACGGTACGATTTACATTGACGGCGGGGAAGCCGACCAGATGATCGATCATATTACACTGGAAGTATTCGTACGGACGCACAACTACTCGCCGGACAGCGACTTCGACACAATCGACAAGCCCATCACCAGACAGTCTATTGAACTGGTCGGAGATGTCCGTTCAAAGGAAACCCGGATGATCCCGTTTGAGATCGTGCCGGATGAGCGCTGGCAGATCGATCCGGAAAAGTCTTCGCTCATGTTGAAGACGACGGTCCACATTCCGGGCGGCGCAGATGCATACGATGAAGACCAAATCCAATACGGCTAAAAAAGCGCATCCGGCTTTCCGGGTGCGCTTTTTGTTTTTTGAATGTACAATTAATAAAGCGGTTGACCAAAGGGGAGGGGATGGAAGTTGGATGAACTGCTGAGAATGTTCCATACATTGAACGGTGAATTGAACAAAGTGCACAAAGAGGCCTGCAAGGAAGTTTCTGTGCAGCAAAGCACGATCATGCATGAGATCCAAAACCTCAACGCCCCGTCCATGCAGGAAACAGCACGGGGCGTCGGCATGGACATTACGACCTTCTCCAGGCAGATCCAGTCACTTGTCACGTCCGGCCATGTGTCGAGAAAACCGTATCCCGGAGACCGGCGAATCCAGATCCTTTCATTGACCGAGACGGGGGAAGCGGCAGTGCAACAGATAGATGAAAAGATTATGATACAGCTGGAAGCTGCCTTTTCGGGAATGAAGGATTTTGAAAAAGAAATCATCATCCGATCTTTGCAGGAACTATATAAAAAGATGAACAGCAGCGAATAAAACTCCTTGTTGCATTGAGCAACTATTCTTTTTGATTGATACTTGCAATATTCAAGTTAATTGGTTGAGAGCTGATTGTTTATAGGTTGCAAGGTGATAGTTTCGCATTGCAACCATCAAAATTGCACTTTTCAACTTCGATAGATGCAATCTGCATCCTTGATGGATGCGCTATGCAACCACGTGGATTTCACAGAAGCTGACACGAGTTTTTATTGAGCGGGACTGTAATGAAACAGAAATTAAAAACGAATGAGTACAGCCGCAGATCCGGCTTATGTAAAACAGTCTGGCACGGATACGGAACACGGAAATGATGAACGTCCGAATGATCGGGCTTTGGTTTTGGTTTGTCTGCGTCTGGAGCCGATCACGAAAATCCGTGGCAGCCAGAGACAGATTCTGCCGGGACACGAAATCGACTCGGCGGCTTGAGCCAGACGGCCAAATAAACAGCAGCAGCTTTGGCAGGGAAAAACCGGCTGTCGGTCAAAAACAACCGGTTGCCGTGATACAATGATGAAGGACGTTACATGTAAGGAAGGGAGGCAAACAAAGCACCTCTCTTGACTGCTGTCTCTTTTAGTTTACATAATTTCTATTTTCGGAAGTTGCATATCATTGTTTAGTATACTTGAAACAGTGAGATGGAATGCGTTTTTTCAGTTGAAACGGCTTGCTTTTATGTCCGTTCGGTTGATTGTCATCTGGCGCAGATCCTGCGGTTTTATTGCGCTGCGCCTTGCTTGGCTTGGATACTGATCCGGCTTGTTTCAGTTGTTTTTCTGAGACCGCCGTCTCATCAGGTGTCGTCCGGCTATCGGACTTGTTCGTTCGTTGTTTCGTGATTTCTTGGTTCACCGTCTCATTAACCTGTGTTTTTTAATTGATGAACAATGCCCGAGTGATCTGTTTGATCCATTTGCCGACCGGATCCGCTCAGCAGCTCCATCCGATTAACCCGCGCATGCACACCAGCAACAGATTCGATTCCTGTGCCCATTCCATCCGCCATTTGGCCCGGGTTATGTCCCCTTCTTTCACCCCTTCGAAAGAAAATTCATCAAATCTCTTTACAAGCCCCTATTGTTGTTGTAGAGTTGTCTGCAAGATTCAAAATTGAATAGCAATGGATGAGGTGCAAAGATCATCAGTACCCCGCGGCAACGGCTGAGAACCGGCGGCGGGCGAAAGGGAGATTTGCCGAAATGGAGACCGGTTCTCAGGCCGTCTCCGTTGGACTGTATGTGAACAGCATGCAGGCTGTCATTATTCTTCGTGATAATGGAGTGCTTCCACTTGTGACCTTCCAGGTCGTGCATCGCATAAGCCAACAAGTCGGAATCGTAACCAGGTTCCGGCTTGTTTTTATTTTGCGTTGCATGGGACATTTCATCCATTGTCCGGGCATTCGTACCGGAAACCGGGAAACCGGAATACACTGGATAGAAAGAGGGATGGAACATGAATCATCTGTTTACCGGAGTTGCAGCAGCCGTCACCACCCCGTTCAACAATCAGCAGGTCGACTATGAAAGCTTCCGCCGGCATCTTGAGTTCCTGATCGGCAACCGGATCCAGGCGCTGGTCATCAACGGGACGACCGGAGAAGGATCCACGCTGACGGCAGAAGAACGCCGCCGCCTGCTTGAGATTGCCGTGCAGACATCGGCGGGACGCGTGCCGGTCATCGCCGGAACCGGGTCCAACTCGACGATCGAATCCATCGAAGCTTCCCGCGAAGCGAAGCAGATCGGTGCGGACGGCATCATGCTCATCACGCCCTACTACAATAAAACGAGCCAGCGCGGACTCATCCGCCATTTTGAAGCGATTGTCGATGCCGCGCAGATTCCGGCGCTTCTGTACAACGTCCCGTCGCGGACCGGCATGACGATCGAGCCGGATACGGTGCTGGAGCTCAGCCGGCATCCGATGATCGTCGGCCTGAAGGATGCGACCGGTGACTTGAACTACATGTCTCAGGTGCGGCTCATGACCGACCCGTCGTTCGCCCTTTACAGCGGCAATGACGACACTGCCCTCCCCTTCCTTTCCCTCGGAGGCAACGGCGTCATCTCCGTCGTCGCCAATGTCGTTCCCGATGAATTCCAGGAAATGTTCGAATGCTCCCAGACGGGCCCGGCCGGCGCACAGGAGATCCATTACCGGCTCACTCCGCTCATTGCCGCGCTGTCTGTGGACGTCAATCCGATCCCGATCAAAGTCCTCACTTCGCACCTCGGTTTCGGGGGCTATGAAGTGCGGCTTCCCCTTCTGCCGCTTGAGGAGGCGGGACGCGGGCGCCTGATCCGCCAATTTGAATCCATCCGGATGGAGGTTTGACCATGAAACTGCTGCTCTGCGGCTACGGCGCGATGAATCGCCGGGTTGCCGCTCTTGCCACGGGACGCGGCCATGAGGTCGCCGGGGTTCTGCTCACCCGCGGAAGCTCTGCGGACGGCCATCCGGTGTACCGGCCGGACGAACGGCTTCCGGAAGCAGATGCCATCATTGATTTTTCCCATCCTGCGCTCACTTCGGCGCTCCTTGAAGCGGAGACCGGCCTGCCGCTCGTCATTGCGACGACCGGCGAAAAAGAGGCGCTGACCGAAATGATGAGGGAAAAAGCGCAGGGCCAGCCGATCTTCTTCAGCGCCAACATGAGCGCCGGCGTGCATATGCTGACGGAAATCGTCCGTTATGCCGCTTCCCTTCTTCCTTCATTCGATATTGAACTGACAGAGCGCCATCACCGGAAAAAAGTCGATGCGCCGAGCGGGACGCTCATCAAGCTGTTCGACGCCATCGCTTCGGCCAGGCCGGACGTCCACCCCGTCCACGACCGCCACCAGTCGGAAAACCGCCGCACCGACGAGGAAATCGGCATTCATTCGCTGCGCGGCGGGACGATCGCCGGTGAGCATGAAGTGCTGTTTGCGGGACACGAAGAAACGATCACGATCGCCCACCATGCCCAGTCGAAGGACATTTTCGCGTCAGGGGCGCTGGACGTGGCTCAGCGGCTGATCGATAAGAAAAACGGTTTTTATACTTACGATAACCTGGGGGTTGACTGACCATGAATGAATTCACTGCAGAAGAAATCATCTCGTTCATCAGCAATGCAAACAAAACCACACCGCTTAAAATTTATGTGAACACGCAGCTCGACCGCTCACAGTTCCCGGACAGCTTCCACGTGTTCGGAAACGGCGGTTCCTACACGATCTTTGCCGACCATTCTGACTGGGCCCCCTTTGAAGAAGCCAACCGCGAACGGCTGGAAGACGTTGTCATCGAGCAGGACCGCCGCAACAGCGCCGTCCCTCTCCTTGATGCAACAAATGTGAACGCACGGATCGAGCCGGGTGCCTATATCCGCGAGCATGCATCCATCGGCGACAATGCCGTCATCATGATGGGCGCGGTCATCAACATCGGTGCCGTCGTCGGCGAAGGCACGATGGTCGATATGAATGCCGTGCTCGGCGGGCGCGCCATCACCGGGCGCAACGTCCATGTCGGCGCCGGTGCCGTCCTCGCCGGCGTCATCGAACCGGCGAGTGCCGTGCCGGTGACCGTCGGCGACAATGTCCTCATCGGCGCGAATGCCGTCCTCCTGGAAGGCGTCCGGGTCGGAGACGGCGCCGTCATCGCGGCTGGGAGCATCGTGACGGATGATGTGCCGGCGGGTGCGGTCGTTGCCGGCACACCGGCGCGGGTGATCAAACAGGCAGCGGACGTCCGGTCCGGCAAAATCGGGATCGTGGATGCACTGCGCAGGCTGAACGACTGAGTTTTCGACTTTGAGGGAAGGGGCCTCCCTTCCCTTTTTACATATTCACGGGGGTGGACTGCATGGAACTGATGGAACGACTGACCCGGCACAGGCGGGCGCTGCACCGGATTCCGGAAGCCGGATTCCGGGAAGTCAAAACGGCCGCTTATATCCGGCGGGAACTGGACGCGCTTGGGATCCGCTTTGAGACGCCGATGGAAACGGCGACCGTCGCCCGGATTGACGGACGTTCGGAGCGGACGATCGCTTTCCGTGCGGACATCGACGGCCTGCCGATCGAGGAAGAAACCGGTCTTCCGTTCGCATCCGGACATACCGGCTGGATGCATGCATGCGGACATGACGGGCACAGCGCCATCCTGCTTGCGTTCGCCGAGCGCTGCATGGAGTTGAAACAGGACGGCGCCCTGCCCTGCAGCGTCCTGCTCATCTTCCAGCCTTCAGAGGAATCCGGCGGCGGCGCGGCACACCTTGTCCGGACCGGTATTTTTGAAAAACACCGGCCGGATGCGGTGTTCGGGCTTCATGTGATGCCCGATGAGGCGGAAGGCCGGCTGCTCACGAGAAGCGGCGAACTGACCGCCAGCGCGACCGAATACCGGCTGCGGGTGTCCGGCCGGGCGGCGCATGTCGCAAACAAGCAGAACGGCGCATCCGCACTCGGCGCGCTCGTCCACCTTGCCTCCGGCATCGAGCGGATTCAGCATTACCGGCTTGACGGGCTCAACCGCAACATCATCCACGTCGGCAAGATGAACGCAGGCGAAGCGATCAATACGGTCGCTTCCTCGGCTTATCTGGAAGGGACGATCCGGACTTATTCCGAGGATGATCTTGAAACGGCCACCGATGCCCTGAGGAATCTGGCAGACAGCGCGGACTTGCTGTTCGGCACAAAAACAGAGCTGGACGTTTCCGAGGGCTATCCGGCCGTCGTGAATTCCCCTTCCCTCCTGCCGCTTTCAAAGCGGGCGGCGGAGGCAGCCGGCCTGCAGTTCATCGAAAAAGAAAAGCCGTACCTCTTCGGCGAAGATTTTTCGTTTTACCGCGAGGCGGCGCCGGTGCATTTTGCTTTTCTCGGCGTGCGCAATGAAGCGCTCGGCCACACGTCGGCACTGCATACGCCGACACTGAACTTCCGGGAAGAGGCGCTCGCACCGGGCGTGCACTTTTTTGAGCAGGTGCTTCTTCATTCAGGAGGTGACGTCTGATGCCGGCCGTACTGGAGATCAACAGGGGCCGCATGCTCACCAAGGCGGCGGAAGTCCAAAAAGATGCACCCGTGCTCGCCGTCGTGAAAAATGATGCCTACAACACCGGTCTTCCCCTCGCCTGGCGGACGTTCCGTGAAGCGGGCATCCGGGCGTTCGCGACGACCAGTCTCAGAGAAGCGGTGGCACTTCGGCGGATGGATCCGGACTGCACGCTTTTCCTCATGAACCCGGTGATTGATTTTGACCTGCTCCGGGAATACCGGATCGACATGACGCTCCCTTCGCTTGATTTTTACGAAACGCACAAAGAACGCCTGCACGGAATCCGCCTTCATCTGGAATACCGGAACCTTCTCCGGCGCTCCGGATTTGAGACGGCGGAACAGATGGAGCGGGTGTTCCTGGACAAACAGGCGGATATCACCGGAATCTGGACCCATTTTGCGTTCGCCGATGAACCCGGTGCCGAACACGACCGGGAAAAGCGGGACTGGCTCGGACTGCTGGAACAGCTTTCCGGCCATGTCCGCAGCCTGCCGTTCATCCACGCCCAGAACAGCGCCTCCTACATGCTGGACGGACTGCTGCCGGGCCACACGCATGTCCGGCCGGGGATTCTCCTGTACGGTTCGAGGCCCTGTTCCGGGATTCCCGAATCCGCCGTGCCGAACGTCATCACGCTCAGCGCCCGGGTTATCCAGACGATCCGGCTCAAGAAAGGCGAATCATCCGGCTATTGTTCCGCTTTCAGGGCGGACGAGGACTGCACGGTCGCCGTCTGCGACATCGGCTACGGAGACGGATTGCTGCGGACGCGCGCCCGCCACGATGTGATGATCAACGGCCGCCGGTTTCCGGTCGCCGCGCTCATGATGAGCCACCTGCTCGTGCAAACGGATGATTCGGTGCATGCCGGCGACCGGGTCGATCTGTACAGTGACGAGCTGCGGGTGGACCATTACACCGCGCTGGGCGTCGGGGCAAATTCAGAACAGATGTCCGCGCTGAACCGGATGTCGCTCCATACGATCATCAAGGAATGAAAAATCCCGTGCACCGGCTCCACAGAGCCCTGCACGGGATTTGTTTATTCTTCTTTTGTTTCCATGTCGATCTCGGTGTAAAGGGCCGTCACATCGCCGTCTTCCTTTTGATCCGCGGCGAAGGAGCCGTTGGAATAGCGGTCGGCGAGCCGGTACCCGCCCGGATCCACCGCGATCCGCTTGTCCTTGTCAGTGAGCAACATGACCCGGATGCCTTTCTGGACGGCGACCACCCCGGCCACCCGGTGGGGGTTCGACTTGAGTTCTTTCAGGCAGACGAGTCCGCGCTTGGCACGCGTGGACAATTCGAATTCGGACACCGGCATTTTCTTGACGGCACCGCGGTGTGTTGCGAGGAACAGCGCCTCTTCATCACCCGGCCGGTTTACAACAGAAGAGACGACGGTGTCGCCTTCTTTCAGGTTGATCCCTTTCACGCCGGCCGTGCGCACGCCCGTTTCGGACACTTCCGACAGCGGGAAGCGGAGACCGTAGGCGAGGCGGGTGAACAGCAGGAGTTCCCCTTCTGCCGGCACGAGATGGACTGCCTGCAGCGCATCGCCTTTTTTCAGGGACACGGCCTTGTAGGTCCTGCCGTGGCGCTGGACCTGGTAGTCGGCAAGCGCCGATCGCTTCACGAAGCCGTTTGCCGTGACGGTCAGGATGCCCGCTCCCGGTTCGTCAAATGAGCCGACGCCGAACGCCGTGACGATTTCTTCCTCCGGTGCAAGCGGCACGATGCTGGAGAGATGCTGGCCGAGGTCCTTCCAGCGGATGTCCGGCAGTTCATGAACCGGCTGGTAAACATAATTGCCGAGCGACGTGAACAGAAGAAGCGCCTGCTGGGTGTTGAGCGTTCCGCCGAACAGCAGCCGGTCGGATTCCTTCATTTCCAGGTCCCGCCCGCCCGACGCGCCGTACGAGCGCTGGCTTGTCCGCTTCACATAGCCGTCTTTTGTCACCGTGACGACCACATCCTCGCTCGGAATGAGAATGTCGAGGTCCAGCTTGATCTCCGCGATTTGTTCTTCGATGACCGAGCGGCGCGGTTCGGAAAACTGTTTGCGGATCTCCTTCAACTCGGTTTTGATGACTTTCATCAGTTTCTTTTCCGAGCCGAGGATGCCGGACAGCTCTTCAATGAGCGCGTTCAGTTCTTCCTGTTCGCGCTGCAGTTCGGTGATGTCCGTATTCGTCAGTCGGTAAAGCTGCAGGGAGACGATCGCCTCGGCCTGCGGTTCCGTGAAGTTGAATGCGCTGACGAGGTTGTTTTTGGCGTCCCGCTTGTCTTCGGAGGCCCGGATCGTCCGGATGACCTCATCGAGGATCGACAGGGCCTTCATGAGTCCCTCGACGATGTGGAGCCGGTCTTTCGCCCGCAGCAGGTCGTATTCGGACCGCTTGGTGATCACGTCCCGCCGGTGGCCGATGTAGGCATCGAGCATCATGCCGAGCGACATGAGCTTCGGCCGCCGTCCTTCGATGGCGATCATGTTGAAGTTGTAGTTCACCTGCAGGTCCGTGTTTTTGAACAGATACTGCAGAATCCCTTCGCCGGCGATGTCTTTTTTCAGTTCGATGACGATCCGGAGGCCCGTCCGGTCGGATTCGTCCCGGACTTCGGAAATTCCTTCAAGTTTGCGGTCCAGGCGGAGTTCATCGATTTTCTTGACCAGATTGGCTTTGTTGACGTCGTACGGGATTTCCGTGACAACGATCTGTTCCTTGCCGCCGCGCAGCGTTTCGACTTCCGTCTTTGCGCGGATGACGATTTTGCCGCGGCCGGTCTCATAGGCCTTGCGGATCCCGTCGGCTCCCTGGATGATGCCGCCCGTCGGGAAATCGGGACCTCGCAGGACGGTCATCAGCTCATCGGTGGAAACGGCCGGGTTGTCGATCCTCATGAGGACCGCGTCGATCACTTCATGCAGGGCATGCGGCGGGATGTCGGTCGCGTAGCCGGCGGCGATCCCCGTCGAACCGTTGATGAGCAGGTTCGGCAGCCGGGCCGGCAATACGGTCGGCTCGGTTTCGTTGTCATCGTAGTTCGGCACAAATTCGACCGTCCGCTTGCCGATGTCGCGGAGCATTTCCGCTGCAATCGCGGACAGCCTCGCTTCCGTGTACCGCATTGCGGCGGCCGGGTCTCCGTCAAGCGAGCCGTTGTTTCCGTGCATTTCAATGAGCGGATGGCGGAGCTTCCAGTCCTGGCTCATCCGCACCATCGCTTCATACACCGACGAGTCGCCGTGCGGGTGATAATTCCCGATGACGTTCCCGACAGTCTTCGCCGATTTCCGGAACGATTTTTCGTGTGTGTTGCCTTCCATGTGCATCGCATACAGGATGCGCCGCTGGACCGGCTTCAGCCCGTCGCGTGCATCGGGCAGCGCCCGGTCCTGGATGATGTACTTGCTGTAGCGGCCGAACCGGTCGCCGATCACTTCTTCAAGCGGAAGATCCTGATATTGTGCGTTTTCATTCATGAGATGATGTCCTCCTCAGCCGTCAGGAATTCGTTCTCGAGGATGTTGTCCCCGTCTTCCATGCCGAAGTCGACATTCTCTTCGATCCATTTGCGCCGCGGGTCGACTTTGTCGCCCATGAGCGTCGTCACCCGGCGCTCGGACTTCGCCCCGTCTTCAATCGTGACGCGGATGAGCGTCCGGGTTTCCGGATTCATCGTCGTTTCCCACAGCTGATCGGCGTTCATTTCCCCGAGGCCCTTATAGCGCTGGAGCATGTAGCCTTTGCCGACTTTCTTGATCGCCCCGTCCAGCTCCGCTTCCGTCCAGGCATATTCGATCTTTTCTTTCTTGCCCGTTCCCTTGGACACTTTAAAGAGCGGAGGAAGGGCGATGTACACCTTGCCCGCCTCCATGAGCGGTTTCATATAGCGGTAGAAGAAGGTGAGGAGGAGCACCTGGATATGTGCGCCGTCGGTATCGGCATCGGTCATGATGACCACTTTGTCGTAGGCGATGTCATTGATGTTGAAGTCGGCGCCGACTCCCCCGCCGATCGCATGGATGATCGTTGAGATCTCCTCGTTTTTCATGATGTCTTCAAGCTTCGCCTTCTCGGTGTTGATGACCTTGCCCCGGAGCGGCAGGATGGCTTGGAAGGTGCGGTCCCTTCCCTGCTTGGCGGAGCCGCCCGCGGAGTCGCCCTCGACGAGGTACAATTCGTTCTTTGCGGCGTTCCGCGACTGTGCCGGCGTCAGCTTGCCCGAAAGCAGGGCTTCCGAGCGCTTGCGCTTCTTGCCGGAGCGGGCGTCTTCGCGCGCTTTGCGTGCCGCTTCCCTCGCCTGCTGGGCACGGACGGCCTTGCGCACAAGCGCGGCGGACAGCTCGGCATTTTCCTCAAGGAAATAAAGCAGCTTCTGCGAAACGATCGCGTCCGTCACGGTCCGCGCTTCGCTTGTCCCGAGTTTGCTTTTCGTCTGTCCCTCGAACTGCAGGACGGCTTCCGGGATCCGGACCGAAATGATCGCCGAAATCCCTTCCCGGATATCGGCGCCGTCGAGGTTTTTATCTTTCGGCTTGAGCAGGCCCGCCTTGCGCCCGTATTCATTGAACACGCGGGTCATGGCCGTCTTGACGCCGGTTTCATGCGTGCCGCCGTCTTTCGTGCGCACATTGTTGACGAAAGACAGGATCGTCTCGGAATAGCCGTCGGTGAACTGGAAGGCGAACTCCAGTTCGATGCCGTCCTGTTCCCCTTCGATATAGGCCACTTCATGGAGCGTGTCTTTTTCTTCATTCAGATAATGGACGAACGCTTCGATGCCGGTCTCAAAATGGAAGGCATCGGACTTTCCGTTTTCTTCGTCGGTGATCGTGATTTTCATGCCTTTGAGCAGGAAGGCCGATTCCCGGAGCCGTTCACTGAGCGTCTCGTAATTGTATTTGACCGTCGAAAAGATGGCCGGGTCTGGCTTGAATTGAAGCAGTGTGCCGTGTTCCCTCGTTTTCCCGATTTCTTCAAGTCCCGTGACCGCATGGCCGCCGTGCTCGAAGCGCTGGCGGAATTTCTTCCCGTCCTTGAAGACGGTCACTTCCAGCCATTCGGAAAGGGCGTTGACGACCGAGGCCCCGACGCCGTGGAGGCCGCCGCTTGTTTTATAGCCGCCCTGGCCGAATTTACCGCCGGCGTGAAGGACGGTCAGGATCACTTCCGTCGTCGGCTTGCCCGTGCTGTGCATCCCGGTCGGCATGCCCCGGCCGTGGTCGCGCACACTGACGCTGCCGTCTTTATGGATGATCACATTGATCTCCTCGCCGAAGCCGGCCAGCGCCTCGTCGACCGCGTTGTCGACAATTTCATAGACAAGGTGATGAAGGCCGCGTGAATCGGTTGAGCCGATATACATGCCCGGCCGTTTCCGGACCGCGTCAAGACCTTCGAGCACCTGGATCGATTCATCGTTATATGTGGTGATTTCACTGATGTTAGTCAAAGATTCTCCCCCATCAAACGTTTGTTCTCATTTTATTTTAATCGTAATCGTTTTGCCGGAGCCTGTCAAACCGGCGGCTTCCGGCACTCCCGGTCTTCATTGTATGACATCGGGGCGCTCCGTGGCAATGTTGCCGGGAACGGGAGTGCCGTCCGCGACACCGGATTTTCGCGCCTGCCCCGCCTGTTGCATCCTGTTTTTCCGCCTGGTGACATTGTACGGGACGGTCGGTTAAGGTAAACTGAAAGTACCTTTTTACGGTACTATGAATCAACGGGGTGCGTTTTATGCAGATTGCAGTGATGCTTGTGATCGCTTACCTGCTCGGATCGATTCCGACGGGTCTGTGGATCGGAAAGCTATTTTACCATACGGATATCCGCGAGTCCGGCAGCGGGAACCTCGGGGCGACGAACTCGTTCCGCGTCCTCGGCAAAAAAGCGGGAATCGCCGTCACGGTGATCGACATCCTTAAAGGAACGGCGGCCGTGCTTCTGCTCCATCTGCCCGCCTTCCAGGACGCCGGCATCCACCCGCTGACGCTCGGGATTGCGGCGGTCGTCGGCCATATGTTCCCGGTGTTCGCAAAGTTCCGCGGCGGCAAGGCGGTGGCGACGTCCGGCGGCGTGATCCTCGGCTACAGCTGGCCGTTTTTCATTGTCTTGATCGCCTCGTTCCTGATCGTGCTCAAGCTGACGAAGATGGTCTCCCTCACTTCGATGGCGATGGGCATCGTCGGGCTCGCTTATGCGGCCGTGAATTACTTCATGACCGGCGATCTGTACCTGCTTGTCGTGATTTTCCTGCTCACCGCATTCATCTTCTACCGCCACCGGGCGAATATCGGCCGGATCAAGGCGGGAACCGAGCCAAAGGTGAAGTGGCTCTAGTATACTGGGGGCATCTACCCGAAAGGCGGTGGCACGCTTGAAGATCAAGATCAGCGACGGGGCGCTCGCCTGGTTCAAAGATGAAATGGATGTGTCCGCCGGAGACCATATCCGGTTCCGCGTCCGCTACGGCGGCGCCGGCCTGCAGCCCGGCTTTTCCATCGGGCTGTCCCCTGATGATCCGGACTCCCCGGCAGCAAGCGAGGAGCGGGACGGCGTCACGTTCTTCGTCGAGAAAGACGACGAATGGTACTTTGACGGACACGACCTGATCGTGGACTACGATGAAAACCTCGATGAACCCGATTATCGTTATGAAAAAGCGTGAGCCCTATGCGGCTCACGCTTTTTCATGTTCTCGGGCGCATGCGGAACCTTTCGATCAGGTCTTGCCGGCCCTCTGCTTCAAGGATGGCGTATTCTCTCTCCCCGAACAAGTCGAAATGGGGATACAGGTCCTTGTGGTCGATCCATTCTGGACGGAGGCCGTGTTTTCTCCCCCATGCTTCCAGTTTCGCCAGGTCGGCGCACCCCGCTTTCGTGACGGTGTTGCATCCCGGAAACCGGTCGTCCAGCCAGTAGTGGGTCAAAAATGCGATTTCCCCGCGCCGGACCGCAGTCTTCCACGCGTTCAGCTCATCGCGTTTGATCCCGAACGCCATCAGTCCGTTTCCTTCGCGATCTCTATGTACTTCGCTTCCCACAGCGGATCGATCTTCCGGAGTGCCACCGGGCGGAACGTGTCTTTGTGGACAAGTGTATGCTCGGACCGGGCGGTTGCCGCCACGGTTCCGTCCGGGTGGGCGATTTCGTAGCCGTAAGTCGTCCGGAGCTTGCCGTGGCGCTCGATCCACGTGCGGATGACCGCCGTGTCCCCGTAGCGCATCGGCTGCTTGTACTGGATGTTCAGGTCGATCACCGGTGATAAATACCCTTTTTCCTCAAGCCCGGCATACGAGAACCCGATGTCGCGTATGAGGGCCGTGCGCCCGATCTCCATCCAGACGAGATAATTGGCGTGGTAAACGACGCCCATTTGATCCGTCTCCGCGTACCGGACTTCCACTGTTGTTTCACTGATCTGCATGATTTCTCACCTCTGTCTACTATTATAAAGGAAACCTCTCCGGTTCGCCGGCCCGGGGGATGCAGTCCAATGAAGTTCTTGGACATCATCCAGGAGGCTGCCCGGGGTGAGTGGAATCATACAGGCCGTGAGTGAGCGCGTTGCCTGGGTGAGTGGAATCGTAGGGCCTGTGAGTGAGCGCGTTGCCAAGGTGAGTGGAATCATGGAATGATTGTGGTCAGTTCTCTGTGTCATTTCACTTAGAAGGAGAAGAAATCCGCGAGACGGGCGGGAAAAGCGTCAGGCGAAGACCCCGCAGAGCGCAGCTCGAGGAGACTGCGGCGACGCCCGCGGTAAGCGAGCGGATTTCTTCGACTGATGGAGTTTTGGACGCCATCCATGGAGCTCCCGGGACGAGTGGAATCATACAGGCCGTGAGTGAGCGCGTTGCCGGGTTGAGTGGAATCATAGGGCCTGTGAGTGAGCGCGTTGCCGGAGTGAGTGGAATCATGGAATGATTGTGGCCAGTTCTCTGTTCTTCGACTGATGGGGTTTGCACAATGCTGTGGCCACGCTTGATTTGCCTAAAGTATGCACCAAAAAAGCCGGAGGGAACGGGTCCCTTCCGGCTTTTCTTAAATCAGATATTTTTCAGTTTGTCGCGGAGGACCATCTGAAGGATGCCGCCGTTGCGGTAGTAGTCCACTTCCACTTCGGAGTCGAAGCGTGCGAGTGCCTGGAATTCCTTGACGGAGCCGTCCGGCGATTTGGCCGTGACAGTCAGGATATCGCGCGGCTTGACGCTGTCCGTGAGGTTCACGCTGATTTCCTCTTCGCCGGTGAGGCCGAGGGTTTCGGCGTTTTCGCCTTTCATGAACTGAAGCGGAAGAACGCCCATCATGACGAGGTTCGAACGGTGGATCCGCTCGTAGCTTTCCGCGATGACGGTCTTGATGCCGAGAAGGTTTGTGCCTTTCGCAGCCCAGTCACGGGAAGAGCCCATGCCGTAGTCTTTGCCGGCGAGGATCGCAAGGCCCGTGCCGTCTTCCTGATAACGCATCGCTGCGTCATAGATCGCGCAGATCTCTTTTGTCGGCCAGTAGGTCGTGTAGCCGCCTTCAGTGCCTTTTGCGATCTGGTTGCGGATCCGGATGTTGGCGAATGTGCCGCGCATCATGACTTCGTGGTTGCCCCGGCGGGAACCGTACGAGTTGAAGTAGCGCGGTTCCACACCGCGTTCGCGCAGGTATTTGCCGGCCGGCGTATCTTTGCCGATGGCGCCTGCAGGCGAGATGTGGTCCGTTGTGATGGAATCGCCGAACTTGCCGATGACGCGCAGTCCGGAAAGCGTTTCGATCGGGCTTTCTTCTCTCGAGAGGCCTTCAAAGAACGGCGGGTTCTGGATGTACGTCGAGTTTTCATCGAAGTCATACAGGGAATCATCCGTCGTCTCGATGGCATTCCAGCGCTCGTTTTCCGTGAAGACATGCTCATACTCTTTGCGGAACAGGTCAGGCGTGACCGTCTTCTCGATCTCCGCCTTCACTTCTTCCGTGGATGGCCAGATGTCTTTCAGGTAAACGTCCGTGCCGTCGCTTCCGCGGCCGATCGGCTCTTTGTCAAAGTCGATGTCGACCTTGCCGGCGAGCGCGTAGGCCACGACGAGCGGCGGCGAAGCGAGATAGTTGGCTTTGACGAGCGGGTGGATCCGGCCTTCAAAGTTCCGGTTGCCGGAAAGAACGGAAGACACGAGCAGGTCGTTGTCCATGATCGTCTTTTCGATTTCCGGGAGAAGCGGACCAGAGTTCCCGATGCACGTTGTGCAGCCGTAGCCGACTGTGTTGAAACCGATTTGGTCGAGGTAGTTGTCGAGACCTGATGCCTGAAGGTAGCCGGTGACAACTTTCGAACCCGGTGCGAGCGAAGTCTTGACGTAAGCCGGCGGGTGGATGCCGCGCTCAACCGCTTTTTTCGCGACGAGCCCTGCACCGAGCATGACGTACGGGTTCGATGTGTTCGTGCAGGAAGTGATCGCCGCAATCGCGAGATCGCCCGTCTTCATGTCGACCGTGCGGCCGTCTTCGAATTCGATCGTGCCTTTTTTGTCGAATTCTTTTTCCGGAAGGCCGAAGCCCTGGTTGCCGGCAGGCGCCGTGACGGACTTGATGAACTCTTCCTTCATCTTGGACATCGGAATGCGGTCCTGTGGACGTTTCGGTCCGGAAAGGCTTGCTTCGATCGTCGACAGGTCCAATTCCACAACATCCGTGTAGAATGGATCTTCTTTGTCCGCAGTGAAGAACATGCCGTTTTCTTCGAGGTATTTCTTTGTCACGGCGATGTGGTCTTCATCACGGCCGGTCAGGCGCATGTAGTTGAGGGATTCTTCGTCAACCGGGAAGAATCCGCATGTGGCGCCGTATTCAGGTGCCATGTTGGCGATCGTCGCGCGGTCCGCAAGCGGAAGCTTCGATACACCCGGTCCGAAGAACTCGACGAACTTGCCGACCACGCCTTTTTCGCGCAGAAGCTGCGTGACGCGGAGGGCCAGGTCAGTCGCCGTGGAGCCGTTCGGCAGGTCGCCGGTCAGCTTCACGCCGATGACTTCCGGAATCGGGAAGTACGAAGGCTGTCCGAGCATGCCGGCTTCGGCTTCGATGCCGCCGACGCCCCAGCCGAGGACGCCGAGTCCGTTGATCATCGTCGTGTGGGAGTCCGTGCCGACGAGTGTGTCCGGATACGTTTCGAACGTTCCGTCTTCATTCTCGTTTTCATGGACGACGCTTGCCAGGTACTCCAGGTTGACCTGGTGGACGATGCCGGTTGCAGGAGGAACGGCACGGTAGTTGTCATAGGCTTTTTGCGCCCAGTTCAGGAACTGGTAGCGTTCGGCGTTGCGCTCGAACTCGAGTTCCATGTTCGCACGGAGCGCATCTTCCGTACCATAGCGGTCGACCTGTACGGAGTGGTCGATGACGAGGTCAACCGGGATTTCCGGATTGATCTTGTCCGGGTTGCCGCCCATGTCGGCCATTGCCTGGCGCATCGACGCAAGGTCGACGACGACCGGGACACCCGTGAAGTCCTGAAGGATGACGCGGGAAGGCTTGAACGGCACTTCCGCTGCAGGATCGGCGTCTTTCCCCCATTTTGCAAGGTTTTCAACGTGCTCATCTTTGATCACATAGCCATCATGCTGACGAAGGACGGACTCGAGCAGCACTTTGATGGAGTAAGGCAGGCGGGATACGTCTGCGATGCCCGCATCCTGAAGCGCTGCAAGACGATAGAAGTTGTACGTCTTGCCGTTCAGTTCGAACGATTTGCGGCTGTTGTGCAGATTGCTTTTAGCCATTAGCTTTTCCTCCTCTGACTCTACTGAAAAGGTCGGTTGGACCCACTTTTCACCCTTCCATCATATCGGATTGGAGATGATAAGTAAAATACATAATCTAGATTGAAGAACATAAGGAAAAGTGATCGATCGTCGGTTGCTGCATCGCCTCTGCTTTTTTGGGCACACTAAAACCCGGCGCCGAAGCACCGGGTTTTGAAGGGTTCGTCAGCTTTTCTTCAATAGAACGTCAAAAACTCGGTTGCGAGGGAGATGATGAATACCGAATGCACCGCAGCGAACAACAAACCGTAGCGATCAAGCTTCTTTGTCAGTTCCATATCCATTTGACCATCTCCTTTTCCTGATTATAAAGGAAAGGATCCGAAAACTCAATACTGTAAACATTCAAAATACGTATTTTTTCATTGGAAAATCGAAAGGAACTTGCGTATTTAGGTTTTGCTTTTGCGCATAATGGATATATCAATTAATGTAAGCAGCATTAATCATCATCAACAACAAAGGAGGAAATCATCATGGGATTCATTCTGTATCTGATCGTCGGCGGTATCATCGGCTGGCTCGCAGGACTCATCCTTGGCAAAGACATCCCGGGTGGCATCATCGGCAACATCATCGCAGGGATCATCGGAGCTTGGGTCGGCGGAGCACTCTTCGGGGACTGGGGTCCTGACCTTGCGGGAATCGCCATTGTACCGGCATTGATCGGCGCAATCATTCTCGTGTTTATTGTCAGCTTCATTCTCAAAGCCATGCGCAGAGCATAACATCAAAAAGCAACAAAAAAAAGGACCTGAAAAGGTCCTTTTTTGTTGCTTTCCTTTATTCCAGGTCCTGAATCCTCGCCTCGTAGTCTTCATAAAACGCCAGCACGTCCTTGACGTATCGATCGCTGTGGTTGTAACGGAAGACCGCCCGCTCGATCTCCCCGTCCGCCGCCCCGTTCTTGGACAGATAATAAGCCGCGCTGTAGACGGCGTCTTTCAGATTGTACGGATCCGCCTTGCCGTCCCCGTCCGCATCAATGCCGTACCCGCCGTATTTGCCGATCACTTCGGGGTCGGTCTTTTCCTCTTCCGGGATGTCTCCTTCCCCGAGGCCGGAGCATGTCGGGTGCTCCCATCCGACCCACGTGCACGGCATGAACTGCATGTGGCCTTCCGCTCCGGCCGGAGACAGAAGCGGATCCATGGTGCTGAACCGGGTCTCCACCCGGTGGTGGGCTGCAAGCAGTGTCCACGGGATTCCGTACTCCGCCGCCGCTTCCTTGTACAGCGGGATGTAATTTTTAGGGACGTCCACATCAAACAGCCGGTCCGGTGCATGGAGCGCGTACTCATTGAGTTCCCGGATCCCCGGCAGTTCCCGTAGCGTGTCCCAGAACAGGGCCGTGGCCACATACATCACGATGAGTGAAGGGATGAGGAAGATGAAGGCCGCCAGCAGGCAGCCCCCTTTTCTGATTCTGCGTTTTGAGCGCTTTTTTGATGTTCTGCCCGCAGCCATCGGCTCCCCCCTCACACAAAAGGCCGGCGCTCGCGCCGGCCATGGTCACTTGCCTTCTTTGATCAATGCTTCCATGTCTTCGGTAATGATGTCAAACGGAACATCGACATACCCGTCATAGCTCTTCACGGCATGGCCTTCCTGGTTGACGAGGAAGAACGACGTGCCGTGCGTCACCTGGTCGGAATTCGGATCGTCGATGACCGGTGTCTTGAACGATTTCACCGCAAAGTTGCCGATGTCTTCCTGTTTATAGCCGGTCAGCATTTCCCATTTTGATTCGTCGGCGACATCGAACATATCGAGGTAATCCTGCAGGGCTTCCGGCGTGTCATGATCCGGGTCGACACTGAAGGAAACGATTTTATAGTCGGCGATCCCCTTGTCCTTGATCCGGTCCTGCAGTTCGGTCATGTTGAACATCATCGGCGGGCAGACCGAGTCGCAGTTCGTGAAGACAAACTGAGCGAGCCAAACGTGCCCTTTCAGATCGTCAAGCGACACTTTTTCGCCGTGCTGGTCCGTAAATTCAAACGGCTGGACTTTCCAGTTGAAGTCCCCTTGGAATTTCCCCGCATTGCAGGCACCCAGCAACAGGGCGGCCGCCAATGCCAAAGCCGTGAATGAAAGGAGTTTTCTCATCTTTATGTCATCCTCCCACATTTCATCTTTTCCCATCTTATCCGATGGGAACGGCCTCTTCAAGCGGGAAGGCGGTGTATTTTCCGACAAATTGTTGTCTTCAATGCGCTTTCATCGCAACGAGTGCGTCATGGATGGCCACAAGTTTCGACTCCACACGGTGCATCAGATAAAACGATACAAAAATCGGAAATCCGAGATCCTGTATGAACGACATCCACTGTTCCATGTCCATGCCCCCCTTTCCGTACCCAAACAGGGCCTCCCGGTTAAACTCCGGGAGGCCCTGTTGTCACGCCATGATCAGATCCGTCACTTCACGGGCGATGATGCGCGCCGTGGCCACTTCCGCGATCGGATGCCCTTCCGCTCCGAACACCCCGCTTGCGATGACGGCTTCCATGCCTTCCCGCACTTCCGCTGCCGTCAGCCCCTCTTTCGGCTCATCGACGGTCAGTGTCATTTTCTTGCCGCCGGATGTCGTGAATCCGAGTTCCAGTGTTTTTGCCATTTCTTCTCCCCCCTTTTACGATCCAGACGGATGATGATCACGCCATGATGACTGCGGTCTCGATCCGGTCCGCCGACAGGAACGGCAATTCCGACAGCTCGCCGAGCGCGAGTACAGCTCCGAACAGGTCTTCCGCATCCGCTTCTCCGTTCACATTGCGGTAGACTTTCGTCTTGCGGACCGGTTTCCCCTCGCCGTCCGTCCCGGCGTCGAAGTAGAGCCGGACGGAGGCATCCTTGAATTCGATGCTTGCCATGTTTCATCCCCTCCTTTCAACCGTTACATAGAGCCGTCCGGCCGGAAGGATACAGGAGATGAAATTTATTCGCCGCCCCTTTATAATTGAGAGAGAATCCAAATGAGGTGAGAATGTTGCTCCAAGGCTGGTTCCTTTGGTTTATCCTGTTCTGGGTCGTCGTCCTCGTCGGCCTGTTTGCAATCGGCGGCTTTTTCATGTTCCGAAAGTTTTTGAAGGTGTTCCCGAAAGAAGACGGGAAATCCACGCTCGACTGGGAAGAATATTATGTGGACCGCTCCCTGAAGCTTTGGACACCCGAATCCAAGAACCTGCTCAATGAGCTGGTTACCCCGGTCCCCGAGCTGTTCCGGCCTGTCGCCAAGCAAAAGATCGCAGGGAAAATCGGTCAGCTGGCACTTGAGGAAAAGGCGAAGCGGATCGAATTCGACCATATTATCCGCGGGTACATTCTCGCAACGCCAAAGCGCGACCATAAGTTCCTGCGCAAGAAGCTGGACGAAATGAAGATCGATGTCCGTCCATACGAACAGTTGTTTTAAGACGCAGAAAAGCCGCCGTCCGGTTTGATTCCGGAGGGCGGCTTTTCTGTCTGCATCGATGGAAGGGCTCAGCCTTCGCTTCGGAGGGCGGCCGTTTTCAGCCGGCGGTTCAGCTTTTGGAACTGGACATACATGGCGATCCGCCACGGGACGATCATGGCGAACGCAAGCAGGAAGAACATGCCCGCAAGCTCGCCGACATCGATCGAGCTGCTCAGGATGAGCTTGGCGATCACCCGGAAAATGAGCAGGCCGACGAGGATGAAGATGAATGCCTTCGACGGTTTCAGGTAGATGTCCCCTTCAAGCGTCTCGAACTTGGACGTCTTGATGAGGATCACCGAAAACAAAAGACCGACGACTGAGGCTTCCAGCACATGCGTCCAAGGAACCTTGAACGGGTCGAACAGGAACATGAGCGCTCCCGTTGACATCATGATTGGCGGAAGGAGGATTTTCTTGGCACTTGCCGGCCGCTTGGCGGACTTGGAGCGGACGATGAGCGCCATCGTCCCCATGAAGGCAAAAATAACCGTGGAACCGATGATGAGAACCGGTGCCGGCACTTCGTTGAACACCCAGTTCAACCAGTCATTGATCATCGGTCTCACCCGCCGCTTCTTCCAGTTCGTCCATCCGCCGTTCAAGTTCCGCCATCGGCACGAACCGGGCGAACCGGGCGAATTCCCGGCCGCTTCGGAACAGCAGGACGACCGGAGCGGAAAACAGGGACAGCTGCCCCGCCAGTTCCGGCACCCGGGCGGCGTTCACATAATAAAACGGAAACCCGTAATCCTCTTCCAATGCGGCGACCTGGGGAAACAGGGCTTCACAGACCGAGCAGTTGTCGGTCTTGACGAAGAGAAGGAACGTCTCCTCTTCGGCGAGTTCCTGCAGCCAGCCGTCATACGTATTGATTGCCTCCATATTCAATTTCTCCTTTTTTCAAAATCAGAATCCCTGGAAGTCCCCAAAGAACGGGCTCAGCCAGCCGATGATTTTCGTCATGCCGTCAAAGAACAGCAGGATTCCGACGAGGATCATGATCCAGCCGCCGATTTTCATGATGATGTTGCTGTATTTCCGGATCACGCCGAGCTTCGTGATGAAGAATGACAGCACGAAGAACGGAATGGCGAACCCGAACACGTAGGAAAGCATATACAGCATGCCGGCATCGGGATGCTGTCCGGCGAGCGTGATGATGGCCCCGACGATCGGGCCGTTGCACGGTGTCCATCCGGCCGCGAAGGCAAGGCCGATGACCAGGGTGCCGAGATATCCGGCCGGCCGGTTCTTGAATTGGAACTTTCGTTCTTTCATGAGGAACTCCGGCTGCAGCACCCCGACGATCATCAGACCGAACAGGATGATGAAAATGGCTCCGACCTGCCGGAGCAGGTTATCGTATTTCAGGAAGAACTCCCCGATGTAGGAAGTCCCGAATCCGAGCGCCACGAAGATGATCGAAAAGCCGATGAGGAAAAACAATGTGTGCAGGATGCCGGTCCTCGTCATCTTTTTCTGGTCGGATTTCAGGTCCTCAAGCGACATTCCCGTGATGTACGAAACAAATGCAGGATACAGTGGCAGCGAGCACGGAGAGATGAAGCTGAGAAACCCCGCCCCGAAGGCCAGGAGTATATTGAGATCCGTTGACATACCGGTCCCCCTTTCTCAGTTGCTCATCCTATCGTATCAAAAACCCGCCGGATTGGCGCCTGTTGCGCCTGTGACAGTTTGTTGACCGGTTGTGCGGGCGGGGTGTCGGCGCCCGTTTTTTTGGGGGCGTTGGGGGGCGAGTGGGATCATACGGGGCGCGAGTGAGCGCATAGACGGCCTGAGTGGCATCATATGGGGCGCGAGTGGGCGCATAGACGGCCTGAGTGGCATCATATGGGGCGTGAGTGAGCGCATGCGGCTTCCGGGCGGTTTCAATGGCCCCCTTTCCGCCCGGCCGGAGTTTTCCCGGCCGGAACAAGAAAAAGCAGGACCGCGGTTTTGCCGGTCCTGCTTTTTGGATCAGCCTGCTTCGTTTCCGAGGATGCCGTTCTGCAGGCGATACATGTTGTAATAAAGCCCTTTTTGGGCGAGGAGTTCGCGGTGGGTGCCGCGCTCGACGATCTCGCCCTGGTGCAGGACGAGGATGAGCTCCGCGTCCTGGATCGTGCTGAGCCGGTGGGCGATGGCGATCGTCGTCCGGCCTTTGCGCATGCGGGAGAGCCCTTCCTGGATCGCCGCTTCGGTTTCCGTGTCGATGTTCGCCGTCGCCTCGTCGAGCACGAGGATCTTCGGGTCGGCGGCCATCGTGCGGGCGAACGCGACAAGCTGGCGCTGGCCGCCCGAGAAGGTCGTCCCCCGCTCCGTCACCTTCTGCCGGTAGCCGTCCGGCAGCCGGCGGATGAACGGATCCGCCTGGAAGAATTCGGCGGCCGCCCGGACATCCGCCGGCGTCACCGACTCATTGAACAGCCGGATGTTGCTTTCGATGTCGCCGTAGAACAAGAACGGATCCTGCAGGACGAGCCCCATCTTCTGCCGCAGTTCCGATTGCGGGTATTCGCGGATCGGCTTTCCGTCGATCAGGATCTCGCCGCGGCTGAATTCATAGAACCGCATGAGCAGGTTGATGATCGAACTTTTGCCGGAGCCGGTATGGCCAACGAGCGCCACGGTTTCGCCCGGGTTCGCGGTGAAGGTGATGTGCTTCAGGACGTCGTTTTCCCCGTCGTAGGCAAATGACACGTCCTTGAACTCGATTTTCCCGTCCCCGATCTTCGCTCCTCCGTCCGCCGGCTGCGCCGGTTCCAATTCTTCGTCATCCATGAGTTTGAACACCCGGTGGGCGGCGACGATCGCCTGCTGGAAAATCGACAGCCGCTGCATGACCTGGTTGATCGGCTCAAAGAACCGGTCAAGGTAAGTGACGAATGCATAGATGACGCCGATCTCCACCGGACTGTTGAACGATGTGATGCCGAAGTAGGACAGCAGAAGGATGAGGCCGAGCGCATACACCAGGTCGACCGCGGGCCGCAGAAGCAGCCCGTCGAGCCGGATGTTGCGCATGCCGGCGTCATAGTGCTTTTCATTGATGTCCCCGAATTCCTTCCGCAGCCGTTTTTCCTGCCGGAACGCCTGGACCATCCCCATTCCGTTGAGCGACTCGGCGATCTTGCCGTTGAGCTGGCTGAGCCGCTCGCGCAGATCCTGGTAAAACACCGAGCTGTATTTCCGGTAGATCGCCATGATGACGAAGATGAGCGGAAGCAGCAGGAGCGTGATGAGCGCAAGGCGGACATTGAGCACGAACATGGCGATATAGACGCCGACAATGAGAAAGCCGCTCTGCAGGAATCCGACGAGCACGTCCACGAACATTTCAAGGATCGCTTCGGTGTCGTTCGTCACACGCGAGACGATGCCGCCCGCCGGCGTCCGGTCAAAGAAGCGCATCCCGAGCCGCTGGACTTTGGAAAACACGTCGATCCGGATCTGGCGGACGATGTTCAGCGCGATTTCCTGGAACTTGAGCAGCTGGATGTAGCCGAACACCGTATTGAGCACGAGGATGAGGAGATAGGCGGCCGCAAGCATTCCGAGCGGTCCTGCCGGGAAAGTTCCCGGCGTCAGGTAGTCGTCGATGAAGATCTTGATGAGCACCGGGCCGAGCACATCGCCGAGCACCATGAGCCCGAGCAGCACGAGCGCGAAAACCGCCGTCTTTGCATGGGGCCGGATGTAGCCCGTCAGCCGCTTGAGCACCTGCCACTGTTCCCGGTTGCCGAGGGCCGGCTGCTGTTCATTTTTGTTCATTACGATTCCCCTCCCTGCTCGACGAGCGCCTCCAGCCGCTGCAGCTCGTACATTTCGTAATACTGCCCGCGCAGGGCCATCAGTTCGTCATGAGTCCCCTTTTCGGCGACCGTGCCGCCGTCCATGACGAGGATCTGGTGCGCATGCTGGATCGCGCTCATCCGGTGGGAGGTGATGATCGTCGTCTCCCCCTGCCGCTCCGCCTTCAGCGAACGGAGGATCGCTTCCTCCGTCCTCGCGTCGACTGCGGACAGCGAATCGTCGAGGATGAGCAGCTCGGGATTCATGAGGAGGGCGCGCGCGATTGAAATGCGCTGTTTCTGCCCTCCGGAAAGCGAGACGCCCCGCTCCCCGACGACCGTCTCATAGCCGTCCGCAAATCCGAGAATGTCCCCGTCGATCTGGGCGAGGCGGGCAGCCCGCCGCACTTCCTCAAGCGGTGCCCCGATGTCCGTGAAGGCGATGTTCTCCCGGATGGTCGTTGAAAACAGGAAGTGGTCCTGCGGCACGTAGCCGATCGCCTCCCGGAGCCGCTCCTTCCGGTAGTCGCCGATCGGGACGCCTCCGTATGCAATCGAGCCGTCAAAACCGTCGAACTCCCGCAGCAAGAGCTTCAGGATCGCCGTCTTGCCTGAACCGGTCCGGCCGACGATGCCGAGCGTCTCCCCGCGCCGGAGTTCAAACCGCACGTCTTTCAGCGCGGGCCGCTCATCGCCCGGAAAGCGGAATTCCCGGACGTCAAACGACAGGTCGCCCTCCGGTTTCCGGTCGATCGCGCCCGGCACGTCTTTCACTTCCGGCTCCACGGCCAGCAGGTCCATAATCCGGCCGTAGGAGGCCCGCCCCCGCTCCACGATGTTGAACAGGAAGCCGAACGCGAGCATCGGCCAGACGAGCAGCCCGAGGTACGCCGTGAAGGCGACGAGGTCCCCGACCGACATTTCATCCGCAAGAATGAAGCGGGCGCCGAATGTGACCGAGAGGAAAAACGACACGCCGACGATGAGCGAGATCGTCGGGTCGAACAGCGCGTCCACTTTCGCGACCCGGACGTTTTTGTCGACCACGTCCGCGGACAGCCGGCGGAAGTCCTCGATGTCTTCCTCTTCCTGGCCGAATGTCTTGATGACCTTGATGCCCGAGACGCTTTCCTGCGTTTTGTCGTTCAGGTCGGAGAACGCTTCCTGTGCCCCGCGGAACCGCTCGTGGAGCATCCGCCCGTACCAGCTCGTCAAAACGGCCATGAACGGCATCGGCAGGAGGGCGATCAGCGTCAGCTTCCAGTTGATCGTGATCGCCATGGCGAGGATGACCGCCCCGCCCGTCGTGAGCGAGTCGACGAGCGTGAGGACCCCCTGGCCTGCCGTCATCTGGACCGCCCGGAGGTCATTCGTCGCATGCGCCATCAAGTCGCCGACCCGCCGCTGCTGGTAGAACGACGGCGACTGGTCGGTAAAATGGCGGAACAGCCGCTCGCGCATCTGACGCCCGAGCAGCACGGAAGAACCGAAAATCATGATCCGCCAGTAGTAGCGGAGAACATACATCCCGAGCGCCGCGGCCGCCAGGATCAGCAGCCATTTCTCGAGTCCGCCCGGCGTCAGCTCGCCGAGACGGATTTCATCGACGACGAATCCGATGATCCGCGGCGGCAGAAGCTGGAGCACGGCCACGACGATCAGCATGAGGATGCCGAAGAGATACTGCTTTTTCCTTTCTTTAAAGAACCACCCCAACTGCATGAATACTTTCACGGAAAACGGTCCCCCTTTGATTTTCGAACCGGATTCCAGTGTAGCAAATGTTCCGAATTTAGAGAAGCACCGGAAATCTGATTATCCGACCACTGAAATATCATGGACGTCCGCCGTCCGGATCATCTGCGGCTCCCCGTCCCCGTCCACCATCCGGATCGTTCCGGACAGCGGATCGAAATGGTGGACCGGCCCCGCGAAAGTCCTTTCTCCGCCGGCCGTCCGGCACCGGATGGCGAGTCCGCCTCCGAATTCGAGCGCTTCGTGCAGCAGCCGGTCCCACTCCTCCAGCTGCTGGGAATCCGGTTCCGCCGGCTCCCGCCTCTCTTCCCCCTCCTGCCATTCCCTCAACAGCTTCAGGTGTTCCGGCAGCATCATCGCCGTCCACTTGATGTTCCCTCTGTCGCGGATCATCCGCACCACTCCTTTCCCGAAATCAACCACCGTCCGGCCAAACTGAAACTTTTCCGGGTCCGGCCCCGTATGGAACTGTGTACATAAATCCTTCCAAGAAGGAGGAAACCTGATGATGAAACCGATTTTGACTTTCCTGCTTGCCGGCACTCTGCTCGCCGGCTGCTCGGGCGGCGCCGGAAAAGCCGGCGGCGGAGAAAAAACCGACCGACCGCCGGAAACCGCGGCGGACCCTGCTGAGGCCCCTGCTGAGGAGAACGCCGCCGCGGACGCCCCGCTTTCCGCCGTCACGGAAGCCGGGTCGCCCGAAGAGCTGGCCGCACTTCCCGCCGGCACGCTGACCGCGGACATCCCCGTTGAAGAGGAAGCGTCCCTCTGGAGCCGGCGGGAAGTGCCCGAAGATCTCCGCGGGGCCTTCCTTGATGAAATGAAATCCGTCTCTGCAGGCGAGGAAGACGCCGACGCCTGGTTCAGTGCCGTAACCGCCGCGCTCGCCACCCCCGCCTACGCGGAACAAGTCCCTTGGCTCGTCGGATTCCGTCCGGATTTCGATGAACCGCTCCTGCCGGAACCTGAAGAACGGCCCGCCGGGGAAGAGCGCGGCCAAGCGCCGGACCGGGCGGTCATTCTTCTTGACGCCAGCTCCAGCATGCTGCTGGAAGCGGACGGCGAACTGAAGATGGACACCGCCAAAAGTGCAGTGAGGAGCTTCGGCCGCACGATCGGCCAGAACAGCGACGTGTCCCTCTATGCATACGGACACGCAGGCACCCAGAACCGGGCCGACAAGGAACTGTCCTGCGGCACGATCGACGAAGTGTACCCGGCCGGATCTTATGATGAAGAACGCTTCAATGAGGCCGTCGCCGGCGTGAAGGCTGCCGGCTGGACGCCGCTCGCCGGCGCAATCCGTCAGGCGAACGAGGACCTTGCCGGGAGCGACGGCGACATCACCGTTTATATCGTGAGCGACGGGGCGGAAACATGCGGCGGCGACCCGGTCGCGGAAGCCGCCGCCTTCGCAGCCGGCCATCCGGGCCGCCATGTCGACATCATCGGCTTCCAGGTCGACGCAGACGCCGAAAGCCAGCTCCAGTCGGTGGCGGAAGCCGGGAACGGTCGCTACCTCGGTGCCGATACACTCGAAGAAATGACCGGCGGCATCGCGGACATGTGGCTGCCGTCCGACCTCGACCTCTCCCTCCTCGTGTATCAGTCGCCAACCGGCTGGGCGACCGCCACGGCGCTCCACGAAATTTCGGAAACGTCCGGCCACGCCAAGCGGTCCGTCTTCACCGAGCATCTCCGCTTTCTCGGCGCAGCCGACCTTCTGCTGGAAGAAGGGCTGATCGGCGCGTCCACACGCGATGAGCTCGTCGCGCTGATGGACAGCCGGAAGGAAACCCACGCCCGGCTGCTGGACGAACTGTCGGAAGAAAAGCGGGAGACCGTCACTTCGGAGGCCGAACGCATCGACAAGAAGATCGACGACTACCGCACCCGGATGGAAAAACTGAAGGAAGAACAGGGCAGTTGAGCCCGTTGCAGGCGGCCGTTCCGGGATGGAGCGGCCGCCTGTTTTGGTGTGCGGCGGGATGAGTGAGCGCATTGGGGTCGTGAGTGAGCGCGTTCGCCCCGTGAGTGAGCGCGTTGGGGCCGTGAGTGAGCGCGTTCGCCCCGTGAGTGAGCGCGTTGGGTTGCCCGGCGGGGCCGGGGTTCCTTTTTCAGGTTTTGTGGCCGCCGATCAGCTTTGCGCGGCCGACCGCCGTGCCGGCGTCGGTGTAGGAGACGGCGCGGAGAATGGCGGCCGGCCCGTATTTCGAGCGGATGGCGTCCATCGCGGCGCCAAGCTTCCGTTCTTCCCATTTGTTCTCCTCGAACAGGCTCAGCTGCATGGAATGCTCTTCTTCCAGATTGGAGAGCGAAATCGCCAGGCGCCGGATGGGCCGCCCGTCGTGGAACTCATCAAGCAGTTTTGTGCACACCCGGTAGATCGCCATCGTGGCGTTGACCGCCTCATCGACGGAGCGCGACCGGCTGAACCCGCCGCCGTACGCGTCTTCGCTGTAGCCGGCCGACAGATGGACGGTCCGCCCCGCCCGGCCGGCTTCGCGCGCCCTGCGCCCGACGTCTTCGCACATTTCGAGCAAGACGGCGAGGATGTCCTCCCGCTTCGAGTAGTCGCGGAACAGCACCTGCCCTTTCCCGTAGCTCACCTGGCCCTCGATGAGCGGTGCCCCAAGCTCCGACAGATCGACGCCCCAGGCATGGTGATGCAGCTGGTTGCCCATCACGCCAAATTCTTTTTCCAGTACGGCGAGATCGGCATGGGCGAGGTCGCCGACGGAGAAGATGCCGAGGCCGTTCAGGCGCTTCTCGAGCCGGCGGCCGATGCCCCACATGCCGGAAAGGGGCGCAACCGGCCACAGTTTCTCCGGCACGTCTTCATAGCCCCATTTGGCGAAGCCCCGCTTTTTCGCCTCCAGATCAAGTGCCAGCTTGGCCAGCAGCATGTTCGGTCCCATGCCGATCGCGGATGGCATCTGGAACTGGGCGAGCAGCTGGTCGCCGATCCGCTTCGCCGTCTTTTCGGGCGGCCCCCACAGCCGCTCCGTGCCGCCGAGGTCGACGAACGCCTCGTCGATGCTGTATACGTGGATCGCTTCTTTTGGAACATACTCGCTCAAGAGGCGGGTGATCTCCATGGAAATGCCGATATAGAAGCCCATCTTCGGTTCGATGAGCCGGATGGACGGATCGTCGGGTATTTCGTACAGCCGGTTGCCCGTCCGCACGCCGAATTCCTTTTTCAGCCGCGGCGAGGCGGCGAGCACGACACTGCCCTTCCGCTCCCGGTCGCCGATGATGGCGATCGGCTCCTTCATCACATCGAGCCCTTCATCGGCCGCCGCGCAGCTGGCGTAGAAGCTGCGCATGTCGAGACAGATGATTTTCCGCTCCGGCAGTCCTTCATACATCCGGATTTCCTCCCTTCCTCTGCATTTATTCGACTTAGAACAAGTGTTCCCCTCCTTCAGTATAGCCAAACCGGACGGAATCATTCAACGGCAATTTCGGGAAATGGAGGAAGGAAATCAACGGAACCACTGCGTATACGGGTTTTCGTTTCCATAAAAAAAGACCGGGAAGGATTCCGGCCAGGATATACGCGGTCTGCTTTAGACCCATGCCTTTTTCAGAAGCTCCGCCCCGAGCCCGATCTCTTCGGCAGAGAGGCTGCTGAACCCGAGCTTGATCATGGGGCGGTCTGGATGGTTGCAGATAAAATAAGCGGATGAAGGATAAACACGGACTCCCTGCAAGGCTGCACGGCGGATCAGTTCTTCTTCGGTGTACGGAAGATGCACCTTGATCAGGAGGAACAGGCCTGATTCCTTCCCGACCATCGTCACCTGTCCGCCGAAAAGCCGATCCAGCACGGAAATGAGCTGCATCATCTTGCGCTTATACACAAGCCGCATCCGCTTGATATGGCGGCTCCATTCCCCGTCTTCCATAAACCGGGCCATGGCGAGCTGGTTCGGAAGCGAAGCGGTCGTCTCGAAATTATGGAAACGGGTGCGATACCGATCGAGCAGACCGGGCGGCAGGACCATATAACCGAGCCGGATCCCCGGCAGAAAAGACTTTGAGAAATTCCCTAGGTAGACGACCCGCGACGAATCGATGGCCGCAAGCGCCGGGAATGGCTTGCCGGTATACCGGAACTCGCTGTCATAGTCGTCCTCGATGACGTATCCCTCCCTCGAGGCGGCCCAGTTCAGAAGTGCCTGGCGTTGCCGGATGGTCATGCTGACACCGAGCGGACTCTGGTGGGAAGGTGTGACATAGGCCACCCCGGCATCCGTCCGGTCGAGATGAGACAGGTCAATGCCTGTCTCATGGACCGGCAGCGTCCGGATTCCGAATGAGTGGAAACGAAAGGCCTCCCAGGCACCGTCATACCCGGGATCCTCCACGGCGACGGCGGAATGATCCTCCCTCAGAACATGGCCGAGCTGGAGGAGCATCTGCTGGGTGCTGCTCCCGATGATGATGGCATCGGGATCGGCCGATACGCCGCGCGACTGGAAAAGGTACTTCGTAATCTGTTCACGCAGGCGCCGCTCGCCGAACGGGTCCCCGTACAAGAAACTCTCTTTCTCCGCCAGCACCCGGTTAAGCATCCTTCTCCATGCCTTCAGCGGGAAGTGCGCCTGATCGACGGCGCCCGCCCGGAAATCGACGGTCACGGAAGGTTCCGGAGAAGCAGGTCTGACGGACCGGGAAGGCGCTTCACGGAGGAAAAGCGGTTCCATCCGGTTCACGAAATAGCCCCTCCGGCTCTCACCCTGTATGTATCCTTCGGCCATGAGCTGTTCGTAGGCCATCAGCGTCGTGTTCCGGCTCACTTGGAGCGAATCCGCGAGGCGGCGGATGGACGGCAGTTGCTCGCCTGGCAGCAGTTCGCCCTGCTCAATCCATCGCTTGAATCGTTCATACACCTGTTTATACTTCGGGGATCCTTCATGGAATGTGAAAATGATATCTTTCATGGGCAAACATCCTCTGACATGTGGACTTTTCTGATATTGTACCTTTTTCCATGACAGCCTGCATCGTATACTTTCAGAAAGAGGACCAAAACTGGAGGCGTTGTTCATGTACATACCAAGAAAATATCGGATCCGGGATATGGAAGAGATTGAATCGTTCATTCGGGCGAATCCGTTCGGCATTGTGGTCACCGTGAAAGAAGGCAGTCCCGTCGCAACCCATATCCCCCTGCAGTTTCGCACGGTGGACGGGGAACATTTCCTCACCGGGCATCTGGCCTACGGGAACGCTCAGTGGAAGGCATTCGGGGCGGATGAAGAGGTCCTCGTGATCTTCCAGGGTCCGCACGCGTACATCTCCCCCTCCTGGTATGAGCAGGAAAACGTGCCGACCTGGAACTACCAGGCCGTGCACGTGTACGGGAAGCCGGAGATCATTGAAGGCGAAGAACTGCACCGGGACCTCGCCCTCCTGATGGAGAAATACGAAAAACACCGGGAACACCCTGTGCTCTGGAAAACACTGTCCCCTGAACTGCTGGAGACCGAACTGAAGGGGATCGTCGGATTCAAGATCAGGGTGGAGAGGTTCGAAGCGGCCTATAAAATGAGCCAGAACCGCAATGAACGGGACTACCGGAACATCATCGACCGCCTTGGCGAGGAAGGCGATCCGCTATCGGATCAAGTGGCGGAAGTGATGAAAAAAATCCAGCCATAAAAAAGCAGACCGGAGCACCTTTTTGGGTGCCGGTCTGCTTTTCCGTCTTATTGAATGGTCTGGCAGAGTGCTTCCTTCGCCTTCCCGATCTGCGCAAGCACCTGGTCGAAGCCGGTGCCCCCGTAGGAGTTTCTCCGGCGGACGGCCGCTTCGGGCGCGAGCACGGCGTAGATGTCTTCTTCGATCAGCTTGCTTTCCTCCTGCATATCGGTGAGCGGCAGGTCTTTCAGGACGCAGCCTTTCTGGATGCAGGTGAAGACGAGCTTTCCGGTCACTTCATGCGCTTCGCGGAACGGCATGCCCTTCGCGGCCAGGTAGTCGGCGAGCTCGGTGGCGTTCGAGAAGTCTTTGGCGACCTCCTGCTCCATGACGTCCGCGTTCACGGTCATCGTGCGGATCATGCCCGCGAAAATGCGGAGCGAGCCGGTGACGGTCTTGACCGTGTCGAACATGCCTTCCTTGTCTTCCTGCATGTCTTTGTTGTAGGCGAGCGGCAGGCCCTTCAGCGTTGTGAGCAGGCCGGTCAGGTTGCCGTACACCCGGCCGGTCTTGCCGCGGATGAGTTCCGCCATGTCGGGGTTCTTCTTCTGCGGCATGATGCTCGAGCCGGTGGAGAACGCGTCGTCGAGCTCAATGAAGCCGAATTCCTGGCTCGACCAGAGGATGATTTCCTCAGCGAACCGAGACAAGTGCGCCATGAGCAGCGACGAGGCGGACAGGAACTCGACGATGAAGTCCCGGTCGCTCACCGCGTCCATGCTGTTTTCGTACACGCCGGCAAATCCGAGCAGTTCCGCGGACAGATGGCGGTCGATCGGGAACGTCGTCCCGGCGAGTGCGCCCGCGCCGAGCGGAGACAGATCGGTCCGCTTGAGCGAGTCTGTGAAGCGGCCTTTATCCCGCTCGAGCATCCAGAAGTACGCCATCAGGTGATGCGCGAACGATACCGGCTGGGCGCGCTGGAGATGTGTGTAGCCCGGTGCGAGCGTCTCGACATGCGTTTCCGCCTGCTCGAGGATTGCCTTCTGGAAGTCTTCGATGAGCACGATGACTTCCTTCAGGCGCGCCTTCAGATACAAGTGCATGTCGGTCGCGACCTGGTCGTTGCGGCTGCGTCCGGTATGGAGCTTGCCGCCGACCGGACCGATGTCGTCCGTCAGCATCTTCTCGAGGTTCAGGTGAATGTCTTCAAGTTCCACGGAAAATTCCAGTTCATCCGTCTCCGCCTTTTCCTTCAGGCGTGCGAGGCCGCCGAGGATGGCGTCCGTCTCCTCACTGGTGAGGATGCCGCACTTCCCGAGCATCCGGACGTGCGCCGTGCTGCCTTCCAGGTCCTCCAGGACGAGTTCCCGGTCGAAGCCGATCGACGCGCCGAACTCGTCGACCCATTCCTCGGCGCTCTTCTGGAAACGGCCGCCCCAGAGTTTCTCGGTCATGACTGCACCTTCTCCGGCTTCTTCGCGGACTCGGCGGCAGCCTTGTTGACGGATGCATGGACTTTCGTCGGCAGGCCCCACAGCTCGATGAAGCCGACGGCGGATTCATGATTGAACGCGTCTTCCTTCGTATAAGTCGCGAGCTTTTCGTCATAGAGGGAGTTCGGCGACTTGCGGCCTTCGACGATCGCATGTCCCTTGAACAGCTTCACGCGGACGGTGCCGTTGACGAACTGCTGGGTCTCTTTCAGGAAGGCCTGGAGCGCTTTTGTGAGCGGCGAGAACCAGAGTCCTTCGTAGATGAGCTCGGTCAGCTTCTTGCCGACGACCGGCTTAAAGTGCGCGAGTTCCTTCACGAGCGTGATGTCTTCGAGTTCCTTGTGCGCCGTGAGCAGCGTCATCGCGCCCGGGCACTCGTACACTTCGCGGGACTTGATGCCGACGAGGCGGTTCTCGACGTGGTCGATGCGGCCGACGCCGTGCTTGCCGGCGATGTCGTTGAGGCTGAGGATCAGTTCGTCCAGCTCCATCTTCTCGCCGTCGAGCGTGACCGGAACGCCGTGCTCAAAGCCGATTTCAATGACGTCCGGCGTGTCCGGTGCGTCTTCGAGGGCAACCGTCAGGTCATATGCATCTTCCGGCGGCGCCGCCCACGGGTTCTCGAGAATGCCGCATTCATTCGAACGGCCCCACAGGTTCTGGTCGATCGAGTACGGGCTGTCAAGGTTGATCGGAATCGGGATGTTGTGCTCTTTCGCGTATTCGATTTCTTCTTCACGCGACCAGCTCCACTCGCGGACCGGTGCAATCACTTCAAGTGACGGGTCAAGTGCCTTGATCGACACTTCAAAGCGGACCTGGTCATTCCCCTTGCCCGTACAGCCGTGTGCGACGGCGTCTGCGTTCGTTTCATGTGCAATCTCAACAAGCTTTTTCGAAATGAGCGGACGGGACAGCGCCGAGACGAGCGGATACTTTTCCTCGTAGAGCGTGTGGCCCTGGAGTGCAGGAAGCACGAATTCTTCCGCAAATTCCTTTTTCGCGTCGATCATGTAGCTTTCGGATGCGCCGACCTGGAGCGCCTTCTCCTTGACGAACGCGAGGTCCTTTCCTTCGCCGACGTCGAGGCAGACCGCAACCACTTCGTACCCCTGCTCCTTCAGCCATGTGACCGCCACCGATGTATCAAGACCTCCTGAATATGCGAGAACCACTTTTTTGCCCATATGCAATCCCTCCGTGTATGTTTATTCATGTTATTCATGTTTTATTCATGAGTGAATCTTAACACGGAATAAAAATCGATGCAAGCAAATGTTTATGCATTTTCAAAGAATTCTTTTTCAAGAGGGTCAGAGAGTGTGAGTGAGCGCGTAGGCCGTTTGAGTGAGCGCATAGGACGGCCGAGTGAGCGCGTAGAGGCGGCGAGTGGAATCATAGCCCTTCGCCACGGCCGATCCAGGCTGCTTTTAGGGTTGATGAGGACCCAAAAAGCGAGCCTGCGTCCGGATAGCCGGGTGCGGGCTCGCTTATGATCATTCGCTTTTTGGTTCTTTCGTATATTCATGGCTTTCGATGTCGAGTTCCACGGTGTAGGTTTCGTTGGATTCGACGATCGTGTAGTCGAACTTGATCAGGTCTTTGCCGAGCTCCGGCTTGCCGAGGAGGACGAAATCACTGCCCTCTTTTTCGAGGAACGCCTGGAATGCTTCGGTCTGGCGCTGGGACAGGTCGTCTTTCGGCACGACAAACACGGACGCATGCCCCTGGCCGGGGAACGATTTCGCGATCATGCCGGAATGATAAACGTCCGCGCGCATTCCCTTCTCCAGGTCGCTGAGCTCCAGTTCCCGTTCCGCACCGTCGCCGATCGAGACGAAGTGGGTTTCATCGTCGATCGTGTAGTAGATGTCGTTGACGAGCACCCGGTCTTCGTCGATGTCGGTGATGAATCCTTTCGCTTCCTCCATCCCTTCCACCGGGACGGACAGTTTGTCTTCGTCTTTCGGCGCATCGGCGCTTCCGCCGCTCCCGCCGTCCGTTCCGCTTGTGCCGCAGGCCGAAAGGAACACGGCCGCCGCTGTGCAAAACAGCAATTTTTTCATGAGATCACTCCTTCGGTAATGGAACCGTCAGTCCTCTGCCGGCTCTTTCGAATACTCGTGCGTGCCTGTGTCGAGCTCCACGGCGAACGCTTCATTGGAAGAAAGGACCGTGCACCGGAACCGGATCTTTCCTTCCCCGAATTGCGGCGCGCTGATCAGGAGCGGTTCGCCTTCCTTGTCCAGGAATGAACGGAACGCTTCTTCCCGCTCCGTCTCTTCTTCCCCGTCCGGGACGGTGAACACATCCGCATAAGCCTGGCCGGGATAAGACATGGCGACCGCTTCGGAATGGTACACATCCGCCCTCATGCCCGGTTTTAGATCATCTGCGGTCAATTTCTGTTCTCCCCCGTCGCCGAGCCGGACCAGGTGGGTGTTGTCGTCGATCAGGTAGTATGTATCATTGACAAGCACACGGTCGCCGTCAATTTCGACAATGAACCCATCCGTTTTCTCCATTCCCTCAACAGACACGGATAATTCCCCGTCCCCGGAGTTTCCGGAAGGTGCGGAAGAGCCGCCGCCCGTTCCGCAGGCGGACAGCAGCACCGCCGCGGCGGCGAAAATCAATAACTTCTTCAAAATTTTCACCCCCTCAACCGATCAGACGGTCGAGGGGGTGAGGAGTTTCATTTCTTTTCAAAGAAATTCCGGCCGAGCTTTTCGGTGAGTCCGGGGGCGATGGAATGGGCCTTGGCGGCGGCCGCCATGTACCACGGAAGGTCGATGTCGCGGACCGGACGGCCGAGTGCCCGGACGGCGGCTTCAGCGATTCGTTCCGGAGGCGTGAGGTAGCCGGCCATGGACGCCCGGTAATCGGCGCCCGGAGCGGCCAGATCAAGAAACGGTGTGTCCACCGGTCCCGGATTGACGGACGTGACCGAAATCCCGTACGGCGCCATTTCGAGCCGCAGGGCATCCGCATAGCCGAGGATGGCGCTTTTGGAAGCCGCATACACCGAGGCTTTTTTCGTCGCAACTTTCCCGGCGGCGGAAGCGATGAAGATCACCTGTCCGGCTCCCCGCACCATCATGCCCGGCAGAATCCGGCGAAGCAGCTTCATCGGGGAGGCGGCGTTCACTTCGAGCATCCGGCCGATCGATTCGTCGGACAGCTCATGGGCGTGGAGGAAAGTGCCGACGCCGGATGCGAGAATGACCGCGTCGGGCGCTCCCGCCGTCCGTGCCACCCGGTCGAGTCCGGCAATGGTCGTGAGGTCGGCCTCCAGAATCCCTGCCCCTTCCCGCCTGATGTCTTCAAGGATCGCCCGGTTGCGTCCGGTGGCGAGCACGAGATGCCCTTCCTTCAGCAGCCGCGAGACGATCGACCGGCCGATGCCGCCGGTCGCGCCGGTGACGAGCACCCGCTTACGCTTTTTCATAATCAAGCACCCCGTCTTCCCGGCGCACTTCCCTGGCAAGCCCTTCCTCGACGAGCCAGTCCGTCTGCCCGATCGTTTCGGACAAGGTCAGGCCGAGTTCTTTCTGATACATCGTCGGAAACAGCCGCTTCGTTAGCTCGAAGATCGTCTTCGGCCCGTCTTCCATCATGCCGAGCACTTTCATCGCGCGGTCTTTCTGCTGTTCGAGGCGGTGTTCGATGAGCGGCGCGATCCCCCGCACTTCTTCGCCGTGCCCCGGGTAGATGACCTCCACCGGCAGCGCGGCGACCCGCCGGAGCGAGTGGTTGTATTCCAGCAGCGATTTCGGCCGTCCGGCTTTCGGATCGAGCGGCGGTTCGATGAGCGGATTGGAGGAAATTTTCCCGAGCACGAGGTCGCCGCCGATCATGTCGCCCGTCTTTTCGTTGAAAAATGCAAGATGGCTTCGGGCATGTCCCGGCGTTTCGAGCGAGGACCAGCCGGGGTGCCCCGGCACGGCGTCACTGTCGGCAAGCCGGGCATCGAGCGGCCGGCTGCCCATGAAGCCGACCGGACGCTTCATCTTGGACACCCAGCGCAAGTATTCTTCCGGCACGCCTTCTTCGGTCAGGCAGTCCAGGTAAAACCGGTCGTGGTATTCAAAGAACGCCTCGTCGCGGCGCAGCCACGGGTCGTTGTAGGCGTGCCCGAGCAGCCGCGCCCGCTCAAAGCGGTCGACGAGCCCCGCGTGGTCCGGATGATGATGCGTCAGGATGACCTGCTCGATGTCTTCCGGCCGGTATCCGGCTTCCTTGAGCCCGTGAAGCAGGGCTTCCCAGGATTCCGGCGTGTTCGTTCCGGCGTCGAACAGGGTGAGTGCATCCCCTTTCAATAAATAAGCGTTGACGTCCCCGACCGCGAACGGCGTCGGCATGGTGATCGTATGGATCATCGGAATCCCCCCGTTGAATGAATCGTGATTCATTTATTGTACATGAGCCGAACCGCCGCGTCACCTGTTGACACCGCGGAAGACGATGCGTATAATCACGTTAACCGAATGAACGGAATGCTCCGACGAAGACGAGTACGGGCGGTGAAGGCGCACAGAAAATGCGGTCACCGGCTGAGAGCCGCATCCCCTCTCCCGCCCCGAACCTGCTTCCGAGCCGCCGTGGAAACACGGCCGCCCCCCGCTGCGTTAAGGCGGATGAGCCGCACCGGCCCTGCCGGTGAATGAAGGTGGTACCGCGGAAACCGATGCGTTTTCGTCCTTTTTCATGATGAGTCATGACTTGGGACGAGAACGCATCTTTTATTTTGGAAAAGGAGGATGAGCGGGATGAAAAATGTATTGTTTGTCGGCGCAGGCTCGATGGCCGAAGCCATCATGGCCGGGATCATTGGGAAAGGTGCCGTGGACCCGTCGTCCGTATTCGTGATGAACAAGTCTGATGAGGCGCGGCTGTATGGATTGAAGGAGAAGTACGGCGTCGTGCCGGTGAGGAAAGAAGACGTCGCGGTCGGACAGGCGGAACTTGTCGTGTTTGCGACGAAGCCGAAGGATGTGCGCCAGGCGATGGGAGACGTTGCCGGACGGCTTCATCCGGAGGCGGCGGTCCTGTCGGTGATGGCGGGCATCCCGATCTCTACTTTTGAAGAAGGGCTCGGCAGCCGGCCGGTGGCGCGCTCGATGCCGAACACATCGGCGACGATCGGGCTTGCCGCGACGGGCGTGGCGATGAATGAGGCCGTGTGCGACCGGGTGCGCGGGGACATTCTCTCCCTTCTCGGGGCGGTCGGCATCGTGAAGGAAGTGGCCGAAGACGATCTTCATCTGGTGACCGCCCTTTCCGGAAGCGGCCCGGCGTATGTGTATTATTTTACGGAAGCGCTGGAGGAAGCGGCGAAGGCGGCCGGTTTTGACGGAAGCGACGCGCGCGAACTCATCATCCAGACGCTTGAAGGCGCAGCGGCGATGATGCGGCAGACCCGGATGGAGCCTTCCGTGCTCCGGGAGAACGTGACGAGCCCCGGCGGGACCACGGCAGCGGGGCTCCGCGCGCTGGAGGAAGCGGGATTCCACCGGGCGGTCGCCTCCTGCATCCGGGCGGCGGAAAATCGATCCCGTGAGCTTGCGGACGGGAAGTGACAGGCCGCAACTGGTAGAATGGATTGGAATTCTGTCAGGGGAAGGTGAGTATGGATGGCAACATTGTTCGAACCGATCAAATTTGGCGAAGTGACCTTGCGCAACCGCATCGCCATGGCGCCGATGTGCATGTATTCCTGTCCGGAAGGAGACGGGCGGGTGCAGGACTGGCACCTCGTCCACTATCCTTCGCGGGCGGTCGGCGGCGCCGGCCTCATCATCTTGGAGGCGACCGCGGTCCAGCCGGAAGGCCGGATTTCCAATGAAGACCTCGGCATCTGGGAAGACGGCCAGACTGAGGGGCTCGGCCGGCTGACGGGTCTGATCAAGCAGCACGGTGCGGCCGCCGGCATCCAGTTGGCCCACGCCGGCCGCAAGTCGGAGACCGACGGGGACATCTTCGCCCCGTCGCCAATCGCCTTCAGCGACCGGTACAAAGAGCCGAAGGAAATGAGCGCCGAAGACATCCGGGCGACCGTTGAGGCATTCCGGGAAGCGGCACGCCGGGCGAAGGAAGCCGGTTTTGATGTCATCGAGCTCCACGGGGCCCACGGCTATCTGATCAACGAGTTCCTTTCCCCGCTCTCCAACCGGCGGGAAGACGAATACGGCGGCAACGCGGAAAACCGCTACCGGTTCCTGCGCGAGACGATCGACGCCGTCAAGGAAGTGTGGGACGGGCCGCTGTTCATCCGGATTTCTGCAAGCGACTGGGCGGACGGCGGGATGACGCCGGACGACTATGTGCCGATGGCGGGATGGATGAAGGAACAGGGCGTCGACCTGATCGACGTCAGCTCGGGCGCCGTCGTGCCGGCCGCGATCGAGAGCTATCCGGGCTACCAGGTGCCGTTTTCCGAGACGATCCGGAATGGCGCCGGCATCGCCACAGGTGCCGTCGGCCTGATCAACGAGCCGGAGCACGCGGAGGAAATTGTCCGCAACGGACGCGCCGACCTTGTGCTGCTCGGGCGCGAACTGCTCCGCGATCCGTACTGGCCGCGGCGCGCGGCAGATGCGCTCGGAGCGGACATCGAGGCACCGGTCCAATACCGGCGCGGATGGAATTGAAACAGAGCCGGACGGGATACGATTCCCGTCCGGCTCTGTTTTTGTAACTGGAGAATCGGAATCGTTCGATTCAAAGAGCTAATCATTCGACTCGGCGAGCTAATCGTTCGATTCAAACGGCTAATCATTCGACTCGGCGAGCGAATCGTTCGATTTGCGGCCGTGCTCCCATACCGCCCGTGATCCTCCGGAAATTCCCCGGATCGGTATCGCCTTCCGTGTTAACGGCCAGGACGACGGATGACGCATCAAGCCCCAGCATTTCCCGGTCGACGGAAGTGAGTCCGCCCAGAAGGCCTACCGCCACGGCTGCTCCGGATTCACCTGATACGACACGGGGATCCCCCGCGGATGGACGGGACAGGATCCGCATGCCGTTCGTGCTGACTTCATCGCTGCACGAGGCAAAGTGAGACACGAGCGGCTTCAGGATTGCCCAAGCATCGGGGCTCGGCACACCACAGGCGAGTCCGGCCATCATCGTGTCCAGGTCGCCGCCCACTTCGGCCGCGGCCCCGTCCCCTTTCAGTGCCGACCGGTAAAAACAGTCGGCCTTGTCCGGTTCCATCACAATGATTTTTGGCGCGTCTTTCCCGAGCCGGGCCGCCACATAGGCCGCCATGGCTGCGGCGAACGAGCCGACACCGGCCTGCAGGAATAGATGGGTGACGGGCGGCGCCGACGCTTCTTCCAGCTGACCGAACGCTTCGTCGATGAGCGTCAGATAGCCCTGCATGATGAGCCGCGGGACCTTCTCATAACCGGTCCATGCGGTGGCCTGGACGAGCACCCAGCCGTTGCACGCCGCTTCTTCTTCGGCAAGCCGGACCGTGTCGTCATAATTCAGTTCGGTGACGCGCGCATCCGCCCCCTGCTCCCGGATGGCGTCCACCCGTTCTTTTGCGGACCCGGCCGGCAGGAAAACGACTGCCCGCTGCCCGAGTTCCCTCGCCGCCCAGGCGAGTCCCTTTCCGTGGTTGCCGTCGGTGGCCGTGGCAAATGTGACGGTTTCCCCGCTTCCGCCGTGCAGCCGGCCGAGCGCATAGGAAGCGCCGAGCCCTTTGAATGCATGTAAGCCGAACCGCTCCGACTCATCTTTGACGTACAATCCGCCGATTCCGAATGACCGGGCCAGCCCGCCAAGCGAATAAAGCGGTGTTTCAGCGTATGCCGGAAGGCTCTCGTGAAATTTCCTCGCCCGCTTCGCCTCTTCCCATGAAAAAAGCTCTATCAGATCGGATGGTCGCTCCCCCGCATACGGGTTGGCCATCCACTTCATATTCCCCACTCCAGATCCCCCCTGATCTTTCGTTCCCCTACGGCAGCCGTCTCAGCTGCCCGTCTTTCCATTCGAATTCCGCAAGGTCTTCCGCGATTTCGACGACCGGGAACAGGTCGGCGGCCTCGCCTGCCAGTTTGCGGGCGTCTTCTGGCAGGAAGCGCGCGCTGATGTGGTTGGCGATCAGGGCCCCCGCGCCGGCTTCGCGCGCAACCTGTGCGGCGTCGAGGATCGTCGAATGGCCGTACGGTGCGGCGAGATGGGCGGTTGCCCCGTCATAAGTGGCTTCGTGGACGACGATGTCCGCCCCGCGCGCCAGCTCGATCGAATTGGCCGTAAAGCGGGTGTCGCCGAGGATCGCGACCGTGAAACCGGGCTGAGGCGGTCCGGTGACGTCGCCGCTCCGGATGATGCTTCCGTCTTCCAGCACAACGTCCCGCCCTTCCTTCAATTCCCGGAGCAGCGGCCCTTTCGGCACGCCGGCTTCGGTCGCACGGTCGATGAGCAATTTGCCGGGGAGCGGCTTTTGTTCGATCCGGTAGCCGAAGCTCGGAATCACATGATCTAGCGGCTGCACCTCCACGCGGAACGTTTCGTCTTCAAAGACGGTGCCTTCTTCCACTTCATGCACCGCCAGCTCATAGTTCAGATGGGTTCTGCTGATCCGGAGGGTGACTTCGATCCATTCTGCCAATCCAACAGGCCCGTACAGATCGAGCCGCTCCGTGCCGCCGAGAAACCCCCTTGAGCCGAGCAGCCCCGGCAAACCGAAAATGTGATCCCCGTGAAGATGGGTAATGAAGATTTTCTCCAGTTTTTTCGGCTTCAGGGTGGTGTGCAGCATACGGTGCTGGGTTGCTTCGCCGCAGTCAAACAGCCAGAACGTCCCCCGCTCCTCAAGCAGCTTCAGTGCAAGCGCGCTCGTATTGCGCTGTTTGGACGGCATGCCCGCGCCGGTCCCCAAAAATTCAATCTGCATGTTTTCCCTGCTTTCTTTCCGGCGCCGTTTCCCGGATGCCCCGGGTCACGGCGCCCTTCCCGAATTTCTGTTCCAGTTCGCCGAGCGCCTTCAGCACCGGCTCTTCCCTTGCATGCTTTTCGTAGCTGAAGATGGACAACTGTTCGGTCGCCTCCGAGCGGCTGACGACCCGGCCCACGGTGACCCCGAGCAGGCGGACGGGCTGCCCTTCCCAGTGCCGGTCAAGAAGCGCCTCGGCCTCCCGGAAGATCGCTTCTTCCGCATACACCGGATTCGTCAGCGTCCGGCTCCTGGAATGGTTCACCCAGTCCGCATCGCGGATCTGCAGGGTCACGACGTCCCCCGCGAGTTCCCGGCGGGCGAGCCGGAGCGCGACTTTTCCTGCCAGCATCTTCAGCGTCTTTTTCAGCTCGTCCGGATCCGTCTCGTCGATCGGCAGCGTGACCGACCCGCCGACACTTTTCCGCTCGTTCGCGGATTCCGGATCGACGGGCCGGTTGTCGACGCCGTTTGCCCGGGCCTTCAGATAAAGTCCCCGCTTTCCGAGATGTTCGCGGAGAAGGCCGTCGGGCGCTGCGGCGAGTTCGCCGATCGTTTTGATGCCGACCGAGTTCATTTTCTCTTCCGTACTCTTTCCGACGCCGTGCATCTCGATGACCGGGAGCGGCCAAAGCACGGCGGGGACGTCTCGCTTCCGGAGAATCGTGATGCCCATCGGCTTTTTCATGTCGGAAGCGGTTTTGGCGAGGAACTTATTGGGTGCAATTCCGATCGAGCACGGCAGGTCCAGTTCCGCCAGCACCCGGCGCTGGATCTCCTCGGCCAGGCCGACGGCGGATCCCGGCCAATCGGTTTCCGTTACGTCCAGATACCCTTCGTCAATCGACACCGGTTCAATCAGGTCGGTGAACGTCGCCAGAAGCTGAAACATCGCGTTCGACGCTTCCCGGTACCGGTTGTGGTCAGGCGGGATGACGATGAGGTCCGGGCACTTTTTCCGGGCTTCCCACACGGGCATCGTCGTATAAACGCCGTATGCCCGGGCTTCGTAGGAACAGGTGACGACGATGCCGCGACGCTCTTTCGGATTGCCGGCGATCGCCACCGGCTTTCCTTTAAGCGACGGATCATGCGCCTGCTCGACCGACGCAAAAAATGAATTCATGTCGATATGGAAAATGATCCGGGCCTTGCTGCGTCCGCGGTTGTGCATCGCCATCTCACCTCCCTCTCTTCTTCCATTATATCAACGGCGGCACGCAATGCACAAAAACCGCATGGAAAAAGCGGGCGTCCGGCCCGCTTTTGTGTTCGTTCCTTATGACTGTTTCGCTGCTTCTTTGACGATTTCCACAAGCAGGTCCGCCAGCTTTTCAAGTTCTTCGACCGGCATGCGCTCGTTCGTCGTGTGGATTTCTTCGTAACCGACGGACAGCGTGACCGTCGGAACGCCGAAGCCGTTGAAGATGTTGCCGTCGCTTCCGCCGCCGCTCGTCATCAGCTGTGGCTCGCGGCCGACTTTGCGGATGGCGGCCGCCGCGGTGCGGATGACCGGGTCTTCTTCCCCGATCGAAAAGCCCGGGTACATGAGGCGGACGTCGGTTTCCGCCGAGCCGCCCATCAGGCTCGCCTGCCGTTCGAACGTCCGGACCATGTGCTCCGTCTGCTCGTCAAGTTTCGCTTTGTCGATCGAACGGGCTTCGGAGAGGATCTTCACTTCGTCGCAGACGATGTTCGTCGCCTGTCCGCCTTCAAACCGGCCGATGTTGGCCGTCGTTTCCGAATCAATGCGGCCGAGCGACATGTTGGCGATCGCCTTCGCCGCGATTGTGATGGCGGAAACGCCTTTTTCGGGCGCGACCCCGGCGTGCGCAGTGCGCCCCTTGATCACCGTCTCAAGCTTCGCCTGATACGGCGCGGACGTGACGATGCCGCCGACTTTTCCGTCCGAGTCGACCGCGTAGCCGTAGTCGGCCCGGATGGCGTCCGGCGACAGTTCCCTTGCGCCGGCGAGCCCGCTTTCCTCGCCCGCCGTGATGATGAACTGAATATCGCCGTGCGGAATGTTTTCCTCGTTCACCCGGCGCATCATTTCAAACAGTGCCGCGAGACCGGCTTTATCATCCGCCCCGAGGATCGTCGTGCCGTCCGAATAAATAAAGCCGTCTTCCTTCAACTGCGGCCGGATGCCCTTGCCGGGGGTGACCGTGTCCATATGGCAGGTGAAGTAGATCCGGTCGGCACCTTCCGCGTTTCCCTTCATCGTGGCGATCAGATTGCCCGCCCCGTGGCCGGAGCGCTCCGCGGAATCGTCTTCTTCCACTTCAAAGCCGAGCGCCTCCATCTTTTCTTTCAGCACCCCGACGATTTCCTGTTCGTGCTTTGTTTCGGAGTCGATCCGGACGAGCTCCATGAATTCCTCTACCAGCCTGCTTTGTGCCATGCTGCATTCTCCTTTCTTTTATCAAAACAGCAGGACGCACCGCCGCAAAAAAACTGCCGGTGCGTCCGTTCCCCGCATCAGAGCGGAATGTTGCCGTGCTTTTTCGCCGGCCGGTCTTCTTTCTTGTTGCGCATCATCTCAAGCGCCTGGATGAGCTTGATCCGCGTTTCGCGCGGGTCGATGACATCGTCGACCATGCCATGGCTGGCGGCGACGTACGGGTTCGCGAACTTGTTCTTGTATTCCTCGATCTTCGCCGCGCGGGTCGCCTCCGGATTGTCGCTGTTCGCGATTTCGCGTGCGAAGATGATATTCGCCGCTCCTTCCGGTCCCATCACCGCGATTTCTGCATTCGGCCACGCATACACGATGTCGGCGCCGATCGATTTCGAATTGAGCGCGACATACGCGCCGCCGAACGCCTTGCGGAGGATGACGGTCATCTTCGGCACGGTCGCCTCCGAATACGCATACAGGATCTTCGCGCCGTGGCGGATGATGCCGCCGTGCTCCTGTTTGATCCCCGGGAAGAAGCCCGTGACGTCCTCGAACGTGATGATCGGGATGTTGAACGAGTCGCAGAAGCGGATGAACCGCGCCGCTTTGTCGGACGAGTCGATGTCGAGTCCGCCCGCCATCACCTTCGGCTGGTTGCAGACGAGGCCGACGACTTCACCCTTGATCCGCGCGAGGCCGACGACGATGTTCTTTGCGAACTCCGACTGGACTTCCATGAACGAATCCGCATCGACGACCTGGTCGATCACCTTGCGCACGTCATACGGCCGGATCGTTTCGAATGGAACGATGTCTGCAAGATCCGGTCGGTCGTCTTTTTCCGCATCCGCTTCGAGCCGAGGCGGCATTTCGTTGTTGTTCTGCGGCAGGTAGGAAAGCAGCCGCCGGACGTCTTCGAGCACTTCCTGTTCGGACGCCCCGCGGAAATGCGCATTCCCGCTGATCGCATTATGTACTTTCGATCCGCCGAGGTCTTCGGAAGAGATCTTTTCACCGGTGACGGTCTCGATGACCTTGGGGCCGGTGATGAACATCTGGCTCGTCTTGTCGGTCATGAAGACGAAATCGGTGATCGCCGGGGAATAAACCGCCCCGCCCGCACACGGTCCGAGGATGACGGAGATCTGCGGAATGACGCCGGAATAAATGGCGTTCCGGTAGAAAATCTCGCCGTAGCCGTCAAGCGACACGACCCCTTCCTGGATTCGCGCGCCGCCCGAGTCGTTCAGTCCGATGAACGGAGCGCCGTTCTTCGCCGCCAGGTCCATGACGTTCGCGATCTTCATGGCGTGCATTTCCCCGAGCGCTCCGCCGAACACCGTGAAGTCCTGGGAGAACAGGTACACCGGGCGGCCGTTCACTTTCCCGTAGCCCGTCACGACGCCGTCCCCCGGCCCCTTCTGCTTGTCCATGCCGAAGTCCTGCGTCCGGTGGGTGACGAACGGGTTCAGCTCGACGAACGTTCCTTCATCGAGAAGGAGGTCGATCCGCTCTCGGGCGGTCAGCTTGCCCTTTTCGTGCTGCTTGTCGATCCGTTCGTCCCCGCCGCCGAGCTCGATTTCGCGCCGGCGGTCATACAGTTCATTGATCTTTTCATAGATATCCATCAGCTGATCACTCCCGGTCTCCGGATTTGTCGCAGAGTTCATAAAGCACGCCGTAGGACGATTTCGGATGCATGAACGCCACCTGCGCCCCGCCCGCACCCGGACGCGGCTCGTCCGACAGCAGCCGGACGCCGTGCGCCTTCAGCTCGTCCATCCGCTCCTGAATATCGGTCACCCCGAAGGCGATGTGATGTACGCCTTCCCCCCGCTTTTCGAGAAACTTAGCGACGGCGCTGTCTTCTGAAACCGGCTCCAGCAGCTCAAGTTTAATGTTGCCGGCATCCAGGAACGCCACCTTCAGCCCCTGGCTCGGCACGTCTTCCATGCCGATCAGAGGGATGCCGAGCGTATCCGTGTAATATGGCAAGGTTTCGCTGATGCTCTTAACGGCAATGCCGATATGATCCACGCGCTTCATTTCCTCATGCCCCCTTTTTGTATCCGCCTTCAATTGTACCGCGTTGAAGGAGAAATCTCTATATATTGCGCGAACAACGAAAAAACCGTAGAATGGTGGCATCATGAACGAAGGAGACCGAACGTGAACAAAAAAATTCAGAAAACCGTCGTATACATCATGATCCTGCTCATGGTCCTCTCCATGGTCGTCTTCGGGCTGAGCATGGCGCTTTAAATCCAAAGCGGAGATAGGTGGATCAGGGACAAAACGTTGATTGTATCCACGGAAACGTTGATTGTATTCGGATAAACGTTGATTGTATCAGCGAAAACGTTGATTGTATCCGACTGACACGCTCGCAGCAATCCGCTATTAGATAAAGCCGGTTCAACTAAAGCGTAACGTGCCGTTCTGACCGGCCGGCTTAGCGGAAGGCAGCGGAAATACGCGAGTAAGCGGGATAAACAATTTGCGTCTCACTCGCGGACGAAAGCGTCTCACTCGCGGGCAAAAGCGTCTCACTCGGAGCCCATTGCGACTCACTCACAGACGAAAGCGTCTCACTCGGAGCCCATTGCGTCTCACTCACGCACAAAAGCGACTCACTCAATCAAAAAAAGAGAACCGGACGCCGCCTCATGCGGTGCCGGTTCTCTTTTTCACATTAAAGCTCTTCGCAGTTTTCCTCGAACTGGGCCTGAAGGTTGACGACGACCGACATCGGGTCGTGGCCTTCGATTTCGTGGCGCGGCACTTCGCCGACCACTTTGCCGTCTTTCATGAGGACGAATGCCGGGGACGACGGAAGGTGGTCGTCGCCGAAGTGCATGCGGGCCTGTGCCGTCGCTTCCTTGTCCTGGCCGGCGAAGACCGTGACGAGGTGGTCCGGACGCTTGTCGTAGTGGACCGCGTGTGCCGCAGCCGGACGTGCGATGCCGCCTGCGCATCCGCATACGGAGTTGACCATGAAGAGTGTCGTGCCTTCGCGTTTCACCGCATCCTCCACGGCTTCTGGCGTTGTCAGTTGTTCATAGCCGGACGCTTCCATTTCGCTGCGAGCCTGGCGGATCATATCTTGCATAAACAGGTTCATGTCCATGTTCATGGTTGCCTACCCCTTTCGGTTCATTCATTCGAATTTTACCAGTTTGGCGACAGGACTGCAAAGGACCGGTCTCAGTCGCCGAGCAGCTTGTCCAGCGCCGCGGTGACGGTCAGTTTTCCGCTGAGGATTTCCTGCTCCAGGGCGCTGACCTGTTCTTTACGGCCGGTCTCTGCAAAGAAGCGCTCGATGAGCCGGTCCTCGATGGCCGCCCGGAACCATTCCTTCAGCTGCCCGTTCCTCCGGGTCTCCCACCCGCCGGACGCTTCGAGCTGTCCGCGGAACCGGACAATCGTCTCCCAGACATCCTCCAACCCCTCAGGAATGATGGATGAAACCGGCAGCACGGACGTCTGCCATCCCGGCGTCGCCGGCTGCAGCATCCGAAGAAACTGCTTGTATTCCCTCGCCGTCCGTTTGGCGGCGAGCACATTGTCTCCGTCCGCTTTATGGACGATGATGCCGTCGGCGAGCTCCATGATCCCTTTTTTCACGCCCTGCAGCTCGTCTCCCGCTCCGGTGAGCACGAGCAGGAGGAAGAAGTCCGCCATCCCGCGCACAGCCGTCTCGCTTTGCCCGACCCCGACCGTCTCGATCAGGATGACGTCATAGCCCGCGGCCTCGCACAGCAGCATCGTCTCCCGGGTTTTCCGGTGGACGCCGCCGAGCGTGCCGGAAGACGGGGACGGCCGGATGAACGCGTTCGGATGCCGGGCCAGCTCTTCCATCCGCGTCTTGTCGCCGAGGATGCTGCCGCCCGTAACGGTCGAACTCGGATCGATCGCGAGCACCGCGACTTTGTGTCCGGCCTCTGCGAGCATGAGGCCGAACGCCTCGATGAACGTGCTCTTGCCCGCACCCGGCACGCCGGTGATCCCGATCCGGATGCTGTTCCCGGAATCCGGCAGCAGGCCGAGCAGCAGCTCCTGCGCCGCCGCCCGGTCATCCGCCGAACGGCTTTCCAGCAGGGTGATGCCCTTGGCGAGCGCCAGGCGGGAGCCGTCCCGGATGTCCTGGCTCAGTTCTGCGACGGGCACCGGCCGCTTCTTTTTCACAAAACGCCTGCGGGGACCGGCCGCCATTCCGTCATGCGGGGGAACCCCGCCGGCCGGCCTCTCCTCTCCGCCGAAATGTCCCGTCAATCGGATGTCGCCTCATAGCCGAGGCCTTCGTAGATCGACTCGATCACTTTCTGGGCGGAAACCGGGATGACGGTGCCCGGTCCGAAAATCGCCGCGACGCCCGCTTCGTAAAGGAACTCATAGTCCTTCGCCGGGATGACGCCGCCTGCAAAGACGACGATGTCCTCGCGGCCGAGCTTCTTCAGCTCCGCAATGAGTTCAGGGATGAGCGTCTTGTGCCCGGCCGCGAGCGAGCTGACGCCGACTGCATGCACGTCGTTCTCCGCCGCCTGAAGCGCCGTTTCGGCAGGCGTCTGGAACAGCGGGCCGATGTCAACGTCAAAGCCGAGGTCAGCGAATGCGGTGGCGACGACTTTCGCCCCCCGGTCGTGGCCGTCCTGGCCCATCTTGGCGACCATGACGCGCGGACGGCGGCCTTCGTTTTCAAGGAACTCGTCCGCCATTTCCTTCACTTCCCGGATCGCTTCGGAGTCCGAGTAGTTCGTGCTGTATACGCCGCTGATCGAACGGATGACCGCTTTATGACGGCCGGACGCCTTCTCGATCGCATCGGAAATCTCCCCGATCGATGCACGGGTCCGCGCCGCATCGACGGCCAGCGCCAGCAGGTTCCCTTCCCCGCTTTTCGCCGCGTCTGTGAGCTTGTCGAGCGCCATGCGGACGACCGCCTCATCCCGGTCCGCCTTCATTTTCTCCAGCCGCTCGATCTGTTTGCGGCGGACTTCCGTGTTGTCGATATCGAGGATCTCGATCGGGTCTTCCTCGTCCGGACGGTATTTGTTCACGCCGATGATCGACTCGGCACCCGAATCGATCTGCGCCTGGCGCTTCGCCGCGGCTTCCTCGATCTTCATCTTCGGAACGCCGGTCTCGATCGCCTTCGCCATGCCGCCGAGCTCCTCGATCTCCTCGATGAGCGCCCAGGCCTTCTCCATCAGCTCATCCGTCAGCTTCTCCACGTAGTATGAACCGCCCCACGGGTCGATGACGTTCGTCATCTGCGTCTCTTCCTGCAGGAACAGCTGTGTGTTGCGGGCGATGCGTGCCGAGAAATCGGTCGGCAGCGCAATCGCCTCGTCAAGCGCATTCGTATGGAGCGACTGCGTATGCCCCATCGCCGCCGCGTTCGCCTCAATCAGCGTCCGCGTGACGTTGTTGAACGGATCCTGCTCGGTCAGGCTCCAGCCGGACGTCTGCGAATGGGTCCGGAGCGCAAGCGACTTCGGATTTTTCGGGTCAAATGACTTCATCATCTGCGCCCAGATCCGGCGCGCCGCCCGCATTTTGGCGACTTCCATGAAGTAGTTCATGCCGATCGCCCAGAAAAAGCTGAGCCGCGGGGCGAATGAATCGATATCGATGCCCGCCGCAAGGCCCGTCCGCACATATTCAAGTCCGTCGGCGAGCGTATAGGCGAGCTCGATGTCCGCGGTCGCGCCCGCTTCCTGCATGTGATAGCCGGAAATCGAGATCGAGTTGAACTTCGGCATGCGGTTCGATGTGTAGTCGAAAATGTCCGCGATGATCCGCATCGACATCTCCGGCGGATAAATGTATGTGTTGCGGACCATGTACTCCTTCAGAATATCGTTTTGGATCGTGCCGGCCAGTTTTTCGGGCGGAACGCCCTGTTCCTCGGCCGCCACAATGTAAAACGCCATGACGGGGATGACCGCCCCGTTCATCGTCATCGACACCGACATCTGATCAAGCGGGATGCCGTCAAACAGGATCTTCATGTCTTCGACGGAATCGATTGCAACGCCCGCCTTTCCGACGTCACCGGACACACGCGGATGATCGGAGTCGTAACCCCGGTGGGTCGCGAGGTCAAATGCGACCGACAGCCCCTTCTGGCCCATCGCGAGGTTCCGCCGGTAAAACGCGTTGCTTTCCTCAGCAGTGGAGAAGCCGGCGTACTGCCGGACAGTCCACGGGCGCGACACGTACATCGTCGGATACGGCCCGCGCGTGTTCGGCGCGATGCCCGGCAGGTCGGACAGGTGCGAGAGGCCGTCCAGATCCTGTTCTGAATAAACCGGCTTGATCTGGATTCCTTCATAGGACTCCACCGGCGCTGCGGACTCTGCTGCCCGGGTCGCTCCCTTCAGCACCGCGGATGGGTCCACCTTCGAAAAATCAGGCTTGTTCATGCTGCGTACCCCCTTCAAGAATCCCTTTCAGCTCTTCCAGCTTGGCGAGGATGTCCTGCCCGCGCCGGTAGAATCCGGACAGCCCGGCTTCCAGGAGCGCCGCCTCGTCTTCAAAACGTCCGGCCGCATCGAGCCTGAGCCTCTCCGGCTTGTCCCGGAGCAATCCGGCGACCACCGTTTCCGCCTGAGCGGCCGGCGCGCAGACGACCGCATAGCCGACCGCGTTCTCGCGGACATAGTGAAGCGCTTCTTCCGTATTGTCAAACAGCGGGGACAGCTCGGGGCGGATGCCGCCGACCGCAAGCACCCCGGCCGTGAAGTCGGACACCGGCTTGACGTCTTTGAGTGATCCGAACTGCAGCAGGTGGACGGTTTTCCCTTGGAGTGAAAGCCGCAATTCTTCAAACGGCACGGCCAAACGCCCGTCCGCTGAGCTTCCGGCTGCAGCCGCATGAATCGGTTCATCCGGATCCGCGTACTGGTTCGTTCCGATGAGCGAATCTTTCCGGAGGGCGAGCCGCCGGACGCGCTGTTCCTGGAGGCCGGACAGAAGATCAGTCAATGTCCCGTCGGCCGAAATGGCTTCATACCCGCCCTTTTCTTCGAATTCAATGAAAAGGGCCCAGGCTTTCCGGTAAAGCGCCTCCGTCAGGGTCTCTATGTAGTACGAGCCGCCAGCCGGATCGAGCACCCGGTCGGCATGGACTTCTTCCTTTAAAATGTGCTGAACGTTTCGGGCAACCCGTTCGGAAAACACCGAGCCGCCGGTCAGACGGTCAAAAGGCGCCACCGAAATGGCATCCGCCCCTCCGACCGCCGCCGAGAACGCTTCGTTCGCGGAACGCAACAGGTTGACGTATGGATCCGCAAGCGTGAACGTCCGGAGCGATGTGCAGGCGATGACCGGCACGGCGGGCTCCTCCACCCCGTATGCGCTTGCAAAAGAACGGAACATGAGCCGGAATGCCCGCAGTTTCGCCACTTCGGTGAAGAAATGCGTATCCACGGCGAATGAGAAGAACAGACGGTCCGCCATGGCAGTAAAGTCGTCTTCCCCCGCAGCGATGCCCGCCGCTTTTGAGAACGCAACGGCAAGCTCGGTCACAGCATCCGCACCCTGCATCTGCTCGTCCACCGTACTGATGCCGATTGTGCGGAGTGCCGGGAACAGCCGGGACAGATCCGCCGACCGCTCAACGTCCGCGAATCCCGTGACGAGATCGCGGCGTCCTTCATCGACCGCGCCAAATACACCAAGGAACGGATCGTCAGGAGCGCACCGGACATAGACCGGCCACTCGGTGATCAGTCCGGCCAATTCCTTTAGGACCGGCTTGTCCCCTTCTGTGGTCCAGCCGCCCGTATAGACGACCGCGCCGTTGCCACGGCTGATCGACTCCTTCGTCCGCTCAAGGAAAGCAGCGGGATCTTCCGAATAGGTTTCCTGAAGGATGGTCCAGTCCGTCCCCTTCATCCCCTGTCGGATGGCGGAAATACGCTCTTCCGTCCCGGCCGTCAGATCATCGGTTGTGTAAAGCGGCTTCAGTGTAATCCCTTCAGGTGTTTCGGTCTCGAGCGCTGCAAGCGGTTTCCCTTTCAGCGAAGCCTCGGCCGTCTCCCGCCATTTCTCCAGGGACGGCGAATCAAACGATGTGTCTTTCATCTCTTGGATGGTCATCTGCTTCCTCCCGATTCGAATTTTTCTTATTTTCATTTTACCGGAGATTCCTACATCTTGAAAGTTGAAACACGAAAACAGGCGAATCCGTTCCTATCCGCAGATAGGATCGGATTCGCCTAGCATCATGCCGCCCTTATGCTAGCCACCAAAAAAACGCCACTCTCACCAGACGATAAAGACGCAGGCAACACCATCTGCCGAGAGCCAACATCGATTGACCGCTTAAACGGATGCCACAGCAAACGGTACAACTTCAATGAGCGTTCTATTTGTTAGTTAGCGTCCATTTTCATCCCAGTCTTCATACGAATTAAAATTATGATTAGGGTCTACAAAGTCTCTTCCAGCTTCCATTAAGCTGCTAGCACATTCTTTACAAAAAGATTCACCATCTGTCAGTAATTCCGGGTCAAGTTGATTTTTAGAGAATTCTCCTCCACACTCATTACAAATATAATTTTTCATCAGAATCCCCCAATTTTAATAGTGTATCTAAACATTGATTTCACAGAAAAAATATGTGTTTTTACTAGGCGCAATTACAATGCGATACACACACTGTCCAGAAAAGAGCCTGACATTTTTATAGGAAAATATTTTTGTAAGTTATCACATGACACAGATAAACGATTCATTCGCAAAAAACCACCAAGGCCCTTGCTGCTAAATTATAATAAATCTTTAGTCCGAACAGGCCGCCAGTCAGTAAACCGACGTATTCTCCGCCGTAATGTTCTCCAGGATCTCCTTCACTCGCGCCAGGAAGTTTCCTGCAACCAGGCCATCAAGCACGCGGTGGTCAAGCGACAGGCAGAGGTTGACCATGTCGCGGACGGCGATCATGCCGCCGTCCATGACGACCGGCCGCTTGACGATCGATTCCACCTGCAGGATTGCGGCCTGCGGGTAGTTGATGATGCCCATCGACTGGACGGATCCGAACGAGCCGGTGTTGTTGACGGTGAATGTGCCGCCCTGCATTTCGTCGGATTTCAGCTTGCCGGAGCGGACTTTCGCCGCGAGTTCGTTCACTTCGCGGGCGATGCCCTTGACCGTCTTTTCGTCGGCGTCTTTGATGACGGGGACGAAGAGGGCGTCTTCCGTTGCGACGGCGATCGAGATGTTGATTGCCTTCTTCTGGATGATCTTGTCGCCCGCCCACATTGAGTTCATCATCGGGAATTCCTTCAGTGCCTGTGCGACCGCCTTGACGAAGAAGGCGAAGTACGTCAGGTTGAAGCCTTCCTTCTTCTTGAAGTCGGCTTTGAGGGAATCCCGGTAGCTGACAAGGTTCGTCACGTCGACTTCGACCATCGTCCACGCATGCGGCGCCTCGTGCTTCGAGCGCAGCATGTTGTTCGCGATCGCGCGGCGCACGCCGGTCACCGGAATCTCGATGTCGCCTGCTGCGGTCTCGACACCTGCTGCCGGACGCTCCGCCGGCTTGGATGAAGCGGCAGGCTGGGACGCAGCCGGTTGTGAAGGGGCAGGTGCCGCTTCTTTCGCCGGTTCTGCAGCCGGGCGGCTTCCTTCTTTCGGAATGTTGCCGGATTCGATCAGGCTCAGCAGGTCTTTCCGCGTGATGCGGCCGCCTTTGCCGGATCCTTCCACCTGGGACAGGTCAATCCCGTTCTCCTGCGAAAGCCGGAGAACGGCCGGGGAATAGCGCCCGCCCGCCTGTTTCTGCGAAGCCGGTGAACTGTTGGTGCCTTTCGTGCCGGACAGGTTTTCCGGCTTGTCGGAACCGGCGGCCGGCATTTCGTTCGCCGGCTCATCCGCTGCGGGGGATGCTTCAGGTTCCGCCTCCCCGCCGCCTTCCGTCTCGATCGTGCAGACGGGCGCGCCGACTTCAAGCGTCTCGCCTTCCCCTGCGAGCAGTTCCTTGATCGTCCCGGAGAAGGACGAAGGAATTTCCGCCGTTACCTTGTCTGTGTTCACTTCTGCGAGCGCATCGTATTTTTCAACGGTGTCGCCCGGTTTCACGAGCCATCGCTCGATCGTGCCCTCGGTCACGGATTCTCCGAGCTGGGGCATTTTAATCTGTTCGGTCGCCAATGGTAACCCTCCGTCCGATTTAGAATTCCGCAAGTTCCCGCATGGCCTTTTCGACTTTGTCCGGGTTGATCATGAAGAACTTCTCCATAGTCGGCGCATATGGCATCGCCGGCACATCCGGTCCTGCCAGCCGCTGGATCGGGGCATCGAGATCAAACAGGCATTCTTCGCCGATGATCGCCGCCACTTCGCTCATGATGCTGCCTTCTTTGTTGTCTTCCGTGACGAGCAGAACCTTCCCCGTCTTGGACGCCGCTTCGACGATCGCTTCGCGGTCAAGCGGATAGACCGTCCGCAGGTCGAGGATATGCGCGGAAATGCCGTCTTCCGCCAGGCGTTCCGCTGCCTGCAGGGCAAAGTGGACGGCGAGGCCGTACGTGATGACGGTGATGTCGTCGCCTTCTCGCTTCACATCCGCCTTGCCGATCGGCAGGGTGTAATCGTCCGCCGGCACTTCCCCCTTGATCAGGCGGTAGGCCCGCTTGTGTTCAAAGAACAGCACCGGATCCTCGTCGCGGATAGCCGCCTTCAGCAGGCCCTTCGCGTCATAAGGAGTGGAAGGGATGACGATCTTCAGCCCCGGCTGGTTGGCGAATACCGCTTCCACCGACTGCGAGTGGTAAAGCGCCCCGTGGACGCCGCCGCCGAACGGTGCACGCACGACGAGCGGGCAGCTCCAGTCGTTGTTGGACCGGTAGCGGATGCGCGATGCCTCGGAGATGATCTGGTTGACCGCCGGCATGATGAAGTCGGCGAACTGCATTTCCGCGATCGGGCGCATGCCGTACATGGCCGCCCCGATGGCGACACCGGCAATCGCAGACTCGGCGAGCGGCGAGTCGATGACCCGCTCTTCGCCGAACTCATCGTAGAGACCCTGTGTCGCCTTGAACACGCCGCCTTTCTTGCCGACGTCTTCGCCGAGGATGAAGACATTTTCATCGCGCTCCATCTCTTCTTTCATCGCGAGTGTGATGGCATCGATATAGGACATGACCGGCATCACTCGTCTCCCCCTTTCTCCGCGTACACATACTTCAGCGCATCTTCCGGCTTTGCATAAGGAGCCGCTTCCGCATAGTCGGTCGCTTCGTTGACGACCTTCTTCACTTTCTCTTCAAGCGCTTTTTCTGTTTCTTCGTCCAGGACGCCCGTTTCTTTCAGATAAGCGGCGAATCTTGGAATCGGATCTTTTTCGCGCTCTGCCTTCAGGTCTTCATCCGACCGGTACGCCCGGTGGTCGTCATCGGACGAGTGGGCGGTCAGGCGGTAGCAGATCGTTTCGACGAGCGACGGGCCTTCTCCGCTGCGCGCGCGGTCTGCCGCTTCTTTCATCACCTTGTATACTTCAAGCGGATCGGTGCCATCAACGGTGACGCCCGGCATGCCGTAGCCGATCGCACGGTCCGAGACGTGTTCGCACGCGAGCTGCTTTTCAATCGGAACGGAAATCGCGTATTTATTGTTTTCGACCATGATGATCGTCGGCAGTTTATGGACGCCCGCAAAGTTTGCGCCTTCGTGGAAGTCGCCCTGGTTGGACGAGCCTTCCCCGAGCGTCACGAATGTGATGAAGTCCTTTTTCTTGATCTTCGCGGCGAGCGCGACGCCGACCGCATGCGGCAGCTGGGTCGTGACGGGCGAAGAGCCGGTAAGGATCCGGTTCTTTTTCTGCCCGAAGTGGCCCGGCATCTGGCGTCCGCCCGAGTTTGGGTCTTCCGCCTTCGCGAATGCGCTGAGCATGAGTTCCTTCGGCGTCATGCCGAAATGGAGCACGACGCCCATATCCCGGTAGTACGGGGCGATGTAGTCTTTGTCTTTGTCGAGCGCGTAGGCGGCGCCGACCTGGGCGGCCTCCTGGCCCTGGCACGAGATGACGAACGGGATCTTGCCGGCCCGGTTGAGCAGCCACATCCGCTCATCGAGGCGGCGTGCCGTCAGCATCGTTTCGTACATGTGCAGGACGTCCTCGTTGGACAGCCCGAGCTCTTCATGACGGTTGTTGGTCACTTGGTTTTCCCCCTTCATCACATATGGATCGCTTTGCCGTCGACGGCGAGCGCCGCTTCCCCCATCACTTCGCTGAGCGTCGGATGCGGGTGGACGAGCGATGCGATTTCCCAAGGTGTTGCGTCCAGCACTTTCGCAAGACCCGCTTCGGAGATCATGTCGGTCACGTGCGGACCAATCATGTGGACGCCGAGCAGGTCATCGGTTTCCTTGTCGGCGATAATCTTGACGAATCCTTCCGATTCGCCGTGGACGAGCGCCTTGCCGATCGCCTTGAACGGGAACTTGCCGATTTTCACGTCATGTCCCTGTTCTTTCGCCTGGGCTTCCGTCAAGCCTACGGACGCGGCTTCCGGGCTGGAATAAATGCAGCGCGGCACCAGGTCCGCATCCACATGACCGGCCGCTTCCCCGGCGATGTGTTCGACGGCAGCGATTCCTTCATGAGACGCGACATGCGCAAGCTGCAGTCCTCCGATAACGTCGCCGATCGCGTAAATATGCGATTCTTTCGTCTGGTAGGTCTTTTTCACTTTGATGAAGCCGCGGTCGACTTCGATGTCGGTGTTTTCAAGACCGATGCCTTCGGTGTTCGCCTGGCGGCCGACGCTGACGAGGATCTTGTCTGCCGTGAAGGTCTCTTGTCCGCTTTCCATGTCCGCAGAAATGGTGACGGCGCCTTCTTCTTTCTGGAGGGTTTCCGGCAGGACTTTCGCTGAGGTAAAAATGTTCACGCCCCGCTTTTTGAGCAGTTTCTCCATTTCCCTGGAGATGTCTGCATCTTCCGTCGGCAGGATCCGGTCGGCGTATTCGACGACCGTCGTCTCGACACCGAAGTCATTGAGCATGGACGCCCATTCGATGCCGATGACGCCGCCGCCGATGATAATGATCGACTTCGGCAGACTTTCCATGTTAAGCGCCTCGTCCGAGGTCAGCACGTGCTCGCCGTCGATCTCAAGACCCGGCAGCGTGCGCGGCCGGGAGCCGGTCGCCACGATGACATTGTTCGGGATGAGCATTTCATTTTCATCGCCGTTTTCATACTCGACGGAGATGGTGCCCGGCATCGGGGAGAAGATCGACGGACCGAGAATGCGCCCGGTGCCTTCAAAGACATCGATCTTCCCTTTTTTCATGAGTCCCTGGACGCCTTTGTGGAGTCCGGAGACGATCGATTCTTTCCGCTTTTGGACCTTGCCGAAGTCGAGCGATACTTCACCCGTCGAAACCCCGAACGACTCGGCGTCATCCTTGGCCAGACGGTACACTTCCGCACTGCGCAGAAGCGCCTTTGACGGAATGCATCCCCTATGGAGGCAGGTGCCCCCGAGTTTTCCTTTTTCAACGATCGCCGTCTTCAGGCCGAGCTGCGCGGAACGGATCGCCGCGACGTAGCCGCCGGTGCCGCCCCCGAGGATGACGACATCATATTCAAGTGCCATTGGTTAAACTCCTTTCGCTTCAAGGACGATTTCAGATCAGCGGTTCGACAGGCTGTCCTTGCCGTTCCGGAGAAACTGGCTGCGGGACTTCGCCACATTGGCGATGCGTTCTTCAGCCAGGCGGTCCGCCGCTGCGTAGGTCGGGATGTTGTCGCGCTTGGAGATGGCGATGACTTTCTCGATCGTGTCGTAGATCTTCTCGACTTTCTTCAGAGCCCGCTCTTCGTTGAATCCGTCGAGCTCGTCCGCCACGTTGATGACGCCGCCGGCATTGATGATGTAGTCCGGTGCATAGACGATGCCCATTTCGTGGATGCGGTCGCCGTGTTCAGGCGTTTTCAGCTGGTTGTTCGCGGATCCTGCGATGACTTTCACTTTCAGCTGAGGAATCGTCTCGTCGTTGATCGACGCGCCGAGTGCGCAAGGTGCGTAAATGTCCGCTTCCACGCCGTAGATGTCGTTGATGCCGACCGCTTCTGCGCCGAATTCTTCGACTGCGCGCTGGACGGCCTGTTCGTTGATGTCGGTGACGATGAGCTTCGCGCCTTCTTCATGGAGATGGCGGCAGAGCGTGAATGCGACGTTGCCGACGCCCTGGACGGCGACCGTGCGGCCTTCGAGCGAATCCGTGCCGAATGCTTCCTTGGCCGCCGCTTTCATGCCGCGGTAAACGCCGTATGCCGTGACCGGGGACGGGTTGCCGGACGAGCCGGATGTGGTCGGGGAGACGCCTGTGACAAAGTCCGTCTCCAGGTGGATGAGGTCCATGTCGGCTTCGGTCGTGCCGACGTCTTCAGCCGTTATGTAGCGGCCGTTGAGGCCCTGGACAAAACGGCCGAATGCCCGGAACAGCTCTTCGCTTTTGTCGGTTTTCGGATCGCCGATGATGACCGTCTTGCCGCCGCCGAGGTTCAGGCCGGCCGCCGCGTTCTTGTAAGTCATGCCGCGTGCGAGGCGGAGTGCGTCTTCCACCGCTTCTTCTTCGGATCCGTAGGTCCACATGCGGACGCCGCCGAGTGCCGGTCCAAGTGTCGTGTCATGAATGGCGATGATCGCCTTGAGTCCGGAAGTTTCGTCTTGGCAGAACACCACTTGCTCGTAATCGTATTTTCCCATGTATTTGAACAGTTCCATCATCGTTCTCCTCCTTTTATGTACAGGCGGACGCCTGTCCCCGCTCACAGCAGGTTATGCTTCTCGAGTTTATAGTAAAGCGTTCGCACAGAAATGCCCAGCAGCCTGGCGGTTTCGGATTTGTTGCCGCCGCCCGTTGTAAGCGCTTCCTTAAGAATGATTTTTTCATGGGCATCCAGCTGCTCGGCGAGCGTTCCGGATGCCCCTCCGCCTTCCGCCCGGAAGACGGCGGCCAGCTCGGCCCTGCCGAGGATTTTGTCCATCGGCTGCATGAAAATCAAGGCACGGCTGATCACGTTTTCAAGTTCCCTGACGTTGCCGGGCCACTCGTGCTGCATGAGAAGCTCTGCCGCCTCCGGGTGGATCTCCTCGACGGAGCGGTCCAGGTCCCGATTGAGACGAGGCAGCAATTTCGCGGCGAGTGCCGGAATGTCTTCTTTGCGGCTGCGCAGCGGCGGCAGGTGAACCGGCATCCGGTTCAGCCGGTGGAACAGGTCCTCCCGGAACCGGCCTTCTTTCATCGCCTTCTCCAGGTTGCTGTTCGAAGCCGCGATGATGCGCGCGGTGACCGGCACCGGCCTGCTGCCGCCCGCCCGGTGGATCTCCTTTTCTTCAATGGCTCTCAGAAGTCCCGACTGGACATTCAGCGGCAGTTCCCCGATTTCATCGAGGAACAGGGTGCCGCCGTCCGCTTCCTCGAACAGGCCGGCTGACGGATCGTTTCCGTCAGATCCGAACAGTTCGCGTTCCAGTCGGTCACCCGGGAGTGCGGCACAGTTCACCCGGATAAATGCGCCGCTGCCGGATTCGTTGTGGATCGCCTGGGCGAACACTTCCTTGCCCGTTCCGGATTCCCCGCGCAGCAGGATCGGCACATACATCGCCGAAGCGAGCTTCGCCTGCTGGATCGCCAGCTTCATCTCCGGCGTCCCGCCGGCAATATCGTCGAATGAATAACGGGTTTCAAGCGACCGGATCAGCCGCCTGGCCTGGTCCAGCTCTTCGGAAAGCGACCGGATTTCCGTCAGGTCATGGATGATCCCGACGCTTCCCTTCAGTTTGTCGCCGACAAGGACGGGCGCCACATTGACGACGACTTCCCTGCGCGCCGGCCCGACGCGCATCCGGACGCCGCGGATCGGGCGCCCGGTCTCCAGCACTTTCATATGGATGCTCTCGCCTTCCGTTATGTCCACGGTTGCGGGCTTGCCGATGACCTCTTCCTCGGAAAGGCCGGTCAGTCGGGTGTAGGCGGGATTGACGATGAGGCCGCGGCCCTCTTCGTCTACGACGGAAATGGCATCGTCGCTTGACTGGATGATCGCCTTGAGCATCGACTGGATCTCCCGGAGGTCCGTGATTTCCTCCGCCAGCTCAAGCAGCCCCGTCACATCGCGGAACACGGCGAATGAACCGGTCCGCACTCCGCTGCTGTCCTGCAGGGGCCGCCTGGAAGTGACGACCCGCACACCGTTGGACAGCGTCAATTCGCGGTTCAGCTCCGGCATGCCTGTTTCGGCCACCCGGGGCAGCCCGCTTCCGGGAATGATCTCTTCGACGGGGGAGCCGATTGCATCCGATGCGGGAACTCCGGTGATGAGCGCGGCGCTCCGATTGTAGAACCGGATGATGCCGTCGAGCCCGATCCCGATCATTCCCTCATCAAGCGAGTTGAAGATCATCCGGTTCCGAAACGATTCCGAACGGAGCTGCCGGATGTATTGCCCGTTCTCCTCCAACAGGCTGACGAGGAGCCGGGCGATGGTGCCGGGAATGACGACGGCATGGGCCGGCCGGGATTTCAGCAGTTCGCCGAACACGCCCTGCTCGCCCGTCACGTCGAAGATCAGATGCAGGTCATTCGCAAGAAAGCCCTTCCAATCCGACCCGGTCGGAATTTCATTTTCTGCAGCCAGCGCAAGTCCCGGGGCATCCGGATTCGGATCAACCATTCCGGTCACCTGCATGTAGTCCAGCTGCAGCATCAGTTTTAGGATGGCGGTACCGCCAGCTCCGGCACCGACGATAAGCACATTCTGCAAAATCGTTCAGGCCCTTCGTATGATTTATGCAAAGCTTTGCAATACCATCCCCATCATAACCGATTGCGGCTTTCTTGACAATCCTGACATGGCATCGGAAAATGAGAACGAGAGAAAAGGGGAGATCAGCATGCAGCGGCTTGCCGCTTTTATTGTCCTGCTCATTCCCGGTATCGGCGCCGCGTGGGGCATCAAGCTGATGAGGGATTCCTTCTTCGGAATCCGGTTCGGCCTGTTCCCGTGGGTCTGGCTGCAGTTTTTGGCGGGTCTCGCCCTGCTGATCGTCTGCATCGGCTTTTTTGCAGGGTTTCTGCTTCGCCGCGACCAGCGAAAAGGCAAGATACCGGAAGACCGGTTCAAACGAAAAAAAGAGGGTTCCTGACGATTCCCGTCAGAAACCCTTTTTCATTGCCTGTTGGACCTGTTCCGGATAATCGGTGATCCAGCCTTTGACAAATGCTTCGGGCCGCATGATGAACGGCTCGCTCCCGTCCACTCCGTACACCCGGACGGCTTTTCCGCTATCGGCGAGTGCTTCAAGATAGCGTCCCGTCCACAGCCTCTTATGAATATGGAAGGCATCCGCGGACCGGTAGCCGGCCAGGTTGTCCCAGTCTGACTTTTTCGTTGCTATGAGTGCAGTTTCCACAGAGGGATCCAGCCACTTGGCTTTGACGAGCAACGGATAATGGAAGGAGGACAGATGAACATCTCCGAATTCATTGCAGATGTCCAGCACACTCCCCACCTTTTCCGGCCTTTCCAGGAACGTTTCTTTGATTTCAATGTTGAAGGCGACGCCCGGGTGGCCGGCCGCCCACGCGGCCAGGTCCCGGAGCGTCATCATCCGCTCGCCGGACAGCCGCTTCCAGCGGTTTCTCCCCAGCCTGAGGCGGGCCGCTTCTTGTGCGCTCAGCTCCGTGATGAACTTCCGTTTGCCGGTGACCCTGTACAGGTCCGCGTCATGCACAATGACCGGTTCTCCGTCTCCCGTGAGCTGCACATCGGTCTCGATCCCGTCCGCACCGAGCCGGACCGCTTCCTCAAAGGCATGGCGGGTGTTTTCAAACGCCGAGCCGGACGCTCCCCTGTGCGCATAGATCCTCATGATCCCTCACCACCGTCCTTTTGCGCCGGCAATTTCGCCACACGGCGTGTATACCCGCAGAACGGATGCAATTAACGCGAAAGGACCGTGAGGCGGTCGCAGGCAGGATCACGCGATCATGAACTCCAGGCGCAGCCGGTCAGAGACCATTGCGATGAACTCCGAGTTGGTCGGCTTGCTCTTCATATGATGGACCGTATAGCCGAACATCTTCGAAATGACTTCGTAGTTGCCCCGGTTCCAGGCCACTTCGATGGCATGGCGGATCGCCCGCTCAACACGCGACGGCGTCGTCGAGAATTTCTCGGCGATTTCCGGATAGAGGACTTTCGTCACGGAGCCGAGAAGATCGACGTCGTTGTAGACCATCGTGATCGCTTCACGGAGGAACGCATAGCCCTTGATGTGGGCCGGCACGCCGATTTCCTTGATGATCGCGGTGACGGCGGTGTCGATCGCTTTTTTGCTGACGGTCTGCTGTCGCCCTGTCTCCAGCACGGATGCCGGCTGCTTCACCGAACGGCCGCCCTTCATCTGGAGAATCTGGTGGACGAGCCGGTCAAACTCAAACGGCTTGAGGATGAAATAGGAAGCGCCCAGTTCCGCCGCCTGTTTCATGATTTCTTCCTGACCGAATGCCGTCAGCATGATGATGTCCATGTTGTCTGCCCGGCCATCCGCACGCAGCTCCTCCAGCACGCCGATTCCGTCCAGGTGCGGCATGATAATGTCGAGAAGGAGGACATCCGGCGATTGTTCTTCCAGCATCGACAAACAGAGCTTCCCGTTTGCGGCCGTTCCCGTCACTTCAATCTCCGGATGATTTTCGAAGTATTGCAACATCGTTTTCACCAATTCACGGTTGTCGTCGGCGATTGCGACTTTAATTTTATCCACTTTCATGCTCCCCCTTTATAAGTGAAGACCATCCCAGGCACTTACCCGTGTAATTCGACATTTGCGACCTCTCCCCTCCATGGATTGGAAAATTGAGACCTTTGGACGAACTTTTAGACAAGATTCGACGTGATTCCACAATTCGCACTCTGTGATGTACACTTTCATTATAATGAAAAATCAGGAAAAGACCATACCTGCTTAGGTATGGCCGACAACTTTCTATTCAAGGTTTTTTCTTTGTCATTTCTCCGACAGGAAGACCCGCGCCTTTCGTCGGCTCTTCCACAAACATATGGGTGATCACACCCGCAAATTTCCCGTCCTGGATGATCGGACTGCCGCTCATTCCCTGGAGAATCCCGCCCGTTTTTTTGATGAGTTCCTCATCGGTCACAGTGAAGCGGAATGCGCCGGATGCCGTGGAAGTGATGCGGATGCCGTAAGTTCCGATCTCCACGCCTTCGATGGTCGTCAAGATCTTGGCGTCGCCTTCCTTGATTTCCTCCGGCCGCATAACTCCGAGTGGTTCGGGGAATGCTCCTTTTAACGATGATGTCCATTTGCCGAAAATCCCGTATACATCATTATCCCGGATGTCTCCGAGCAGTTTTGTGCCGGATTTCACCGAGGAAATTTTGTACCCGGGAACACCCGGCTCACTTTTGCGGATCTGCTCGATGTCGGCCAGGTGGATCGACCCGCCCGTAAACGGTGGCGGTCCGTCCAGCGCACGGTCGACGATCTGATGGCCGAGCGCACCGTACTCGCCCGTCTGCGGATCGATATAAGAAAGCGTTCCGACGCCTTCCGTCCGTTCTCTGATGAATGCCGGCAGATTTTCAAGTTCCTTTTTTTCTGCCGTCACGACCACCGGTTTTCCTTCCCGCTCAACAGACAGCTCTGCCTCCGCCCCGTCTTTCAGATTGCCGGCAAGTTGGGTGATGCCGGCCGTGTCGGTGACTTTGGCTCCGTCCAGTGACTCGATGAAATCGCCAGCCCTCAGCCAGTTTCCGTTTCCGACCATCACGTCATCGGTCACCATCACCCTGCCCAGGTCAAGATGGATTCCGATCGAGTGGCCCATCGGGATGAGTGATTTCGGCTTCTGCGCCATCGCGGCGCCGGCCGGAAGCATCATCAACAAAAGGAGGACCGGCAACAACAGTTTCCGGCTAATCCATCGCATGTTTCACCTCCTGATCGTTGTACCGTTATGATGCTCGCGGCGGCTTTTGTTATGTCCGGTACTTTTAAGCAGGAGAGGAACTTCGAAAAGCAAAATTTACATTAAAAAACAATAGAAAAAGACACGCAATCACCCTGCGTGTCCGGAAAGTTCAATCTTTCGTTCTTCGGCCATGCGGAGAAGCTCATCCGCATGCTGTTTTGTCAATTCCGTCATTTCCGCCCCGGTCATCATCCGGCTCAGTTCTTCCGTCCTGCCGACGCCCGCCAGTTCCTCCACGGTCGTCTCGGTCCGGTCTCCCGTGACATCCTTGCGGATCAGGAGATGGTGGTCTGCCATCGCCGCCACCTGCGGAAGATGGGAAATGCAAAGAACCTGGGAATGAATGCTGATTGCGGCAATTTTTTCGGCAATTGACTGTGCCACCCGTCCGCTGACGCCTGTGTCGACTTCGTCAAAGATGATCGACGTCACTTCCTGGTGTTTGGAGAAGATGGACTTCAGGGCCAGCATGATCCGCGACAGTTCCCCGCCGGAAGCCACTTTGGCAAGCGGCTTCAGCGGCTCGCCGACGTTTGCCGAAATGAGGAACGTCACGTCCTCCGCCCCTTCCCGGTCGAACCTCTCCCGAGGACTGAAGGAAACACTGAACTCCGCCTTCTCCATATACAGCTCCTTCAGCTGCCTGTGGATCGCTTCGGAAAGATCCTCTGCGGCGCGCCGCCGCAACACCGCCAGTTCCTCCGCTTCCACCTTCAGATCTTCTTCCAGCGCATCGATTTCGCCCCTGTCTTCGCGGAGCCGTTCATCCCGGTTTTCCAGCTTTTCAAGTTCCGAACCGATCTTCTCCCGGTAAGCGATGATCTCCGGAATGTCGGAGCCGTACTTCCGCTTCATGGATTGCAGGAGGGCCAGCCTCTGCTCGACTTCATCGAGCCGGACCGGATCAAATTCCATTTCATCCATGAGTCCCTTGAGCGAAAACGCCGCGTCCTGCAATGTATAAAAGGCATCCGATACGGCAGTGGACTGCTCTCCGACGGCCGGGTCGACGGTAGCGGCATGTTCCAGGTCGCTCATCGCGGCTCCGGTCCAGTCGAGTCCCTTCGACTCGCCCTGGATCGCTTCATAGGCCGATGCGATCCGCTCGTAGATCGTGTGGAAGTTCTTCAGCCTCGAACGTTCTTCCGTCAGCTCTTCTTCCTCCTGGTCATGGAAGCCGGCATCATCGATTTCACCGATCTGGAAACGGTACAGGTCGATTTTATGGGCGATCTGCTGTTCGGAGTCTTCATACTGCGTCAGCCGGCGGCGGAGCTTCGAGTATCGCTCGAACAGCTTCGTGTAGCTTTCCTTTGCCGGCGCGACCGACTCCCAGCCGAACTGGTCAAGCAGAAGCACATGGCGCTGCTCATCCATCAGTTCCTGTGTTTCATGCTGGCCGTGGATATCGATGATCGACGCGCCGATTTCCCGCAGGATGGCGATCGTCACGAGCTTGCCGTTGATCCGGCATGTGCTTTTGCCGGACTGGGCGATATCGCGCCTGAGGATGACGGTGCCTTCCTCATGGGAGATGCCGTTCTCCTCCAGCTTCCGGAAGACGGCGTGTGCCGGATTGTCGAGGATGAACATGCCCTCGAGCTCCGCTTTCTTTTCGCCGTGGCGGATGAATTCGCTGGAACCCCTGCCGCCCGCGAGCAGCTGGACGGCATCGATGATGATCGACTTTCCTGCGCCGGTCTCACCGGTCAAAACGGTCAGCCCGGAGTCGAAGCTGATCGATAACTCACTGATGATCGCAAAATTCTTGATGGATAATTCACGCAGCATCCGGAACACCTCCGATCAAAGCATGCCGAGCAGTTTCTCCCTGAACTCGGAGCGCTGCTCGCTGTCGCGGCAAAGGATGAGAATCGTATCGTCCCCGCAGATCGTCCCGATCACTTCCTCCCATTCGATCTGGTCGATCAGGGAGCCGATGGCATGGGCGTTTCCGGGGAGTGTTTTCATGACGAGGAAATGCCCGGCCCCGTCGATGCTGACAAAAGCGTCCGTCAGCGCACGGTGAAGTTTTCTGCTCGGGTCGAAACTGCGCTCTGCCGGCAGATTATATTTATAGCGTCCGTCCTTCAGCGGGACTTTCACCAAGTGAAGTTCTTTGATGTCACGAGAAATGGTGGCCTGGGTGACATTGAACCCTTCCGCCCTGAGCCGGTCGACAAGCTCGTCCTGGGTCTCGATTTCATGATGGGCGATGATTTCGCGGATGCGTATATGGCGTTGCCCTTTGCTCACATTTTTCCCTCCGGTCGGTTTGCTGCAATGCTTGATTTCTAATATGAATGTACCATTATCCAATTTGGCGGACAATTAATATGGATTGCTTTCAATGCGAAAACGCCTGGCGGCTCCACGAAATTTCCTGCACAGAAAAAGCAAAAAGCAAGGAGCGCGGCCGTTTCACAAAGGCCGGCTGCCGCGTTGCCCATTCAGGATTCCGCGACTTCCTTGCTTTTTGCTGACTGTGGGCATTTCAATGTGAGTGGAGAGCCCCTGCGTCCCGGTCGCCGTTTTTCAGTGATCCAGCGCCGCATGTGCCTGTTTCACGACTTCCGCCAGCCTGCCGCTTTCAAGACGGATGCCCGGTTGATCGGAGGACCGGAGATGGAACAGGAACTCGATGTTCCCTTCCCCGCCGGTCACGGGGGAAAATTCAGCCGCCAGCAGATCGAAGCCGCTATTCACGGCGATGTCCGCCGTTTTTTCCAGCACTTCAAGATGGATGGCCGGATCGCGGATGATCCCCTTTTTTCCGACCTTTTCCCGTCCTGCCTCGAACTGGGGCTTGACGAGTGAAATCACGTCGCCGCCGGGCATCAGGATCGTCTTGAGCGTCGGAAGGATGAGCGCCAGTGAAATGAAGGACACATCGATCGTGGCAAATTCCGGTGCGCCTTCCGTGAACAGATCCGGCGTCGCATGTCGGAAGTTGACCCTCTCCATGACGGTGACGCGTGGATCTTCCCTCAGTTTCCAGGCGAGCTGGTTGTAGCCGACATCCAGCGCATAGCCCCGGACGGCGCCGTTCTGCAGTGCACAGTCGGTGAAACCGCCGGTTGAGGCGCCAATGTCGAGGAACCGCTTGCCTTCGACGGAAAGATCAAAGACGTCGAGCGCTTTTTCCAGCTTCAGCCCGCCCCGGCTCACATACTTCGGCCGGTCGCCCTTGACGCGGATTGCCGAATCCGCCGGCAGCTTTTCACCCGGCTTGTCGATCCGCCGGTCACCGGAAAAGATGATGCCCGCCATGACCGCCCGCTTGGCCTGCTCGCGCGAGTCAAACAGCCCGCGCTCCACGAGCAGCGTGTCGATTCGTTCTTTCGGCTGCCGCTCCGTCACAGGACCTTCGTCCTTTCCTCGCGGGACAGACCGACGAGCTCTTCCACGCGGACCGCCAGGTTTTCATCGGTCATCCCGATTTCCTTCAGCAGTTCACCGACATTGCCGTGTTCGATGAAATGATCGGGAATCCCCATCCGGCCGATCACCGAATGGTGGTAGCCGTGATCATGGGCGAACTCGAGGACGCCGCTGCCAAAACCGCCGGCTAGCACCGCTTCTTCCACCGTCATGATCGGGATGTTCCGGTCGAGCAGGCTGATCAGCATCTCCTCGTCGAACGGCTTGATGAAGCGGGCGTTGACGATTTCCGCGTCAATGCCTTTTTCGGCCAGCCGTTCCGCTGCGGCAAATGCCATCGGGATGGTGGTCCCGAATGTGACGATCGCGGCATCTTTGCCTTCCTTGAGGATTTCCCATGAACCGATCGGGATTTCGCGGAGTTCCTCGTCCATCGGCACACCGATGCCGTTGCCGCGCGGATATCTGAGCGCAATCGGCCCGCTGTCGTACGAGATTGCCGTGCGGACCATGTGCTGTCCTTCATTTTCGTCTTTTGGCATCATGATCGTGAAGTTCGGCATGCTGCGGAGGAACGCGATGTCGAACACGCCCTGATGGGTCTCCCCGTCCGCTCCGACAAGGCCGGCGCGGTCGATACCGACGAAGACATTCAGATTTTGCCTGGAGATGTCGTGCAGCATCTGGTCATAGGCACGCTGCAGGAACGTCGAGTAGATCGCAAGGAACGGCTTCATGCCTTCCGCGGCCATGCCCGCCGCCATCGTGGCGGCATGCTGTTCGGCAATCCCGACATCGAACATCCGGTCCGGGAATTCCGATGCGAATCCTTCCAGCTTGGATCCGACCGGCATGGCCGGCGTGATGGCCGCCACCCGGCGGTCCGTGCGGGCGACCTTGCGCACAGTTTCGGAGATGAGCGCACTCCAGGCGGGACCGGCTGCAGGAGACTTGATGAGTGCGCCCGTTTCGAGCTTGTACGGACCGGTGCCGTGCCAGGTGCCCACTTTGTCTTCTTCGGCCGGACGGAATCCCTTGCCTTTTTTCGTGATCACATGAACGAGCACCGGGCCGTCCATTTTTTTCGCGTAATTCAGCGTGGACTCCAGATCTTCGAAGCTGTGTCCGTCGACAGGTCCGAGATAAGTGAATCCGAGCTCCTCGAAGAACACGCCGGAGACGAGCAGGTATTTCAGGCTGTCCTTGACGCGCTCCGCCGTTGCGGCAAGCTTGCCGCCGACTGCCGGAACTTTTTTGAGAAGCAGTTCAAGCTCGTCCTTCGCCTTGTTGTACTTGCCTGCCGTGCGCAGGCGTCCAAGTACGTTGTGCAGCGCACCGACGTTCGGGGCGATGGACATTTCATTGTCATTCAGGATGACCGTCATGTCCGTTTTTTCCGAGCCGATGTGGTTCAGCGCTTCCAGTGCCATTCCTCCGGTCAGCGCACCGTCGCCGATCACCGGCACCACATAATTGTTCATCCGTTTGATGTCACGGGCTGCCGCCATTCCCATCGCAGCGGAAAGTGACGTGGAGCTGTGTCCGGTTTCCCAAACGTCATGCTCGCTTTCGATCCGCTTCGGAAATCCGCACAGTCCCTTGAATTGACGGAGCGTCGCAAAATCGCAGGCGCGCCCGGTCAGGATTTTATGAACATATGCCTGATGCCCGACATCCCAGAGGATCTTGTCCTTCGGGCTGTCGAATGCCCGGTGAAGGGCGATCGTCAGCTCGACGACTCCGAGGTTCGGGCCGATGTGGCCGCCGGTTGCCGACAGTTCATTGATGAGGAATTTCCGGATGTCCGTTGCCAGCGCCTCAAGCTCGTCATTGCTGAGATCCTTCAGAAAGGATGGATCGGAAATCGAAGTCAAATCCATCGCCATCACTCACCTTTATCGTTTAAATAAATGGTATACATTTTTTCCGTATACATTCTTTGTCCATTATATCAGTGTCCGCCCATTGTACAAATTATAGCCGCTCACGATGACCGCTTTACGATGTAATCCGCGAGCAGGCGGAGCATCGGCTCGGGCTCTTTCAGGAACGAAATGGCCTTCACCGCTTCGGAGTGGTGGTGGATCAATTTTTGTTTGGCCCCCTCAAGCGTCAGGAGGGACGGGTAGGTGTTTTTGCCGTGGGCCGCATCGGTGCCGAGCTTTTTGCCGGTCAGCGCCTCGTCCCCTTCCACGTCAAGGATGTCATCCTGAATCTGGAAGGCAAGCCCGATGTGGCGGGCATAGCGCTTCAAGTCTTCTCTCTGCTGCGCCGTGGCGCCTGCCAGAATGGCTCCGGCACCAACGGAAAAACCGAGGAGTGCCCCGGTCTTCAGCCGATGAACTTGCTCCAGCCCCTCTTCGGAGAGCGTCTTGTCTTCGGACTGGATATCAAGCACCTGGCCGCCGACCATTCCTTCTGCGCCCGAAGCGCGGACAAGATCGACGATCAGTTCGACTTTATCGTCGGATGAAAGCGCAGGCGCCCTGCCGATCAGCCCGAAACTTTCGGTCAGGAGCGCATCGCCGGCGAGAATCGCCGCGGCTTCCCCGAACACCTTGTGGTTGGTCGGCTTTCCCCTGCGCAGATCATCATCATCCATGCTCGGCAGGTCATCGTGGACCAGCGAGTACGTATGGATGAGTTCAACGGCCGCCCCGACATGCAGTTCGGCAGGATGGACCTTCCCGAGATCATGGAGGACCGCGGAAACGAGAAGCGGACGGATCCGCTTGCCGCCTGCCATGAGCGAATAAAGCATCGATTCTTTCAGAACAGAAGGGGCGGACAGCCGGCGCACCGACTCTTCAAGCACAGGCACCAGATCATCCGCACGGCTTTCCATGAAACGGCGGAGCAGCTCATTCATTCCGGGTTCCTCCGTTCGCGGGGTTGAACGGGGTCTGCGAGCCGTCTTCCCCGATCAGCGTCACGAGCTGCTTCTCCGCTGCCTGCAGCTTGCCGTGGCACACGGCGGACAGCTCCAACCCCTTTTTGTAGAGACTGATGGCATCTTCAAGCGGGACGTCGCCGGATTCCAGCCGGCGGACGATTTCCTCGAGTCGCGAAATCGCTTCTTCAAACTTGATCTCTTCCTTGCGTTCTTCCATTTATGTATTCCCGTCCTTTCCTTCTGCTGTCGAGAGGACTTCGGCTTCCGCCGTCCCGTCTCTGAAAGAAATGCCGATCCGGTCGCCGGCGGAAAGTGCCGCCGCGGATTTGACGACCCGGTCGCCGCTCCTCACGATGCTGTAGCCGCGCTCCATGACGGCCAGCGGATTCAGAGCCTGGAGCGTCCTCAGCGACGAGGCGAATGTCCGCCCGTGCAGTTTCACCGTTTCGCGGGCGTTCCTCTCCAGTTCCCGGCCGAGTCGGTCCGTCCGGTCTTTCGCCGCATCGATGAGCACGCCGGGGCTTCTGGCATGAAGCCGCGTGTCCAGATTGACGGCGGCATGACGGCGGTCCCCGATGAGCCGCTGCGCCGACTGGAGGAAACGCTCTTCCAGCGCGTCGAGCCGCTCCGCAAACGGGCGGTAGAGCCGTTCCGGAAACTGCAGCGGATAAGAAGATTCCAGCGCTTCAAGCCGGCGGGTTTCCTGCCGCATTCGGCCGAGGAGGCTCTGGTGCATGCGGGACTTCACTTCCAGGATCCGCCTCGCCAGTTCGACGCTGTCCGGCACGGCCATTTCCGCGGCCGCTGTCGGAGTGGGTGCGCGAAGATCCGCGACAAAATCCGAGATAACGGTATCGGTCTCATGGCCGACTGCGCTGATGACCGGGATGCGGGAAGAGAAAATTTCCCTGACCACCGGCTCTTCGTTGAATGCCCACAGATCCTCGATGGAGCCTCCGCCCCGTCCGACGATGAGCACATCGATTCCTCCGAAGTCATTGGCTTTCCGGATGGCGGACACGATTGACGAAGCCGCGTTTTCGCCCTGCACGACGGCAGGGAAAAGGAGCACCTCCGCAAGCGGGTATCTCCTGGCCAGCGTCGTGCAGATGTCGCGCACCGCTGCGCCGGTCGGGGCGGTCACGACGCCGACCTTTCCGGGGAACCTCGGAATCGGCTGTTTCCACTGCGGGTTGAACAGACCTTCTTTTCCGAGCCGTTCCTTCAGCTGTTCAAAGGCGATGTACAGCTCTCCGACGCCGTCTGGCTGCATCGAGTTGGCGTAAAGCTGATACTGGCCCGCCGCCTCATAGACATTGACGTCTCCGCGGACGAGGACATTCATGCCTTCTTCCGGACGGAATTTGAGCTTGGAGGCGTTTCCCCGGAACATGGCGGCGTTGATCCGGGACTTTTCGTCTTTCAGCGTGAAATAAATATGACCGCTTGAATGGAGCTTGACGTTTGAAAGCTCCCCCTTCACGTACACATCCCGGAGATGAATGTCCGCGTCGAACTTCCGCTTGATATACCGGTTGAGCGCCGCCACGGACAAATATGGATTATCCATGCTGCTCCCTCCTTCAGGTTCGTGATCATGTAACAGTAACCCGGGAATGAAATAAAAAACGGCAAGGTGACGGGCTGTGCCGTTGGAGTGCCTGGCCGAGGCCGATTTCAAGATCGGCTTCCGCCCCGCTCAGCCTTCGCTGCGCGGAATCCGGTTCCTGGCCGGCTTTTCCGCAGGAGCATCCCGCCGTCCTTGCCGTTTTATTTATTTGCGGATCGGCGTCATGCGGATCTTGCCTTTTCGGTTTACGGACGTGCGGCTTTTTAGTTGTTCTGACTGCCGCACGTCTTTTTGGCGCTTTCCACCGTGTTGGCCATGAGCATCGCGATCGTCATCGGACCGACGCCTCTCGGGACCGGTGTGATTTTTGAAACAACCGGAAGGACGGCTTCAAAATCGACATCGCCGTGAAGTTTCCCGTCTTCGCCGCGGTTGATGCCGACATCGATGACGACGCAGCCTTCCTTCACATGTTCACGGCCGATCATGGCTTCCCGTCCCACTGCGGCGACAAGGATGTCCGCCTGCTTTGTGATCGCCGGGAGGTCTGCGGTTTTCGAGTGGCAGACGGTGACGGTGGCGTCTTTTTGCAGCAGCAGCATGGACATCGGCTTGCCGACGATGTTGCTTCTGCCGACCACGACAGCATGTTTCCCTTTCAGGTCAACGCCCGAGCGCTCGAGCAGCACCATGATGCCGAGCGGCGTGCACGGCACGAACCCGTCCAGGCCGGCCATCAGTTTGCCGGCGTTGACCGGGTGGAAGCCGTCCACGTCTTTTTCCGGTGTGATGGCCGAAATGATCCGCTGTTCGTCGATCTGAGCCGGCAGCGGCAGCTGGACCAGGATTCCGTGAATGGCAGGATCATCGTTCAGACGGCTGATTTCGCCGAGCAGCTCTCCTTCGGACGTCGAGCTTTCCATCCGGATCACTTCGGAATGCATGCCGAGCGCCTGGACAGTCCGTTCCTTGCTTCCCACATAGGAAGCGGATGCCGGATCGTCCCCGACGAGGATGACTGCAAGGCCCGGTGTGCAGCCTTCCGATTTGAGCCGTTCCACTTCCTGCTTCACTTCTTCTTTGATCTGCCTGCTGATTTCTCTTCCGTCAATGATCTTGCCGTCCACTCTCTTCACTCCAAGCTGTTCAGATTCACTCTTTGGTGTATTTTGAAAGGACCCCGTTGACAAAACGGCCCGACGTTTCATCGCCGAACGTTTTGCAAAGTTCGATGGCTTCGTTCAGGACGACTTTCGCGGGCGTCCCTTCCATGTAATTCAATTCGTAGACCGCCATGCGGAGGACGGTGCGCTCCACTTTCGGAAGGCGGTCGAGTGTCCAGTTCTCCAGTTTGGTCCGGAGCGACTCGTCGATGGCGGCCCGGTTTTCAAATGTCCCGTTGACCAGTTCCGAGTAGAAAGAGTCCCGCTCTTCACCGACGATATGGGTCATTGCCTCTTCCGGGCTCATTTCCGTGCTGTCCAGCTGAAACAGCGTCTGCATGGCCTTCTCGCGTGCTTCATGTCTCTTCATCATCGGGCAGTTCTCCTCTTTTTCTTCGTTCTGGTTTATGATAGCACATTTATTGCCCGGCATCCGTCACTTTGCCGAAAAAACAGGAGTGCGCGGCACTGCTTGCGCACATCCTGCCGGCGGCTGGAATACCTGGACCGGAGAAGCCGTATCTGAAAGAAGGGACATTCCCGCAGTGCCGGAATGCCCCTCTTTTGATTATTTTTCAGCCGGCAGGTCGAACTGGATGCCGGTGATATGGACGTTCACTTCTTTTGCTTCGATTGCCGTCATGTTGAGAACCGTCTGCCGGACGGCCTGCTGGATTTCCTTTGCAACCGCCGGGATTGCGTAGCCGTAAAGAACGGTGCAGTGAATGTCGATGAAGAGTCCGTCATCCCCAAATTCAAGTTTGATGCCCTTGCCGTGAACTTTTTTGCCGAACTTTTCCGCCACATCGCTTGCAAACGATCCCCGCGTATCGGCCACGCCTTCCACCTCGGTTGTGGCAATGCCGACGATCACTTCAAGCACCTCGGGCGCAAGTTCGACCTTGCCGAGCGCTTCTTTTTCGGAAGCGGCATGTTCATTGGAAGGAATCGATTGTTCCGTCATCCGGATCATCCCCTTCTTAGTATTGTTCTGCCTCTTCAGCCATCACGTCATACTTTTCCAGGAACTTCGTGTCAAAATCCCCTGACTTGAACACTTCATGGTCCATCAGGTTCAAGTGGAACGGAATGGTCGTGTCCACGCCCTCGACGACGAATTCGGACAGGGCGCGCTTCATCCGCGCGACCGCCTCTTCCCTCGTGTCGGCAAATGCAATCAGTTTGGCGACCATCGAATCGTAGTATGGCGGAATCGTATAGCCGGTATAGACGGCCGAATCCACTCTGACTCCGTTGCCGCCCGGCGCCATGTACATCTCCACTTTGCCCGGTGACGGCATGAAGTTGCGCGACGGATTTTCCGCGTTGATGCGGCATTCGATCGCCCATCCCCTGATCTGCACGTCCTCCTGCTTGATGGAGAGAGGCTCGCCGGAAGCGACCTTGAGCTGCTGGACGATCAGGTCGATGCCGGTGACCATTTCGGTTACCGGGTGCTCCACCTGGATCCGGGTGTTCATCTCCATGAAATAAAACTTGCCGTTGACATGGTCATAGATGAACTCTACCGTGCCGGCACCGCGGTAGCCGACAGCCTCGGCCGCCTTGACCGCCGCATCCCCCATTTTGGCCCGGGTTTCCGGCGAAAGTGCAGGCGACGGCGCTTCCTCAACGAGCTTTTGCATGCGCCGCTGGATCGAGCAGTCGCGCTCGCCGAGGTGGATGACGCTGCCGTATTTGTCGGCAAGCACCTGGATCTCGACATGGCGGAATTCTTCGATGAACTTCTCGATGTAGACGCCCGGATTGCCGAACGCTGCCGCCGCTTCTTTCTGGGTGATCTCGACGCCCTTCCGGAGTTCGGCTTCGTCTTTGGCAACACGGATGCCTTTGCCTCCGCCGCCGGCAGTCGCCTTGATGATGACCGGGAATCCGATTTCCCGTGCCACTTCAAGCGCACCCTCCGGACCGTCGACGATGCCCTTGGATCCCGGTACGACCGGGACACCGGCTGCGCGCATCGTTTCGCGGGCCACATCTTTTGTGCCCATTTTGGCGATGGCGTCTGCGGTCGGGCCGATGAATTCCACGTTCACTTCTTCGCACAGTTCCGCGAAGTCGGCGTTCTCCGCCAGGAAGCCGTAGCCCGGATGGATGCCGTCACAGCCGGTCATCTTGGCCACGCTGATGACGCTTGTGAAGTTCAGGTAGCTGTCTTTTGACAGTTTGGGGCCGATGCAATAAGCTTCGTCCGCCATTTCTACGTGCAGGGCATCGCGGTCCGCCTCCGAATAGACGGCCACCGTTTCAATCCCGAGATCCCGGCAGGCCCGGATGATCCTGACCGCGATTTCGCCCCGGTTTGCGATAAGTACCTTTTTCAGCATGAGAGACCCTCCTTATTCCGGCTTGACCAGGAACAGAGGCTGGCCGTATTCGACGAGCTGGCCGTCTTCGACGAGAATCTCGACGATTTCCCCGCCCGTCTCCGCTTCGATTTCATTGAACAGCTTCATCGCTTCCACGATGCAGACGACGCTGTCCGGCTTGACTTTGTCGCCGATCTGTACGAATGCAGGCGCATCCGGAGAAGGCGATTTGTAGAACGTGCCGACCATCGGCGATTTGACTTCTTCAAGTCCTTCTTCCGCAGCAGGGGCGGCGGCAGCCGGCGCTTCTTTTGGAGCAGCGGGCTCCTGCGAAACGACCGGTGCGGCGGCTGCAGGAGCAGCAGGTGCCGGTGCAGGCGCTTCCTGGACTGCAGGGGCGGCCGGGGCAGCGGAAACGGAAGTGAAGGCGCCGCCCTTTTTGAGCTTGATCTCCCCTTCTTCCGTCTTGTACTTGAATTCCTCGATCCCGGATTGGTCGATAAGTTTGATGATTTCTCGGATTTCCTGGATTTTCAGCATTTCGACGACTCCTCTTACTAATGAAATGTGTACTCTTCCATTTTAGACGTTTCTCTGACTTTTTGAAACAAATAACGGGCAATTGAACGAAAACCGCATTAAGACCCGAACAAAATCCCTTCGGTGGATGGGTGCTGTGAAAGATCCGGTCGTTGTGGATACAGAGAATTGGCCATGATCCCCGCACGAATCCACTCGCCCCGCCAACGCGCTCACTCACAGGCGTTATGATTCCACTCGCGATGTCAACGCGCTCACTCACGCGGTCTATGATTCCACTCGCCAGGCAGCTTTCAGCCCAAGAATCCCGCGGCTTCGGCGCCTGAAAAATGAAGCGTAGAGCGGCATCGCGCGGTGTTTGACTGACGCTTCCCCCCGAAAGAGTGTTGTGTAAGCATCCATCAGTCGAAGAAATCCGCTCGCTTACCGCGGGCGTTGCCTCAGCCTCCTCGAGCTCCGCTCTGCGGGGTCTTCAGCTAACGCTTTTCCCGCAGGTGTCTCGCGGATTTCTTCTCCTTCTGAGTGAAGTTTACACAGAAGCCTGGACACTATCGAAAGAGAAACGGAGTATGAGTGGGGAAGACTAATTCGGAGTATGGAACGGAATATCGGAGTATGGGGGACTAATTCGGAGTATGGGAGACTAATTCGGAGTATGGAATGGAATATCGGAGTATGGGAGGCAATTTCGGACTATGGAAGACTAATTCGGAGTATGGAATGGAATATCGGAGTACAGGAGGTGGTCTCGGAGTATGCGACCCGATATCGGAGTAAGGGAGGATAGAGTCCATAATATTATGTAAACACCGTCAATCAAACGCTCACTTGCTGTTGGCGCCGGCCCTACCACCTAAACGCTATAAGAGTAAAGTTGGACACTGTGCCATAGTAATTGACAGACGACCGACCGCTCCTGCGGGAGAATCAACTCTCCATGTCGCTGCACTTACCCCAACACCAACACCACCCACCCGCCGACCCGGCCGGCTGAATCCCCTTCCGCCATTTCCTCTCCGCAAAAATAAAATCAGGTCCGAACAACTCGTCCGGACCTGATTGGTTCTGCATTGCGGACCTTCCGCGGAAGGCCGGTCATTTTTCGGATTTGAAGTCCACCTGGACGGTCCGGGCGTCGTCCCACTCGCTCTTGACGGTGTAGACGATCTGATCGGCTTGTTTCGGTGACATCTCGGCGGCGATGACGCTCACTTTCACGCTGCCGTTTTCCGCACGGACCACCGCATCTTCATATCCGAGGTCCTTGATGAGCATTTCGAGCATCGCCTCTGCGGTTTCCCGCTTTGTCAGCGTCTGCATCTCGTCAAATGCCGCATTGCGCTCCTCGGCGGTCATGTCGTCGGAGGTGATTTTCTGGGTGAGCTGCTCGCGGAGCTGGCTGCGCTCGTTGCGCACTTCCATCCTCATTTCCTCGAACAGATAACTTTCCGCGAACACCGGCGTCGTGTCTTTGCCCGACTCGCCGATCTCCGTGCCGTTCAGTGTATCGTCCGAGAAAATCGTGATGCCGTCAAATGGCTTCGGCGCTTTTTCAAGCAGATAATAAACGCCGATCACCGCCGTCAGGCTGAGCAGTGTGAGCAGCCAGACGCCTCTTTTCCTAACCTTCATCGGTCTTCCCCCTCTTTTTTCATTTCCACCACGACAATGCGGTGCTCGGGCAGCTGCAACACGCCGGACAGGATCCGGACAAGCTCATTCCGGACTTTCGGGTCCCCGGCACCTTCCGCCACGACAAGGACGCCGCCGGAGGGCGTGTCCCCCGTACCGGTTGAGCCGCCCCCGAAGTAGCCGGCAAGCGACAGCATCCCGCTGTCTCCCCCTTCTTCCGCATCCTGCCGGTAGATCCTGACCGAACCGACTCCTTGGATTTCGGACAGGACCGACTCCAGCCCGGTCCTGACGGCTTCCACTTCGCCGCCGCCCTTGCCCCAGCCCGTCAGCGCCGGGAACAGGATGAGCAATGCCGCGCCTGCGGCAAGCAGGAATGGAAGTCCGAATCGCTTCTGCATCTTATCCATGTCATCCCACGCTTCCCGTCCCTTCCGCCATGGTGATCCATCCTGAGACAATGTATGCCGGCCCCGAACAAGCTATGACCTAACCCGCGATCCCCGATGCGGAACGGATCATCCAGATCAGCACCGCCAGGCGGATGAGCGGCAAGACGCGCTCCTGGTTTTCCTCGCCGAGGATGAGCGGCAGCACGGCGGCAGCAAACAAAATCGCCACAAGTCCCGCAAAAAATTGGCCAAGCACCCCTTCACCCCGTTCCCGCGATGACTTTGATGAGAATGACGGCGAGCAGCACGGTATAAAACACGGCGAACGCCACGATGAACGTGATGCCGCAGAGCACGAACATCGTTTTGCCGAGGTCATCGAACAGACCCGACAGCTCTTCGTTCGCAAACGGTTCACTCAGCGCGGCGAGCCATTTATAGAAAAAGGCGGTGAGCAGCACCTGTGCGGCCGGGATCAGGCACACAACGAGGATCGTGCCGATGAGCCAGCCTCCGGCAATCGCCGCCGTTCCCGCCGAATATTTGCCGAACACGCCGAGCGCATCGGTCACGAACGACCCGACGATCGGGATGTTCTGGCGGAGCAACACCTTCAGCGGCTCCCCTGCGGCGCCGGATCCGGCCCATGCCATGATACCCGTAGACGTGATGAACAGCGTATAGCAGGCCGCGATGACCGAGACGGCGCCGATGATCGTCACCCGGATCATTTCGGCCATCCGCGTGAACGGAACATCCGGCACGAGCCGGGACAGGTAATCAAACAAAAAGCTGGCGGTCAAGAGCGGAATCAGCCATTTCCCCCCGAGCACGACCGCTCCCTGCACGAACAGAAAAACCGCCGGATTCCAGCCGGCAAGCGTCAATGCGCCGCCGGCCGTTGCCATGCCGGCGGTCAAAAGCGGATAAACTCCCAGGAACAGCCCGGTCATTTTTCCCGTCAGTCCGTCCAGAAGCCGGAGGGCCTCGACGGCGGGTCCGAGCGCCATCGTGCCCACGGCAATGAACAGGAAAGTCCTTGTCCACTCCCTGAACGACGGAAAGAGAAAATCCGCCGCCAGCCCGGCCGCACACAAGATGAGGACAGTCTGGAACAGGCGGATGACGGGTGCGGCGGCGGCATGTACGATATCCCACAAAGAAGACCCTCCCTTCACGGCGGTTTCCGGTCACGGCAGAAGTCCGATGACCGTCCTGGACGCCTCCAGCAGCTGCTCGGACCATGCGGCGAGGATGAGCAGCTTCGCCGCGGTGTGCGAAATGCGTCCGACGGGACCGAATCCGGCATCCTCCATCATCCGGCTGAATGATTCGGACAAATGGAAGACGAGCGCGGATCCCGCGAGCAGCGCCACCAGGCCGCCCGCCGGCAATCCGGCGGCGGCGATCGTCCGGATCGCCGGAATGAGGAGTCTCATCGTCAGCTGGGCAAGAAGCAGAAAATAAAAGATCATCAGGAAAAACGGCAAAAGACCCGGCGCGTGCATCTGGATGAGCATCAGAAGGAAAGCGGCGATGACCGCAGTCAGGATAATGTCCATTGCCCTGCCTCACGCGGACAGCCATTGAAAGAAAGCGACGATTTCATTGAAAAACAGCCGGAGAAACCGGAGCATTTCGACCGTGATGTACAGATAGGCGACAAAAAACAGGAAAAAAGAGAATTCCTTCTTGCCTGTATGCTCGAAAAACAGGTGAAGGAAGGCAATGACCAGCCCGATGCCGGCCACCCGGAGAATATCCTGAAGCTCCAAACGGCGGACCTCCCGTTTTATCGTTGTAGTGGACCGAACCAGTGACGGCTTGGACCAGCGGGGCGCTCGTCGCTCCTGCCGGCCGGCGGAAGTGTTGATCTGCCCGCCGTCTTGTTCACTGTATGTGGGAGTTTTTCTTCATATGAAAAGGCCCCCGCCGATGCGGAGGCCTTGCGTCGCTTATGCGCGGGAGACGTAGTCGCCTTCCGATGTGTTGATGATGAGCTTGTCGCCGGTGTTGACGAAGAACGGAACCTGGACGACCAGTCCGGTTTCCATCGTGGCCGGCTTGGAGCCGCCGCTTGCCGTGTCGCCTTTGATGCCCGGCTCGGTTTCCGTCACTTCCAGTTCTACGGTCGCGGGCAGTTCGACGCCGAGCGTCTCGCCCTGGTACTGGATCACATGGACTTCCATGTTTTCCTTGAGGAATTTCAGTTCATACTCGATCTGGGATTCGTTCAGCTCGATCTGCTCGTATGAATCGTTGTCCATGAAGACATGGTCATCCCCGTTTGCGTAGAGGTACTGCATGCGCCGGTTGTCGATCTGCGCACGCTCCACTTTCTCACCGCCGCGGAACGTTTTTTCCGTGACGTTCCCGTTTCTGAGGTTGCGCAGCTTGGAGCGCACGAACGCGGCACCCTTGCCGGGCTTGACGTGCTGGAAATCCAGCACCCGGAAGATGTCCCCGTCGACCTCGATCGTGAGGCCGGTCTTGAAGTCGTTGACTGAAATCATGTTGGTTCCTCCAATGGTTGTTATAGGATGATAAGTTCTTTCGGTGAAGAAGTGAGCACTTCCGCACCGCCTTCGGTGATCAGCGCATCATCCTCGATGCGGACACCGCCGAGTCCCGGCACATAAATGCCCGGTTCGACCGTGACGGCCATGCCCGGCTCGAGCTTCGTGTCGGAGCGGAAGGAAAGGGCCGGCTGTTCGTGGACTTCGAGACCGATTCCGTGGCCGGTGGAGTGACCGAACGCCTCTCCGTATCCGTGTTCCTTGATGTAATCGCGGGCAACGGCATCCGCCTCTATTCCCGTCATACCCGGTTTCAGAGCGGCTAATGCACGTTTTTGCGCTTCCAGCACGATCCCGTAGATTTTGCGCAGCTCTTCGGGCGGCTCGCCGACGGAAACCGTCCTTGTGATATCGGAAATATAGCCGTTGTAGAGCGCGCCATAATCAAGCGTGATCATGTCTCCCTGCTCGATCACCTTGTTTGTCGCCACCCCGTGCGGGAGCGCTGAACGCTTGCCGGAGGCGACGATGATGTCAAATGAAGAAGATGTCGCCCCCTGCCGCCTCATGAAGAATTCCAGCTCATTGGAGACATCCAGCTCAGTGATGCCCGGCCGGATGAACTTCACGATGTGACTGAACGCATCATCGGCAATTTTTGCGGCGTCGCGGAGCACCTGGGCCTCTTCATCCGTCTTGTACATGCGGAGTTTTTCGATGACGCCGGACACCGGCACAAAGTCCACATCGGTCGCAGCCTGTTGGAAACGGTCATAGTCTGCATACGGCAGTGTATCCTGCTCAAAGCCGATGTTGCGGATTCCCATTTCCCCGATGACTTTCGCCGCGTCGTCCGCAAGCGTGCCGGACTGCTTGACGATCCGGTACCCCTTCACTTGCTCGGCAGCCTGTTCGGTGTAGCGGAAATCCGTGATGAACGCCGCATCTTCCCGCGAAACGACCGCAATGCCGGCCGTCCCCGTGAAGCCGGTCATGTATCTGCGGTTGAACGGGCCGGTCACGAGAAAGCCGTCAATCCCGTTTTCTTCAAACGTGTTTCGGAACGCCTTCAATTTGTCCATGATCATTCCCCTTTTCCGTGCCGAAGAAGGGCGAGCAGCGCGAGCTCGTAGCCCTGCGTGCCAAGCCCGGCGATCTGGCCGATGCAGACCGGCGCAATGAGCGAACGGTGACGGAATTCCTCCCGGGTATGTATGTTCGAGATGTGGACCTCGACGGCCGGAAGCGCAACCGAGGCGAGCGCATCACGGAGCGCGATGCTCGTGTGCGTGTAGGCGCCGGGATTGAAAATGATTCCCTCCGTCCCGCCGTCCGCCGCTTCGTGGATCCGGTCGATGAGCAGGCCCTCGTGGTTTGACTGATAAAACACCACGCGGCTGTTGTGAACGGCTGCCAGTCCGGCAAGCCGTTCCTCCACATCACGGAGCGTTTCCGTCCCGTATATGCCGGGCTCCCGTTTGCCGAGCCGGTTCAGGTTCGGCCCGTTCAGGCAAAGGATTTCCATTTGCCCACCCCCTTCTGCAGTTTCCTTCCCATTTTATCATAAGCGGGCGCCTGGACAACTCATTTCGGAGGGTCGGGGTGCCGTTTTTTGTGGAAGATGGCCGTTTCCATGACAAATCGGACGGCAATGAGGACGAGCACGATGAACGGAACCGACAATCTGTCTTTGAACGAGGAGAGGGTGTCCGGCCGGAAGATGAGCCATTCCGCGAGCAGAGCGGCCGCCACTCCGATGATCAGCGCCGTGACGCCGGACGGCCATTTCGCGAGCATGCGGGAAATGAAATACAGAATGAGGGCGGCAAGAAACAGTCCTGCGAACAAGAGGGCCCAGTCAATCGGCCATGCGGCATTTTTCACGCCGATTTTGTCCGTCCATCCTGCGGGATGCCACCGGATGAACTTGAAATAGTGCAGGAACTTCAATCCCAGGCAGGTCATGAGCGCCACGGCGCCGGCCGTCCAGAAGGGCATCTTCTTGGCCATGATTCATCAATCCTTCCGAACTCAGTCTTATTTTCATCCTCCCTCTCTCCCGCCGAAAATATACCTGCACACAAAACGGGGCGGACGCGCCGTTTTGGCTGCGTCCGCCCCGCGGATAATTGGATTAAGTGAAGTCCGTTCCGATCAGAGACCGCATTTCAGCTGTGCGCCGCAGTTCGTGCAGGAATTGCAGCCGCCCAGTTCTTCCACAGTCCCTTTTCGGCAGACCGGGCAAGTGTCGCCGATTTCGGAACCGATCGTCACATTGGTCGAGCGGAGATCCTGGATCGTATCCACGAGCACGACCGGCCGCTTTTCCTCGACTTTCTCTTCCACCCGCTCGTCCATGTCGTTTTCCTCCGCCTTGAGCGTGAGCACCTGGGAGTCGCGGGAGCCGTCGACGTAAACCGTGCCGCCCTTGGCACCGCCGCGGTAAAGGCGCTCGTAGACGCTCTCCACCTGCTGCACGGTGTAGCCTTTCGGCGCGTTCACCGTCTTGGAGATGGAGCTGTCGATCCAGCGCTGGATGACGCACTGGACGTCCGCGTGTTCTTCCGGCGTGAGATCCATCGAGGTGACGAACCAGTCCGGAAGATGGTCGGGATCGGCCTCCGGATGCCTGTCCAGATACTCTTCGACGATTTCCGCCTTCACTTCGATGAACTTGCCGAGGCGTCCGCTCCGGTAGTAGGTGAAGGAGAAGTAAGGCTCCAGGCCCGTGCTGACGCCGACCATCGTGCCAGTGCTGCCCGTAGGCGCGACCGTCAGGAGGTGCGAATTGCGGATGCCGTGCTCCAGCACGCCTTCGCGGACGTCCTCCGGCATGCCTTCCATGAAGCCGGTGCTGATGAAGCGCTCGCGCAGCGCCCTCGTTTCTTCTTCGGTTGCGCCGACGAGGAACGGGAAGCTTCCCTTTTCCTTGGCGAGGTCGATCGATTCGCGGTAGGCCGTCTCGGCGATCGTGCGGAACACCTCTTCAACGAGGCGGTTGCCTTCTTCAGAGCCGTAGCGCTTGCCGCAGTAGATCAGAAGGTCTGCCAGTCCCATGACCCCGAGGCCGATCCGCCGCTCGCCGAGTGCCTGCTTTTCGTTTTCCGGCAGGAAGTACGGAGTGGCGTCGATGACGTTGTCCTGCATGCGGACACCCGTCCGGACGGTGTCGCGGAGTTTGCCGAAGTCGACTTCCATCTTGTCGCGGTCCGCCATTTCAGCGAGGTTGACGGCGGCCAGGTTGCAGACCGAGTAAGGAGCGAGCGGCTGCTCACCGCACGGGTTGGTCGCTACGACCTGCTGCCCGTATGCCTTGGCGTTCGTCATGTCGTTGGCATTGTCGATGAAGAAGATGCCGGGCTCCGCCGAATAAGTGGCGCAGATGTTGATGAGGTTCCACAGTTCGCGCGCCTTCATCGTCCGGTAGGTGCGGATGGCGAAGCCCCGCTTTTCCCATTCGCGGACGTCGCCGGTCTGGTGCCATTCCTCATTGTAGAGCTTCATTTCCTCCGGTGTGTAGCGCTCGACGTAAGGGAAGCGGAGACGGTGCTCCCCGTCTTCCTCCACGGCTTTCATGAAGTCGTCGGTCAGCGTCACCGAAATGTTCGCGCCCGTCAGGAATTCCGGATTGTGGACGGAATAAGTGCCGCCGTCGCGGAGCTTCTGTTCGGCGTCGCGGATGATGCCTTCATTGAACCCGCCGTGTCCCGGGATGTTCTTGTAATTGACGATCCCCTGGTACATGGCTTCTTCCTGCTGGGTGAACGGCTTGAACTTCAGCTTTTCGTTCGCAAGCTTTCGGATCTGTTCATCTTCCGTGTTTTCGACGAGGAACCGGAGAATCCGGGGATTCTGCATTTTGGAAATGATGAATTCGGCGATGTCCGGGTGCCAGTCCGCAAGCATGATCATCTGCGCACCGCGGCGTGATCCGCCCTGTTCGACAAGATGCGTCAGCTTGGCGATGTCGTCCAGCCAGGAAACAGACCCCGACGACTTGCCGTTGACCCCGCGTGCAAGCGTGTTGCGCGGACGGAGCGTCGAACCGTTTGTGCCGACGCCGCCGCCGCGGCTCATGATTTCCATGACCTGCTTGCGGTGGTCGGAGATGCCTTCCCGGGAGTCCGGGACAAACGGCATGACGTAACAGTTGAAGTAAGTCACGTCCGTTTCCGAACCCGCGCCGTACAGGACACGGCCTGCCGGGATGAAGTTCAGCGAGACCAGTTCGCGGTAGAAGCGGCTGAATGATTCGGAGCGCTTTTTTTCGTCCTGCTCGACGGAGGCGAGGCCGGTCGCGTTGCGCAGGGCAATCTGTTCATAGAACACTTCAAGCGGCTTCTCGATCACTTCGAGCGGCCGGGAGACGATGCCTTTTTCCTGTTCGTCGGGATTGTCGATCGCGGTCCGGTATTCCGGCTCGATCCAAACTTCCGCCCTGCCGGCTTCCCGGTCGACGGACAGGATGTACCCGAGTCCCCTTGCCGGGAACTTCGGATCTTCCTTGACCGTAAGCACGACGAAATCCCCTTCGCCGAGTGTTTCCTTTTCCATGTCCTTGAACGAATAGCGGTCGATCATGACCAGCCGCGAAACCCCTTTGTGGGTGATTTTCATATCTTCCGTCACCGGATGGACCTGAGGGAACCGAGAAATATCCGAGTTCAGTTTTTGCTTGTCCAGCACCGGCGGATTCTGTTGAGAGGCGATGACCATAAAATGACCTCCTCCTGTCTATTTCTGTATTGATACAACATGTTGTGCTTATGTACTTCCCTAATCTACTACATATTGAAACTCGGGTTCAAGAATCGAAATTCCGCTTGACTTTTGAACGCGGAGCGCGGACCTTTGGGGCGCTTGCTTTTCCGCTTGCATGGAAATAAAAGGGTGGCTAAAAATGAGCCGAAAGACCCGTTTTCACTTTCTGTAATTCCATAGGTCCGAAGCATATTTTTCCTCTTCGATCCGGCGGATGAGTGTTTCCTGTTCAGCCGTCGGGGTGTAGTCTTCCAGTTCGATGCCAAGCCCTTCTTGGAAGCCGCTGCGGAACGCATCCGCACAGACGTCCATGCCGACCGGGCGCCCGAGCAGCCCCTCGATCGATACTGCCTTCCCTTCGAGCTTGCGCTTCATTTCGTTGCGCCGCTCTTCGGACGAAAAGCGGAACACCGAAACGAGCTTGTCCAGATCCAGGCCGACCGGAATCGCGCCGTGCTGGAGGATGACACCCTTCTGGCGGGTCTGTGCGCTGCCCGCCGCCTTCCTGCCCTCGACGACGAGCTCATACCAGCTCGGCGCATCAAAGCAGACGGCGCTTTTCGGCTTTCTCAGCGCTTCACGTTCTTCGCGGCCGGCAGGAACCGCCAGTTCCGCGTCAAGGCCGAGGTTCCGGAAACCTTGAAGCAGGCCCGCGCTGATCACGCGATAGGCCTCCGTCACGCTCTCCGGCATAAGCGGATGGGATTCCGAGACGATCACACTGTACGTGAGTTCGCGGTCATGGAGAACGGCCCTGCCGCCGGTCGGACGGCGCACGAAGCCGAAATTTTGACGGCGGACCGAATCGAGGTCCACCGCCTTTTCGGCCTCCTGAAAATAACCGATCGACAAGGTCGGCGGATTCCATTCATAAAAGCGGATCACCGGAGGAATAACCCCCCGGCTGTGCAGATCGAGCAGCGCTTCATCGAGCGCCATATTGTAAGAGGGACTCTGGGGTCCGGAATTGATGAACAGCCATTTTTCCGACATTTCACCATCACCTTTCGAAAAACACAATGGTTCCAGTTTATCATATTTCAACGCTGAATTTTTGCCGGTCCGGTGAATAAATTTCGGGGAACGTGGACGGAATGCTCCAGTTCTTTTATAATCATTTTGAGAGAGAAAGGGGAAAACGGCTTTGACTACACTTTATCTGATTGCGGCGATCTTGTTTGCCATGATCGTCTATATGCTCGTTACGGTTCTCAGAACCCGCGGTGCCGTGGCGCCGCTCACCCAGGACGAATTCATCGCAGGCTACCGGAAGGCCCAGCTCATCGACGTGCGCGAACCGAAGGACTTCGACGCCGGACACATCCTCGGCGCCCGGAACATCCCGCTCACCCAGTTCCGCCAGCGCTACAAGGAGATCCGTCCGGACAAGCCCGTCTACCTGTACGACCAGAACGGTTCCCGCAGCGGACGCGCCGCCCTGTTCCTGAAAAAGCGCGGCTGCAGCCAACTCTACATGCTCAAAGGCGGCTTCCGCCAATGGACCGGTAAAATCAAAACGAAATAACCGCGGACCCTCAAACAAAAGCCGGACAGGAGACCCTTCTCCTGTCCGGCTTTTTAGGTTCAATCACTCAAGCACAGCCGCCGGCAGGCTTGGCGAGGCTTCCAGGAAAAGTATAAAGCGCCTGCTTCCGCTTGTTTGGTAGAGTTATTTAAAATCCAACAGTCGACGAAATACGGACGCCGCCTCAGCCTGCGCCAATACGAAGATTGGCGGCATCGTTCTGTCAGCGTCCAAGAATGAAGCGTTGGAAAGCAATGCTCTTTCTGCGTCTAAGAGCGAAGCATTGGACAGCAACGCGGGGGCTTCGACGGACGCTTTAGCCGCCCATCCCGTGTACTTCTTCTCCTTCTGATTGAAATCACACAGGGAACCGGACAGCATCGCTCCATGAATCCACTCTCTTCGGTAACTCTATGATTCCACTCACCAGGGCAACGCGCTCACTCACGAGGTCTATGATTCCACTCACCCCCGCAACGCGCTCACTCACAGCCTTTATGATTCCACTCATCCCGGACAGCATCATTGATCATTTCCAAGAACTCCATCAGTCAAAAAAATCCGCCCGCTTACCGCGTGCGTCGCCACCCATACTCCGAATTTGGCTTCCATACTCCGATTTTCCATCCCTTACTCCGATTTCATCTCCCTTGCTCCGAAATTCCATCCCATACTCCGATTTCGTCTCCCTTACTCCGAAATTCCGTCCCTTACTCCGATTTCGTCTCCCTTACTCCGATTTTCCGTCCCATACTCCGATTCCATCCCCCTTACTCCGATTTTCCATCCCATACTCCGATTCCATCCCCCTTACTCCGATTTTCCATCCCATACTCCGATTTCGTCCCCCTTACTCCGATTTTCCGTCCCATACTCCGATTCCATCTCCCTTACTCCGATTTTCCATCCCATACTCCGATTTCGTCTCCCATACTCCGATTCCATCCCCTTACTCCGATTTCCCGCCTCATACTCCTCATTTAGCACTCATCATGTCAAATTCGAGCAAGGGGCCGCATCGGAAACCCCTTGGAACGTAAAAACTGCAGCCAGAGGAGCATGACGCTCACTCTGGCTGCAGTCTATTGTTGTTTCCATACCGGTGATCAGTTCACCGCAACGGGTTCGGATTCTTCTTTCCGGACGTATTTCAGGACCGGCTTGCGCGCGGCCTTCGTTTCGTCGAGTCGGGTGACGACGGTCGTGTGAGGGGCTTCCTGGACGATTTCCGGCGTTTCCTCGACTTCCTTGGCAATCTGGATCATGGCGTCGATGAAAGCGTCCAGCGTTTCCTTCGACTCCGTCTCGGTCGGCTCGATCATCATGCCTTCCTCGACGTTGAGCGGGAAGTAGACAGTCGGCGGGTGGAAGCCGAAGTCCAGCAGCCGCTTCGCGATGTCCAGCGTGCGAACGCCGAGTTTTTTCTGGCGGCGGCCGCTCAGGACAAATTCATGCTTGCAGTGCTGCTCATACGGCGTATCGAAATACGGCGCAAGCCGGCGCAGCATGTAATTCGCGTTCAGGACCGCATACTCGGAAACGAGCTTCAGCCCTTCCGCGCCCATCGACCGGATGTAGGCATACGCACGCACGTTGATGCCGAAGTTGCCGTAGAACGGCTTGACGCGGCCGATCGACTGCGGGCGGTCGTAGTCGAATGTGTAGCGGTCTTCCTTCTTCACGAGGACCGGCTTCGGAAGGTAAGGAATGAGCTCTTTCTTGACGCCGACCGGACCGGAGCCCGGGCCGCCGCCGCCGTGAGGACCGGTGAACGTCTTGTGAAGGTTCAGGTGGACGGCGTCAAAGCCCATGTCCCCCGGACGTGACTTCGACATGACGGCATTCAGATTCGCGCCGTCATAGTAGAGCTTGCCGCCGACGCCGTGGATGATTTCGGCCATCTCCAGGATATGCTCTTCAAACAGGCCGAGCGTGTTCGGGTTCGTCAGCATAAGCGCAGCGGTGTCTTCGCCCGCCACTCTCCGCAGGTCTTCCAGGTCGACGAGCCCGTCTTCATTCGACTGGACCGTGACCGTGTCAAATCCGGCCACCGCGGCGGATGCCGGGTTCGTGCCGTGGGCCGTGTCCGGAACGATGACTTTCGTGCGCTGATGGTCACCGTTCGCTTCGTGGAAGGCACGGATCATCATAAGCGCCGTCCATTCGCCCTGCGCGCCTGCGGCGGACTGGAGCGTCACTTCGTCCATCCCCGTGATTTCCACCAGATGTTCCTGCAGATCATACATAAGCGCCATCGCGCCCTGCACCGACGATTCGTCCTGGAGCGGATGGATGTCCGCGAATCCGGAAAGCCGTGCAACGGCCTCGTTCACTTTCGGATTGTATTTCATTGTGCACGATCCGAGCGGATAAAATCCGGAATCAATGCCGTGGTTCCGATTGGACAGCGCCGTGTAGTGGCGCATGATGTCCAGCTCCGACACTTCCGGCAGCGCTGCCGGCTCTTCCCGGAGCAGTCCCTCCGGCAGGAAGCTTGAAAGATCGACTTCCGGAACATCCAGTTCGGGAAGGCTGTATCCGATCCGTCCTTCTTTGCTGATTTCAAAAATGAGCGGCTGATTTTCGTTATGCATGGATGGCCTCCATTTCCTGCACAAGTGCATCGATTTCTTCCTTGGTCCGCTGTTCGGTGACGGCGAGGAGCGCGTGGTTCTTGAACTCGGGATAAATGAGCCCCAGGTCGTAGCCGCCGATGATGCCGGCGCCGAGCAGACGCTTGTTGAGTTCCCCGACCGGCTCTTTGCAGTCCACGACGAACTCATTGAAGCACGGGCCGCCGAATTTCACGTCAAAGCCGGCCGCCTTGAACGCTTCGATGGCGTATCGGGTCTTTGAAATGTTCTGGATCGCCATTTCCCGCACGCCGTTGCGGCCGAGCGCCGTCATGGCGACGGAAGCGGCAAGTGCGTTGAGCGCCTGATTCGAGCAGATGTTGGACGTCGCCTTTTCCCGGCGGATGTGCTGTTCGCGGGCCTGAAGGGTGAGAACATAGCCGCGGCGGCCCTGTTCGTCGTTCGTTTCGCCGATGAGGCGGCCCGGCACTTTCCGCATTAGCTTCTCGGTTACGGCGAAGTAGCCGCAGTGCGGTCCGCCGAACGATTCGGGAATGCCGAACGGCTGCGCATCGCCGACCGTGATGTCTGCACCGAGTTTGCCCGGCGGCGTCAGGACGGCGAGTGCGAGCGGATTCGCGGAAACGACGAAGAGCGCCTTCTGTTCATGGGCTAAATCCGCGAAATGGCCAATGTCTTCGATCTGGCCGAAGAAGTTCGGGTACTGGACCATAACGGCCGCCGTGTCGCCGTCGATCATCGAGGCGAGCGCATCCGCATCGGTCTTGCCGTCCTTGAGCGGGACTTCGACGACTTCGACGGACTGGCCCGCCGCATAGGTGCGGACGACGTCCCGGTATTCCGGATGGACCGCTTCCGAAATCAGAAGTTTCTTGCGTCGCGTATGTCCCGCGGCAAGCGTGCCTGCCTCCGCCAGCGAAGTGCCGCCGTCGTACATCGACGAGTTGGCGATGTCCATTCCGGTCAGTTCGCAGATCATCGTCTGGAACTCGAAAATTGCCTGCAGCTCGCCCTGCGACAGTTCCGGCTGATAAGGCGTATAGGCTGTGTAAAATTCCGAACGGGAAATGACATGGTCGACGATGACCGGCTTGTAATGGTCATAGACGCCCGCCCCGATGAACGAGGCATGCGAACGGCTGTCGGCATTTTGGCCTGCAAGGGCGGCCAGCTCTTTCAGCAGATCGGTTTCAGAAAGTGCTGGCTTGATGTCATAATCGCGCTCAAAGCGCACTTTTTCAGGAATATCGGCAAACAGTTCATCGATCGAATCAATGCCGATCGTGTCGAGCATTTCCTTTTTGTCGGTTTCGGTCATCGGCAGATAGCGGTGCTTCATTATGATCTTGACCTCTCTTCGTTAGGATTTCGAACGCTTATAGAACGGGGTTTCCACGATTTTGGCCTTCAGGCGGCGCTTCCTCACTTCAACTTCCACTTCTTCACCGGGATTCGCGAACTCCGACTTGATGAGTGCATTTCCGATGTTTTTGCCGAGTGTGGGCGACTGGGTTCCGGTCGTCACTTCCCCGACCTTCTCTTCTCCGTGATACACCGCATAGCCGGTGCGCGGGATTCCCTTGTCGATCATCTCAAGGCCGACGAGCTTGCGCGGAATGCCTTCTTCCTTTTGTGCGGCAAGCGCGGACTTGCCGATGAAGTCTTCCTCTTTTCCGAGCTTCACGACAAAACCGAGGCCCGCCTCAAGCGGGGAGATGTCGTCGGACAGCTCCTGGCCGTAGAGCGGAAGGCCGGCTTCAAAACGCAGCGTGTCCCGGGCGCCGAGGCCGGCGGGAACCAGCCCATCCGACTCGCCCGCCTGCAGAAGGTCCTTCCAGAGCGCACGGGCGGAATCCGGACTCGCATAGATTTCAAATCCGTCCTCGCCCGTATAGCCCGTGCGGGAAACGAGGGCTTTTTTGCCGGCGATGTCCACACCTTCCTTGAAACGGAAGAACTTGATCTCAGCAAGCGGCTCGTCGGTCAGCTTCGACAGAATCCTTTCGGCATTCGGCCCCTGCAGCGCGAGCAGTGCATAGTCCGGAGAAACATCGGTGATGGTGACGTCCCCCTCCGCATGCTCGTTCATCCAGTTCACGTCTTTTTCCGTGTTTGCGGCATTGACGACGACGAAGTACTTGTCACCGGACATCTTATAGATGAGGAGATCGTCCACCGTGCCGCCCTTTTCATTGCACATGACGGTGTACTGGGCCCGTCCTTCAGTGAGCTTGGACACATCGTTGGTAACGAGCTTCTGAAGGAACTTGGTGCTGTCAGGCCCCTCCACGATCACTTCGCCCATATGGGACACGTCAAACAGCCCCGCACGGGTCCGGACCGCTTCATGCTCGGCTTTGATGCCGGAAAACTGGACGGGCAGGTCCCATCCTCCAAAATCGATCGTTTTCGCCCCGTTCGCTGAATAAAGATCAAACAGCGGGGTGCGCAGCAACTCTTCAGCCACTCAGTTTTCCCCCTTTTTCCAGATAAAAAAGACAGAGGCCCCTTGAAACGGGTCCTCTGTCCTGTCACCTGAAAGTTTTCCTGATCGGTTTTCCTCGTTGGTGGCCGGCTTTCCCGGCACTCTCCAGAGATGCGTCCTGTACGAGTCTTTTTGCCTGAGAGATTCATAACATCCGTTACTTGCTCCTTCGGCGACGCAAAATCGCGTTCTCTCCCCGTACAATCATCCGCCCGGCGCAAAGCGCCCTGTTATTCAACTGTCGGATTACTTCAAAGCGTCTGCCGCTTTGCCTATATCCTAACATTGAACAGGCAGAAAACGCAATCTTTTTTCTGGGCACCTGAATAGACGAATGAAATTATTCGCTCCTTCCCTATTGTTCGTGATTAGAGGGGGCGGTACAAAATCACTTCCCCTTCAGCCGCCTCACTTGCCGGGCCGCATACTCCGTCGCCTGCCGGAGCGACCTGCCTTCCGTGTTGACCGTGATGTGGGCCGTCCTGCGGTAGATTTTCTTTCGTTCATTGTAAAGGTTCTGAAGTTCCTCGCGGGTCGAGCGCTGGACGATCGGGCGGTTGCGATCGGTTCTGATCCGGCGCCAGATCTCATGGAACGGGGCATTGAGGAACAGGACGAGCCCGGTCTTTCTCATGATCTCCCGGTTCTCCGGCCTGATCGGGGTGCCGCCGCCTGTTGAAATGATGCACCATTCATCCCGGAATTCCTTCAAAAACTCGGTTTCCAGCGCACGGAAATGCTCTTCGCCGAATGTTTCGAAAATCTCAGGTATTTTCATGCCCAATTTCCGCTCAATCTCCCGGTCCATGTCGTAATACGGCATCTTCAGCGCGTAGCTCAGTCTCCTGCCGATCGCCGATTTCCCCGATCCCATGTACCCGATCAGATACACTTTCTTCATCTTCCCACCTGCCTGCTTGTGAAGCCGATTCATGTGAACCCGATTCGATTTTCATTATCGTATCACGAGTGGACGCCGATTCCAACATCGTATAGGCGTGCAACTGGCTTTCATAAGCGGCAAGTGAAGAGAAAATAAACGCCGAGGCGAGCAGAAGAAGAAGGAGAGCAGCCGGCAAAGACGCCCCGCGTTCATTCCCCGTCTTCCTTGAAAACAAGCGTATGGGTGGTCCTCCTTTCGGTTCCATTGCTGAATTTGGCAATCAGGACCAGCTGGCGGTTTCCTTCCATAAAGAAGCGGGCACGCCCCACCCCCGTCAGCATTTGTTCATGCCCTTCCCGGTCCACGCGCTTGCGGATCACTTCCCCGTGACGCTCGATGTCGGTGATTGTCCCGCTTTTGCCGACGGACACTCCTTCTCCGCCAGCGTGGACCCGGATGTCGTCAATGCCGCGCAGATACGGCATCAGTTCCCTCCGGAACAATTCCCACTCAACGGCCGTATCGTCCGTCATTTTCCCGGCCGTCTGTCCGGCCCAGGTGAGGAAAGCAAGCGAAAACAGGCAGAACATCGAAAAGATCGTCAGCTGGAGCAGTGAATCGATGAACGTGTAACCGCCTTCCCTGCTAGGGCGCGATGCAGAGCGACTGCCATCCCGACAGCGACCGGTATGCCACACAGATGCCCTCCCCTTCCATTCTCCAGTCAAAATGGGTTCCGTCGATCAGCAGGGTGCCCTCGTGTTCCCCGTACGCAACGTGGGCGTCCACTGCATCGGATGCGGCGGCAGCCGCCTGTGCGGCCAGCCTCCGTTCATCGAGACGGAGTGTCATTTTGTCCGCCGCGGGCACCAGCGTGAGCCAGATAATCGACACGATGAGCAGGCTCAGCATGGACTCGGGCCAGGAATATCCCCGTTCATCCTTCAAACCGGACACGTCCCTTGCCGATGTGCACCCGCATCGTCCGAGTGCCGGCGGGGGTGTTGAAATAGACGGTGCCGAACGCAAGGACGGAGCCGTTCGAGTTGAATGCCACAGTCTTGAGCGTGTTGCCGAACGGGGACAGCGTTATGCCTTCGGGAAACTCGCGCTCAAACAGCACAACCTTGCCCGGGCCCGCCCCCTGATACCCCTTTCTGTCCCCGCGGAAGACAATCCGCCCTTCCGACCGGTTGGCGAGTGCGTACGCCTGCACGGTTTGAATATCGGTCTTCAGCTGTTCCTCAAAGAACATCGAGGGGCCGGCCGCAGGGGGCAGGCGGCCCGCGGCTGCCGCCACCACGGCCGTGATCACCGACACGACGAACAAGACAAGGAGCACTTCCGCAAAGGTGAAGCCTGCGTCACGGCGCCGGGTTGATGATGACGTCGCCATTGTTCACCGCCACCGTCCGGCCGTCCGAGCAGGTGAGCGCATCCGGATTGTCGTCGAGGAAGTCAGCAGAGACCAGCTCGGCGGCACTGGCCGGATTCTTCCTCAGTTCCAGACGATAGGCCTGGACCTGGCCTTCCACCATTTTCACCAATGCGTCACACCCGGTGTCATCGATTGACTCTGCCCGCTTCATCACGTTCGGTATGGCGATGAGGATGAGCACGGAAATGACGAGAAGGACGATCATCATTTCGATCAGGGTGAAGCCGTCCTCTCTCCCGATAAGTTTTTTCAGCATCTTTTTTCTCCTTTCATTGAATATCGATCATGCTGTACACCGGCAGCATCAGCGCCAAGTAGGCACCAAGGATGCAGACGGCCAAAATCGAAAACAGGACCGGCTGGACCACCGCAATGAGCTTCTCCGACTCCTCCTCAATCTGCTCATCAAGAAGCTCGCCGTAGATGAGCAGCTCCCTCGGCAGGTGTCCTCCTTCTTCGCCGTGCCGGATGAATGAGGAGAAATCTTCCGTAAAGCCGCCGGCGACTCCAACTGCTTTGTGCAGCTGGCTGCCGCGGACCACCTCACTTTCCACCCGGTCGACCAAGTGTTCAAGCATCGATCCCGGCGCTTGTCCCGACAGGATCCGAAGCGAATGCTGAAGCGAGATTCCGCCGATCAGCAACGTGCCCATTTCCCTTGAAAACACGGCCGTATGGGCCATGCGCTGCCATCTTCCTGCTAGCGGAACGGACAGGAGGAGCCGGTGCCGCCTAGCCGGCGTTTGCTTTTTCCAGTAGAAGAACGCAGGAAGCCCCGCAAGCACAGCGGCAAGCACCGCGCCGAACAGCAGATCCGGCAACTTCAGCAGCATGCCGGAAATATCCAGCGCCGCTCCTCCGCCGCCCCGGCTTCCGAGCAGGCGCTCCATATTCGGCATGAACAGCAGCCGAAACAGAATGAACAAAATCGTGATGAAGCCAAACAGGATCGCCGGATACACGGTCGCCTTCTTCAGCTTGTCCATCGTCTTTCCCCGCCGCCTGAGCTTGTCCGCCATCGTGCCGAGCGCTTCGGGGAGGTTCCCGTGCTCCACGGCGATCCCGACCGGCATCAGGGAAGTGCGGCTGAACCCCACGCCTTCCAGGATTTCGACCGGGCCGAGGCCGGAGCGCAGGTTCCGTTCAAGCTGCAGGAGGGCGGGACCCGGGTCACCGAGATGATGGGGCAGCAACATCCGGATTGAATCATGGAACGTATAGCCCTCACCCATGAGTCCCGACGCCCTCTGAAGCAGCCGTTCGGGCTGACGGATCCGCTTTTTCGGACGTGTTTTCCTAACTGCCCGCAATCGTTCCCGGATCTGCACCAATGGCCGTCTCCTTCCAGTCCAGCGACAGATGACGCGGCATGGCGAACGGACGGTCTTCCCTCAGCGCCTCGAAGGCTTCGGCAAGAAGCCGGCCCTGCAGAATTTCATAGACCGCCTGCCGCCCCGCTCCGTTTTCAACGAGCCGCTGTGCGCAGATCATCTCAACCGTCTGCCTCAGCTCTTCCAGCCGGATGCCGAACTCCATCATGCGGAACAGGCTGCCGACGGAATCCTTCGAGTGGACCGTCGCCAGGACAAGATGGCCGGTGAGCGCGGCCTGCACGGCCACTTTCGCCGTTTCGGCGTCGCGGATCTCGCCGATCATGATGACATCCGGCGAATGGCGTAAAATCGCCTTCAGTCCGGCCGAGTAAGTGATTCCCGCCCGCTCATTCACCTGCACCTGAAGCAGATGCGGCTGCGGACTTTCCACCGGGTCTTCCAAAGAAATGACGTGCCGGCTGAGCACGGAGGCGCAGTGCCGGGTGAGTGCGTACATGGTCGTCGTCTTCCCGGAACCGGTCGGACCAGTGAAAAAGACCATGCCCTGGCGGAGGGACGAGGCGTCCTGGAGCAGCCGTGCACTCTCGGTGTCGACCGTCAGCCTGCGAACCGGCAACGCGGCCGCCTGCAGCTGGAACCGGATGGCTGCGCTCTCCTTCATGTTGACCGACGGCAAGGTGGAAATCCTGAACGAATACTCGTCACGGCCGAACTCCATCGTGAAGGCACCGCTCTGGGGCTTTCGTCTTTCTCCGATGTCGAGCGACGACAAATACTTATAAAACGAAATAATCCGTTCTCCCAGGCCGTCCGGGATTTCCGAAGCCGTAATGATCCGGCGGTCCTTCCTGTGCTGGACTTCATAGCCGCCGTCCAACGGATTCAGATGCAGATCCGTCGCACCGCCGTCCAGCGCGCCGCCGAGCAGTTCCCTCGCTTTCTGTTCGATGAAATTGTCCATTGCCATGCCTCCTCTGCAACGGTATCGGACAAGGAAGGACCGCTCTTCCCCGTCTCCTTGAGTATAAGCGGTAAATACCCCCGTGGGTAGCTAACTCCGCAACTTTGCAAAATGAAGCACTTTTTGATGCCAAAATTACAATTTGGCATCAAAAAGTGCTTCAAAATCAAATAACGGCAAACAAACAGGACAGCCATTCTTTTGTCACAAACCGGTTTCCGATTCAGTTTGCACCTTGAAGACAAAACCGATATAATGAACAGGAGATTATTGCACCGCTGATAAAGGAGGGAACGCGCGTGGATAATATGTACAAGCTCATGGGCTTCTGGACAGGCATCTTTGCAGTCATGTTCTATATCGGCGGCATGATGACGCCATCGCTTCTCATGCTGGCAAGCACCGGATTCTTCATCCTGCTTGGGTACATGAACCTGACCGAACGTATGTATATGTACATCCTCGGAGCGTATCTGATGGTCTTTATGGTCGGATTCAGCTATTATACGAACTTCATTCATGTACCGGGCGCAGGCCACTGATCATCTTCGGTACATAACAAAAGCAGCCGGCGAGCCGGCTGCCCCAGACTGCAGGCGGGAGCATCTCATCCCCCTGCAGTTTTTGTTTCCGCTTTTCCTGGAAATCATCCGAATCCATTGAGAAACGGATTGCTTGCCATTTCATCGCCGATCGTCGTCGGGCCGCCGTGCCCCGGGAGGACGACCGTTTCTTCGGGCAGTGTAAGAAGCTTGTCATGGATGGAGCGGATGAGCTTGCCGTGATCGCCGCCCGGCAGGTCCGTCCTTCCGATGCTGCCCTTGAACAGTGCATCACCGGCGACCGCCACCCCCTCATCCGGAAAGTAATAAGCCACGCTGCCAGGGGAATGGCCCGGAACATGCAGTGTGCGGAACCTGAACGGACCTGCTTCGTGCTCCTGTTCTCCGGAAAGGACGCCTTCCGGTCCCGCCATGCGAATTTGAGGAAGGCCCGGATACCGTCCCGAGCCGTTTTGCATCGGATCGGACAGCCACGCTTTCTCTTCTTCATGAAGATGGGCGGGGATCCCGTATTCATCCCGTATGCCTTCCAGGGCCCCGATGTGGTCAAAATGGGCATGCGTCAAGTAGACGGCTGACGGCCGGAGCCCCATCTTCCCGAGTTCCCCGATCAGCCGCTCGGGCTCGCCGCCCGGGTCAAAAATAAGGCACTCCCCATTTTCCGCTTCCGCGATATAGCAGTTGGCCTGGACGGGGCCGAGTGCAATTGCATGGAATTTGATCATGATGACACCTCCGCCCCTATTGTAGCAGAGGACCGCCGGATCATGTTCATACATTCGTCACGAATATTCCTCGACAAACGGCAAGCCAAACATTACAATAGAAGAGGAGTTTATATGCGGTATATTTATTATGATGAACCATGTCGGAAGGAGTGTCACCGATGAACTTATTGATGGTCTTTTTCGGCTTAATCGCCATTCTGGCAGCCGTTGGCACCGTTCAGGGCTTCAAGCAGAGAAACGTCCTGAGCATCGCCTTCAACCTCGTTGCTTTTATCGTTTTCGGAGCATTCGTCGTCCTGACGATCGCTTTCCAGGGTTACCCGCCAAAACTGCATTGATTCAAAAAAAGGGCCGGCACAGTCATTCTGTGCCGGCCCTTTTCCGTCCGGTCTTCCCGTTATAAAAAACAGGGGCACCCGGAGCCTTTCGGCTTTGGGTGCCCCTGTTTTGATTATTTCGCTTCCTGGATCCTGGCTTCGCCGGTTTGCGGCTGCTCGTCGTAGAAGCGGAGAAGGTCTCCGTTGATGACCTTGTCGGAATACATGAGCTCCTGGCGCGCTTTCTCGCTGCCCGGCTCGCATGCCTCCCCGTCGTCCTCTTCCCTCGTATCGAGCCGGTAGCACGTATCACCTGCGTAGATATGGTCAGGCGTGACGAACCGGCCATCCCGGAATGCGACGAACTGGTCGTGTTCCGGCGAGAAGATGTCCGTTCCGAATTCAATGTCTTCCTTCGTGTCCATGCCGAGCAGGTGAAGGACGGTCGGGCGCAGGTCGATTTGACCGGCAAGCTTGTCGACTTCCTCGCCCTTGCCATAGCCCGGAATGTGGATAAAGAGCGGAACCTTCTGAAGTTCTGCCGAGACGAGCGGTGTGATTTCTTCGCCCAAGTACTGGCTCATCGCCTTGTTGTGGTTCTCGGAAATTCCGTAGTGGTCTCCGTACATGACGATGATCGAGTTATCGTAAAGCCCCTGCTTTTTCAGGTCTTCGAAGAACAGCTTCAGCGACTCATCCATGTAGCGGACGGTCTGGAAATACCGGTTTAGCGTCTTCGAGTTCGAATCGTACTCAGGGATATACATGTCTTCTTCATCCAGCGTGAACGGATAGTGGTTCGTCAGAGTGGTAAGCCGCGCGTAGAACGGCTGCTTGATCTCCGACAGATGTGCGGCCGACTGCTCGAAGAACGGGATGTCCTTCATGCCCCAGTTGACGGCATCGCCTTCACCGATCTCGTAGCTGTCGATGTCGTAGAATTTGTCGATGTCGAGCGCCTTGTACATCATGTCGCGGTTCCAGAAGCTCTTGCTGTTCGCGTGCAGGACGTTGGACGAATAGCCGTACTGGCCGACTTTCTCGGCGAGGGAGTTGTACGTGTTCCCGCCGTGCGTGAAGAATACCGCACCGCCGCCGAGCCCGAACAGAGAGTTCTCAAACAGGAACTCGGAATCGGATGTTTTGCCGAGACCGGTCTGGTGGTAGAAGTTAGAGAAGTAGAACGTGTCTTTGTCCTGCGTCAGGCTGTTCAGGAACGGCGTGACGACTTCCCCGTTCATTTCGTTGTTGATCGGGAAGTTCTGCAGCGATTCCATGGACACGACGATCAGGTTGCGGCCCTTCGCCGCACCGAACATGTCTTTGTCCGGCTCTGCGTAGTTCGCGGCGGTGTAGTTCTCGATCTCCGCGAGTTCGGAGCCGTCGGCAAGGGCACGCTGCGCATGCGACTTCGACTGGATATAAATGTCATAGAGATGATAGTTGTACGTACCCAGGTTTTTCACGAGAAGCTCCCGGTCAAAGCTGCGCGTGAGCAGCTGCGGACGCTCCGTCTCGGCGAGGCCGAGGTTCAGCACAAGCAGCGCCGCCACGCCGACAAAGTAGATCCTGCGCATCATCGGTCGGACAACCCGGTATTCGCCGGCGTCCTTCAGTTTGCGGGCTGCAAACCAGATGATGAGGATATCAATGAAGTAAAGCGGATCCTGAAGGCGCAGGCTCGACGTGACGGACGAGCCGAGATCGCCGAAGTTGTTCGTCTGGAACAGGACCGGCAAAGTGATGAAGTCGCTGTAGAACCGGTAAAACACGACGTTGGCATACAGGACCACGGTCAGGATCGTGCTGACGGTGAGCAGGTACCGGACCGCGCCTTTCCAGGTTTTCATGAAAAGGGCGATGCCGTAGATGAAGAGCAGGAAGCTGAGAGGATTGATGAAAAGGATCAGTTCCTGCATCGGATTATCGATATTGAGGTTGAAGCTCGTCTTGTAGGTAAGGTAGGTCTTCAGCCATGTTGCCACCACTGCGATAAGCAGCAGGGGCAGGATTTTGGACTTTTTCGATTGAGTCACTGTTGGTCTAACCCCTTTCTGGATGAGAGTCCGGTGGTCCGGACAAGATATGATGGCGGGTTTCTTTGAAAATACCTGGAGCACGCATAAATCCGTATACCCCTATTAAGACGGAAGCAAACACCGGAAAGTTTCACTCTCGGAGAAAGTTCAACAATTCTCAAGAATTGAAGCCCCTAATCGCCTTTCCTCAAAATCAGGATCGCCTTCATGAAGTCCTCGGTGCCGATCATGCCGTTCTCCCGCAGTTCGCGCAGTTCCATTTCAAGCAGCACAAGGTCGGCGTTCCGGTCTCCCGTGTATACATATGTTCCAAAACGCTTCAGCAGTTTCATGACATCAAGAACGGTCTCCATCTCGTGCCTCCCCGCATTCGATCGTCCGGCTTTCCGTCATGATCGAACCGACGGGAATGTCGTGCGGCTCAGCGGGCAGCCCCTCCGTCAGCTGGCCTTCCAGGGCGAGCGAAACCGTTTCGCCGCGGTAGCCGGCCAGGTAGCGGTCATAATAGCCGCCGCCGAAGCCGATTCTGAAGCCGTCCGGGGAAAACACCACCCCCGGAACGACGATGAGGCCGATTTCCTCTTTGGCCACCGGCCGGGTCCGGCCCTCCGCCGGTTCACGCAGGTCCATATAAACGGTTTCCAGCTGGTCAAAGGAAGTGATTTCCCGAAACTGCATGCTTCTGTCGGCGGGATGGCACCTCGGCACCGCCACACGCTTTCCGGCCTTCCAGGCGGCCCGGATCACCGGCAGCGTGTCGATCTCCGGATGTCTGGAGACCGTGATGCCGATCGTGTCGGCCTCCCCAAACCGGTTGTCGGAGATCAGCCGGTCCGCTGCCCTTCGGCCTTTTATCCGGTGATCGTCTTCGGAAAGTCCCCTCAGCCAGCCCAGTACTGCCCTTCGGATTTCCTTCTTATCCATCGGCCCCACCCCTTTAACGAAAAAACCAAAACCGGTGAGGGTTTTGGCAGTATCCGCTTATTTTGTTTCACGGTGCAGAGTTTGTTTGTTGTCACGCGAGCAGAATTTCTTCATTTCAATGCGTTCCGGATTGGTCCGCTTGTTTTTCGTAGTGATGTAATTGCGCTCGCCGCATTCTGTGCAGGCAAGTGTCACATTAACGCGCATTCGATTTCCCTCCCACTCATACAGGATCGAAGAGTTGAGCATGATTCATGAGCATTTTTTGAGCAAGATTTATACGACTGTTCCATTATAGCATAATCCGGACGGATGTCCATAAAAATATGAACGGAAGCGGAAAGTCCCCTTTCCGCCTCACTCGCCCTCCCGGATGGCCTCGCCGTTTTCCGGCTCCTTGAGCGTGTAGTCCACGTCGGGTCCGGAAATTCCTTCTGCCGCTCTCTTTTCTTTGAGTTCAAAGTAAAAGTCGGCCATATGGCGTGCGATTTCGTTGTTCGGGTGCGGAACTTTTGACGGCACCGTCGTGACGTTCGGCACAAGGACCGCGTAGGCCATTTCGGGCTCTTCGAACGGAGCAAATCCGACGTGGGAGACCGTGACGGTGTCTTTAGTGTAAAACGGGCTTTCCGGATCGTCGTAGTATTTTTTCTGCGCGGTGCCGGTTTTCCCGGCGGCCTTATATTTTGTGTCATGGAAATCTTTGTAGGCGGTGCCCCGCTGGTTATAGTAGACCGAATACATGGCCTGCTGGATGCGGTCGATTTCGGTGTTGCTGTTGGCGATCCGGTTCAGGATGGTCGGCCGGACCTCTTCCGACAGCTGGCCGAGCGTTTTCCCGTCCACGGATGGCTCCCGGATCTCTTTGACGACATGCGGGGCGATCCGGTAACCGCCATTCGCCACGGTTGACACATACTGGGCGAGCTGCATCGCCGTGTACGTGTCGTACTGTCCGATTGCATAGTCCAGCACGTTCCCCGGTTTTGGATTGATGCCCTTCTGTCCCGAAAACTCGCTTGGGAGGTCGATCCCCGTTCGGGCACCGAGCCCGAATGAAGCGAAGGAGCCGCGGAACTTATCGATCGTATCCGGCGCGAGCGACAGGCCGGCCCTGCGTTCATAGACGCCTCCGCCGAGCGCGATGGCGATCTTGAACATATAGACGTTCGATGAGCGGGTCAGCGCCATCATGTCGTTGATCGGGATCCGGTTATAGTCTCTTGGGTTGAACAGAGAAGATTTTTTGAGCCCGCCGATCCAGAGCGGTTCGTCGATTTTCACTTCCCCCATCGACGCCGCACCGTACTGGTAGCCTGTCAGCACAGTGGCCATCTTGACGGTGGAACCGACTTCATAGGCCATTCCGTATGTACCGAACGAAATATCCACCACTTCGTACTGGCCGTCTTTGTTTTTCACGATCTGCTTTCCGACCATGGCCAGCACTTCCCCGTTATTCGGGTTGAGCATGACGTAGAATGCACGGTCAAGAATCTGCGAACCGTAGTTGCGCTTGAGCGCGAGCAGCTTTTCGGAAACGATCCGTTCGGCTTCCGTCTGGAGTTCGCTGTCGATCGTCAGCACGAGGTCTTTGCCGGGGCGGCCTTCCTGGACGGCCACCGTGTCGATGACGGTCCCGGTCCGGTCGGTGACGTTTTTGGCGACGGTCTTCTGTCCCTGGAGGACGGATTCGTATTGCTGCTCGATATAGCTCTTGCCGACACGGTCGTTTCGGGAGTAGCCGCGGGACAGGTAATAATCGAGCTTGTCCTGCGGGATCCCCTGTTTCGGAGTCGTCGTCGTGCCGAGCACCGCGAGCGGCGAATTCCTGACGCGCTCCCAGTCGGTCGTCGTGTTGACGCCCGGCATGTCGCCGAGGCGTTCGGAGACGAGCGCGTATTCCTCTTCCGTCACGTCCCCGCTTTTGATGATCTGGGGCGAGTAGTTGTAGCCGGATGCCATTTCGCGGTAGATGGCGAGCACTTCCAGTTCTTCCGGCGTGAATGAATTGATCTCTTCATCGGTGATCCGGTCCCGCACCAGGTTGTCGAGTTCACGCTGGCGCTCGGTCTTGGACTTCGTTTCGCTGCCGTTGATCTTTTTCTTTTCGGCATCCGACACTTTGTCGTAGGCTTCTTCCTTGTGGTTGAGGATCCAGAAGTCCTTTTTGTCGCGAACGGTCACGGCGGACGGATCCTTGTCGATCAGTTCCGCCAGCTTTTGTGCCGTCTTCAGCATGTCTTCCGTCGTCGTTCGCTGCTGCTTCGTGTAAGTGATGGCGTTTTTGGGTTCATTGCCGACAAGGATCTGTCCGTTGCGGTCATAGATGCGGCCGCGCGGAACACTCGTATTCACCGATATTTCCTCGGTCCTTTCGATTTCCCGCTTGTAGTCATCCCCCTTGACGATCTGAAGATAGCCGAGACGGAGGATCAATGTCGAAAACAGCAGGAAAATGGAGAAGAACAGGACATTCATCCTGAACTGCGTATGCTTCTTGAGTTTCTGCTTTGGGGATTCCTGCTTTGAGCGGCTTTTCTTGTTCACCCGCCTCCCCCTTTCCTGATAGATTCACAAAGTTGATTGTATCGCAATCCGACAAAAAAAGCACACACCATTGGGACGGGCCCGGTGTGTGCCTGGTTTCCGCTTTTGCGGATTATTTCGTTGCTTCTTCGTAGCGCTTGGCCACTTCGTCCCAGTTGACGACGTTCCAGAACGCCGCAGCGTATTCCGGACGGCGGTTCTGGTACTTGAGGTAGTAGGCGTGTTCCCAGACGTCGAGGCCGAGGAGCGGCGTCTTCCCTTCCATGTACGGGGAATCCTGGTTAGCCGTGGACGTGATCTCCAGTTCGCCGTTGTTGACGACGAGCCATGCCCAGCCGGAGCCGAAGCGGCCTTTTGCGGCTGTTTCGAATTCTTCTTTGAACTTCTCGAAGCTGCCGAATTTCTTGCTGATCGCTTCAGCGAGTTCGCCGGTCGGCTCGCCGCCGCCGTTCGGGGAAAGGAGCTGCCAGAACAGCGAGTGGTTCGCGTGGCCGCCGCCGTTGTTGCGGACTGCCGTTTTCTTGTCTTCCGGTACGGAATCGAAGTTGCGAAGGACTTCTTCGATCGATTTGTCCGCGAGATCCGTGCCCTCAACCGCAGCGTTGAGGTTCGTCACGTACGTGTTGTGGTGCTTCGTGTGGTGGATCTCCATCGTTTCTTTGTCGATGTGCGGCTCCAGCGCATCGTATGCGTATGGAAGCTCAGGCAATTTGAAAGCCATTTCAACATTCCTCCCGGGTCGTTAAATGATGAGTACAATTCAACATTATCAAAATATCCGGGCCCCTACAAACAAAATGCACCGCCTTTTTGGGCGGTGCATCCGGTCGGGCGGAGGGCTCGGCCGTTTTTACGGAATGACGATGAGGAACAAAATGATCATCACGAGCTGGATGGACGCCTTGGCCGCAACCGATGTCAGGAAGCCGACAAGCGAGCCGATGCCGCTCTTCAGCGCACGGCCGGGAGGCATCCGGTTGAAGATCAGTTCGGCGGCGACCGCTCCGATGAACGGGCCGGCAAGAATGCCCGCCACTGGAATCACGAACGGTCCGACGATCAGGCCGACCGTGCTTCCCCACATGCCCGCCTTCGAGCCGCCGAATCGCTTGACTCCGACGGCGTTTGCCAGGAAGTCGGCCCCGAAAAGCAGGATGAGGAACAGAACTTCCGCCGCCCAGAACCACCAGGGCAGGTCGCCGAACGTGAAGAACAGGCCGTAGATGATGAAGCCGAGGAACACGAACAGCGAGGCCGGGATGACCGGATACAGCAGACCGGCAAATGAAATGATGAAACTGGCCAGGATGAGCGTCCAGGCAATGACCGACATCTGTTTTCCTCCTTTTCATCCGGATCCGGCCGGCGGATCAAAGGTTGCGGCCGAGGATCGCTTCCGCAATGTTCACCGCATGGTCGCCGATCCGCTCCAGGTTGCTGACAATGTCGACGAAGACGATGCCCGCCTGTGCCGAACACTGGCCTTCATTGAGCCGCTGGATATGCTTCTTGCGGAATTTGCGTTCCATTTTGTCGATCAGGTCTTCCTTTTCGGCCACTTCCCGCGCGATTTCCGAATCATGGTGGTTGAGCGCTTCAAGGGAACGCTTCACCGTGTCGATGGTGAGCGTGAACATTTCGTCCAGGTCGCCCATCGCGCCTTCGGTCAGGACGACGCGGTGAGCTTCCCGGTAGTCGATGAGTTCGATGATGTTCTCGAAGTGATCCCCGATCCGTTCAATGTCGCGGACCGTCTCCATCAGGATCACATGCCGCTCCGACTCGACCGTGCTGATCGACTCGGCAGAAACCTGCACTAGGTAATCGGTGATGCTGCGGTCGAGGCTGTTGATCGCATCTTCAAGCTGGTAAGCCGTTTCCGAGTGTTTCTTGTCGCTTGTGGTCAAGTAACGGTACGTTTCATCAAGTCCGCGGACCGCATACTCCCCCATGCGCAGGATTTCTTCTTTCGCCTGGCCGATCGCGATCGACGGCGACTGGTGGATGAAGGACGGATCCAGGTGCTTCGGACGGAATTCAATCGTCACATCTTCTCCCGGGATGATCTTCGTCACGAAGTATGCCCACATTCCGATCAGAGGGAACTGGATGACGGTGTTGAGGACATTGAACGTCCCGTGCGCGAAGGCAATCTGCATTTTCGGCTCCAGGCCCAGGTTCGCGCTCAGCCAGCTGACGTAAGCGGTGAACGGCACGAGGAAGATCATGAAGATGATGGTCCCGAGCACGTTGAACAGGACGTGCGTCGTGGCTGCGCGCCGTGCGGCAACCGATGCCCCGAGCGAAGCGAGGATCGCCGTGATCGTCGTCCCGATATTGTCGCCGAACAGCACGGGCAGTGCACCTTTCAGGTCGATCAGATTTTCGGCATACAGCCCCTGCAGGATCCCGACGGTCGCACTCGAGCTCTGGACGATGAGTGTAAAGACCGTTCCGATCACAACGCCGAGCGTGGAGTGCTCGCTCATGGCGACCGTCATGTCGAGGAATGCAGGCAATTCACGCAGCGGCTTCATCCCGCCACTCATCAGCTCCAGGCCGAGGAACAGGCCGCCGAAACCGAAGATGACTTCGCCGAGGTTCTTCAGCTTGTCCCTCTTGAAGAAGAACAGGAGGAACGCCCCGACGCCCATGATCGGCAGCGCATACGCTCCGACATCAAAACCGATGATGAACGCGGTCACCGTCGTTCCGATGTTTGCGCCCATGATGACTCCGATCGCCTGGCGGAGTTTCATGAACCCGGCGCTGACGAGGCCGACCACGATGACGGTGGTCCCCGAGCTGGACTGGATCAGCACGGTCACGATGATCCCGACAAGGACCCCCATGAACGGATTGGTCGTGAACCGGTCCAAAATGTCTCTCAGTCGGTCGCCCGCCGCTTTCTGAAGGCCGTCCCCCATATATTTAATGGAAAACAGGAAAATCCCGAGTCCGCCGAGAAATTGGAAAAGCATTTCCTGCCAGTTTAGCTCCACTCTTTCATTCAACCCCATTCGACAAATATTCATGCGCTCCCATTATGCTGATTCATCGGGCCGAATGTAAAGTCGGCGGGCGCAAAATTTACAAACCGTTAACATTGGGACCCGGGCGGTTCAAACAACTGTTGAACTTTCTGTCCGGCCGCTCGCATTCCCGTGATAAACTTGAGGATAGCTGGAGGCGATTCAATGAAATTTCACCAACTGTTCAAGGCGGCGCTCCATGAGCCGAAAAAACTTGCCGCATTCCGCCTGCTGCCGCTCGGCAAGGTCGTCAAATATATTTTCATGTTCGTCCTGCTGACGGCCGCCGTTTCATTCGTGAAGTTCGCGCTGACTGCGGATGAAGTCATCAGCGGCACCGACATGCCCGTTGAAGAATTAAAAGGAATCGGACCGCTTCTCTATCCCGCGGCCTTCGTCCTGCAATTCCTCATCGCCACTGTGTATTTCTATGTCAAGGCGAGCATCGCCGCCCTCGCAGGCCTCGGGTTTGTCAAGATCCGGGGCAAGCGGGGCGAATACCGGCATCTTTGGCGCACGGCCGCCATCTCGCTCACCGTGCCGACACTCATCCTGATGGCGGCCAATCTGCTGCCCGCCGGCGTTCCGTATGCCTCGGCGCTGTCATGGGCGGCTGCGTTCGTTTATATTTGGATGGCCGTCGGCTACTATCCCAAGGCGGCACCGAAAAAGAGAACTGCTCATAATTCCCCCTCCCGCTCATAGAATAGCGGAAAGGGGGTTTTTCCATGCGCATCATCCTCTCCGCCATATTAATCCTTGCCATTTCCTGGTTTATCCGCACAGATCTTCAGGTCGGCACGATCCCGATGGCCGCCTTCTACGGAGGGCCCGGCGGAGAGGATCCGGAATGCTCCGAAACGGCTGAACCGGGTTCCATTCCGGTCACCGTCGTCGCCGGTGATACCGTAAGATCCCTTTTTGCGCTGTATCCTGATAAAATGGATTTGCTGGAGCGGCTTTCCGCGTTTTACGAGCTGAATCCTCATCTGCGGAAACGGGATCCCGCGGAAGGCGAAGTGGTCTTCCTCCCGTTGAGTGCCGACCGGCAGGATTGCGACGGCCCGGACGGAACCGGTCCCCGCTCCTGATGTCGCTCACTTGTCATAACGGACCCCACATTGATAGAATAAGCAACAGTGAAGGCACTGCCTGCAAAGGAGAGACCAAAACATGGCTGAAATGACACATCGTTCGAACACTCGTCCCGTGAAGGTCGGAAACTTGACGATCGGGGGCAGCAACGAACTTTTCATACAAAGTATGACCACGACGAAAACACACGACGTCGAAGCGACGGTCGCCCAGATCAAGCGTCTGGAAGAAGCCGGATGCCAGATTGTCCGCGTGGCCTGCCCGGATGAGCGCGCAGCGCGTTCCATCGGCGCGATCAAAGAACAGATCAACATCCCGCTCGTCGTCGATATCCACTTTGACTACCGCCTGGCCCTGATCGCCATCGAGCAGGGCGCCGACAAGATCCGGATCAATCCGGGCAACATCGGCAAGCGGGAGAAAGTCGAAGCCGTCGTCAAGGCGGCAAAGGAAAAAGGCATTCCGATCCGGATCGGCGTCAACGCCGGTTCCCTGGAACGTCATATCCTTGAGAAATACGGGTATCCGACTGCGGACGGCATGGTGGAAAGCGCCCTGCACCACATCAAGATCCTTGAAGACCTCGACTTCCACGACATCATCGTGTCCCTGAAGGCGTCCGACGTGCAGCTTGCCATCGAGGCCTACAAAAAAGCATCGATGGCGTTCGACTACCCTCTCCACCTCGGCATCACCGAATCCGGCACACAGTTCGCCGGATCCATCAAGAGCGCGGCCGGACTCGGCGCCCTTCTCAGCATGGGGCTCGGAAATACAATGCGCGTCTCCTTGAGCGCCGATCCTGTGGAAGAGATCAAAGTGTGCCGCGAACTGCTGAAAGTCTTCGGCCTTTCTTCCAACTCGGCGACGCTCATCTCCTGTCCGACATGCGGCCGGATTGAAATCGACCTGATTTCCATCGCCAATGAAGTCGAAGAATACATTTCGACCATCCATGCGCCGATCAAGGTGGCCGTTCTCGGATGCGCCGTCAACGGACCGGGAGAAGCCCGTGAGGCGGACATCGGCATTGCCGGCGCACGCGGCGAGGGACTGCTCTTCAGGCACGGCAAGACCGTCCGGAAAGTTCCGGAAGAAACGATGGTCGAAGAGCTCAAGAAAGAGATCGACATCATCGCCGAGGAATACTTCGAGAAAAAACGCCAGGAAGAACTGGACATGCAGAAAGAAACTGCAGAATGAAACCGCTCCGCCTCGGCATCGACATCGACGGGACGGTCACGCGGCCGGATGCGTTGCTTCCGCACATCAACCGGAAGTTCAACTCCAGCTTCATCCTGGACGACATCACGGCCTACAGCCTGACCGAATCGTTTCCCATGCTCGACCCGGAAGAGTTTGCAGCCTGGTTCAAGGAGGCCGAACCGGAGATCTACAGGACGTCTCCCGCGCATGAACACGTGCGGGAAATCCTGCGTTCCTGGAACAAGATCCACGAACTTTTCTACATCTCGGCACGCGGCCTCGAAGTGGAGGATGTCACGTTCGGATGGTTCGAGGAACACCAAATCCCCTACCACCACATCGAGCTGACCGGCTCCCACCGGAAAATCGAGGCGGCCCGCCGCCTCGGAGTGGACGTGTTCTTTGAGGACAAGCATGACAATGCCGTTGACATCCATGAAGAAGTCGGGATCCCCGTCCTTCTGTTCGACGCTCCCTATAACCGGATGGCCGTCCCAGACGGCGTCATCCGGGTCCATGATTGGCGGGAAGCCGACGACTGGATCAAAAGCGAATACTCATTGAAAAAAGCGTGAGCCCCCGTCAAGGGCCTCACGCTTTTTCTTTGTTGAAATTTAGGAACTGCAGTCCGGGCACCGACCATATACTTCAAACTTGTGGTCTTCGATCGTAAAGCCCGGCAGCAGTTCGGCCACACGGTCCATCGGGCAAAGGTCGAGCTCTTGGATTCTGCCGCATTCCATGCAGATGAAGTGATGATGATGGCCGTCCCGGTCGCAATGCATGCGGAACTTCCGCTCGCCGCCGAGCTCGGTCTCCTCCAAAATTTCCAGGCCGGCGAACGAAGAGAGATTGCGGTAGATCGTATCCAGGCTCATCCCCGGATGCTCGAATGCCAGGGCGTCGCGGACATCGGATGCCGCCAGATAGCGGCCGTCCGAGGCAAAGAGCCGCAGGATGGATTCCCTGCTCGGGGTGCGTTTCAGCCCGTTTTCCCTCAGAAGTCGGATGGCTTTTTCAAATGTCATGCGGTTCCCCTCCGTTTCTGTTTTTGCCCGCGGCTGCCCGGATGCGTTTCACGGCCAGGATGACGAGCAGGATCAGGACAGAAATGACGACAATCGTGCCGCCGGGTGCAATGTCCAGATAAAACGCCGAAAAGAGGCCGCCGATCACGGACAATTCGCCGAACACGACCGACCAGACCATCGCCTGCCTGAACCCTTTTGCAACCTGCATGGCGGCCGCCACGGGAAGCGTCATGAGCGACGAGACGAGCAGGATGCCGACGATCCGCATGGAGGAAGCGACGACGAGCGCCGTGATGATCATGAACCAGAAGTTCAGCCGGTTCATCGACAGTCCCTGTGCACGCGAGTATTCCGGATCAAACGAAATGGCAAACAGTTCCTTGTAGGCCAGCCCGATAAACACCGCCGTCCCGACCCCCACCGCGGCAATTGTCAGAAGGTCCCCGCGTCCGACGGCGGAGACCGATCCGAACAAGTATCCCATCAGGTCGGCGCTGAATCCCTGGGCCAGCGAGATGAAAATGGCCCCGATCGCAATTCCGCCCGACATGATGATCGGGATGGCCAATTCCTCATAGCTCCGGTAAGTTTCGCGGAGCTTCCCGATCAGCAGCGATCCGGCCACCGAAGACCCCATTCCGAGATAAATCGGGTTGAGCGCCGCAAGCGGCAGATATGACTGGCTGAGAAACAGACTGCCTGCAATGCCGGCAAGCGTCACGTGGCTGAGCGCATCCGCAATGAGCGAAAGCCTTCTGACGACAATGAACAGGCCGAGCATCGGGGCGATGATGCCGATGATGAGGCCCGAGGCGAAGGCATTCTTCAGGAAGCTGTATTCGAAAATGGCGGAAATCATTCGCCTGCGCCCCCCTTGCCGTGATGCACCCTCCGCACCGGATGTCCGTACCAGTCGTTGCGGATGGACGCCTCACGCCTGCTGAACTCCTCTGAAGGCCCGTGGAAATGGATCGACCGGTTCACGCATGCCACGTGGGTCACGAGTTCGGACACCGTGTCAACGTCATGTGTGACGAGCAGGATGGCAATCCCCTGTTCACGGTTCAGCCTGCCGAGCATATCATAGAACGATTCCATGTGCTTCCGGTCAATGCCGACCGTCGGTTCATCCAGGATCATCAGTTCGGGATGGCTGATGAGCGCCCTGGCGATGAACACGCGCTGCTGCTGCCCCCCGGAAAGCTGGCCGATGCCCCGGCCGGCATACGCCTCCATGCCGACCGCCTGCAGCGCCTTCAGCACCTGTTCGTCCGCATCGGCAGGATAACGGCGGAACATGCCTGTTTTTTTGACAAGTCCGCTTCTGACGACTTCACTCACCGTCGCGGGGAACGCGCTGTTGAATGCGTTGGACTTCTGCGACACGTATCCGATCCGTTCCTTGTCCCGGAACATTGCGGCCGGCTCACCGAACAGCCGCACACTGCCCGTCCGCGGCGAAATCAGGCCGAGGATCAGCTTGATCAGCGTCGACTTGCCGGAACCGTTCGGACCGATGACGGCCCAGAACTCCCCCTTTCTCACCTGGAGGGAAACGTGGTCAAGCGCCGTTTCGTCGCCGTACCGGTAGGACACATCCTCCAGTTCAATCAATATATCCGGCATGGTGATTCCTCTTTTCAATTCGGAATGATTACGATTTAACTTAAAGAGTATAGTATGTCCGCGTCCATTTGTAAACGGAAATCAACCAAGAGGAGGGAAATCCGATTAGTTTTCATGCAACGATCGCCGGGATGAGGAAAATGCCGGACATCGAGCTCTGTGCGCTGGCGGCACAGTACGGAATCCGGCTGACCACCAGGGAAGTCAGAAAACTGCGCCCCCTTCTTGATGAAGTGTCGCCCGCCTGGATCCTGACTGGCGTTCCCGACGCATTCATCCAGAAAGTTCGCGATGTGATCGGCGAGCAGCGGACACAGGAACTCATCGACCGGTATTTGTGAACCGGAGGAAAGCGAAAAGGACGATCCCCTCCCGAAAACCGGGACGGTGATCGTCTTTTGTTTTTCACTGTGAAACAGACACGGAACTCAGACCATCATTGCCTCGATCGGCCCTCGGTCGAATGCCTTTTCGCGGAGCATGGCGATTTCACTCTTGTACGGTGCCTTGCGGCTCGCCTTGTCGGCGCCGACCCACGGGGTTTCCAGGATTTTCGGGAGTGCCTGGAATTCCGGCAGGTGGACAATTTCTGCAAGCGCCTCAAATCCGATTTCGCCGAATCCGATGTTCTCATGGCGGTCCTTCGCAGCCCCGCATACATTTTTACTGTCATTCACATGGACGACGGAAATCCGGTCCAGTCCGACTGTGCGTTCGAACTGTGTGAGCACGCCGTCGAGATCATGGATGATGTCGTAGCCGGCATCATGGACATGGCAAGTGTCGAAGCAGACGCTCAGCCGGCTGTTGTTTTCCACGCCGTCGATGATTTTGGCGATTTCGTCAAATGTCCGTCCGCACTCCGTCCCTTTTCCGGCCATCGTTTCAAGCGCAATCCGGACCGGAACATCGGAGGAGAGCACTTCATTCAGACCCTCGATGATTTTCTTGATGCCCTCATCGGCTCCCGCGCCAACGTGGGCGCCGGGATGAAGAACGATCTGGTCAGCGCCGAGTGCGGCCGTGCGCTCGATCTCCTTCTGCAGGAATTCCACACCGAGCGCAAACGTCTCCGGCTTCACCGTATTGGCGATGTTGATGATGTACGGGGCATGGACGACGATGTCGGAAATGCCGTTTTCAGACATGTGCAGGCGGCCCGCCCCGATATTCAGCTCCTCGATCGCCTTGCGCCTCGTGTTTTGCGGGGCGCCGGTATAAATCATGAATGTGGAAGCCCCGTAGGACGCCGCTTCTTCACTCGCTCCGAGGAGCATCTTTTTCCCGCTCATTGAAACGTGTGATCCGATCAGCATGCTTTATTTCCCCCTGCCCTGCCGCTCCCGGCGTTTTTCCTTCCGCCGGATTTCGGCAACTTGTTTTTCGATTTTCTTTTTATAGCCCGGTTTCACTTTCGCCGGCTTTTTGACGAGCCGTCTCGCCTTTTCATCGAGTGCCCGGTCCGTTTTCTGGCGGTTTGCACGGGAATGGCGTTCTTTCAGATCGATCCACTCGCCGTCCTTGACGTCGCGGTGGACAAACGGCACGCCCATCTTCTCGATGCGGACGAGCGCATCGTCATCGGACGGCTCATAAAGGGTGATGACCGTTCCCTCAAGACCCGCACGCGCCGTCCGGCCGGAACGGTGGACGAAGAACTCCAGGTTCTCCGGAAGGTTATAGTTGATCACATGGCTGACACCGGGAATGTCGATGCCCCGGGAAGCGAGGTCTGTCGCCACGATGTACTGATAGTCGAGCGCCCGCACGCGGTTCATCATTTTGCGGCGCTCCCTCGGATTGAGGTCGCCGTGGATCTGCCCGGCCTGGATTCCTTTGTCCGACAGCCATGATGCCACTTCCTCGGCTTCTTTCCGGGTGTTCGTGAAGATGATGGCCAGGTACGGATTCAGGGCCTCCATGACGGCGAGGAGCTTTTTCTTGCGGTCCATCCCCCGCACCGGGACGAGCGGGAACGTGATTCCTTCGGCCACGGGGCGCCGTTCGCCGATCTTCACATGCTCCGGGGACTGCATGTATTTATTCAGGAACGGCTTCAGTTTTTCCGGAATGGTTGCGGAGAACACATACATCTCCAGGTTTTTCGGCATGCGGGATGCAATCCGGTCGATGTCCTCGACGTACCCCATGTCAAACGCCAGATCGGCTTCATCGACGACCAGGACGGAGGCGGTATGCACGAGCAGCGCGCCTTCATTCACAAGATCCCACAGACGGCCGGGCGTGCCGACTGCAATATGGGGCTGCGTGCGAAGTTTTTCGATCGACCGCTGTTTGTCCGTTCCGCCGATGAACAGCCCGGTCCGGATGTCCGTGCCCTGGATGAGGCGCAGCAGTTCCGCATGGATCTGTTCCGCCAGTTCCCTCGTCGGGGCGGTGATGACCGACTGGACGCCGGCGGAGGCGGCATCGGCGCGCTCCACGATCGGAATCAGGAAGCTGTGTGTTTTTCCCGTCCCCGTGTGGGCCTGTCCGATCGTGCTCTTGCCCCGCATCATGAGCGGGATCACGGCCTCCTGGATCGGTGTCGGCTGCTTGAAGCCGATGCTGCGGATGGATTCCCGCAAAAACGGCTTCAGATTCATTTCGTCAAAGTTAGGCATTCATTTTCCTCCTCATTTCCTCTATTTTATCAGCTATCGCCAAGAAGTTCATGCGGGAAAAGCAATTCTTCCCTGACGGTCCGCCGCCCGGGTGGCAAGCGCCGCCGGATTGCATATGATGCAGGGAGAAAGAACTTTTTCAGAAAGGAGCCCGCGCCATGCGATATCAGTCATTTTATCCCTTTTCGGCAAGCGGCAGAACACAGGGAATGCCGGGCGCATTTTCCCCTCCGTCCCGGCCGTTCCCGATGCAGGGAGGGTTCGGCGGTCCAGGGGCCGGCGGATACGGGGGACCCGGGTTCGGCGGTTTCGGTGGAGGCGGTTTCGGTGGAGGAGGATTCGGCAGTGGCGGTGGCGGTGGCGGCATGCCGTTCGGCGGCGGTGGTGCGGGACAAAACCCTTCCCGGCTTGAATCGCTGATGGGCACGGCCGATAAATTTTTGAACACCGCCCAGCAATTGTCGCCGATCATCAACCAGCTGTCGCCGATGATGCAGAATCTTCCCGCCTTATGGCAGATTTACCGCGGCTTTTCGGGAAGCTCCGCTTCGGGCGGAGCCGGGGCAGCCGCGGGCGGAGGCGGAACCGCAGCGGCCGGCGCGGCCGCCGCGCGCGCATCCTCCCCGGGTCCTGCCGCGACCGGCGGAGGACTGTCCGTGCCCCGAATCTTCCAGCCGCCTTCATGAATCTTTGAAACCGGCGTCCCGCTCGGCTATAATGGAGTCAGCGATTCCTTTAAGGAGTGGATTCCATGAAAGTCAATAAAATCACGCCGCGCGGATACTGTTACGGGGTTGTCGACGCGATGGTCATCGCGCGCAACGCCGCAATGGACAAATCGCTTCCCCGGCCGATTTATATATTGGGCATGATCGTCCATAACAAGCACATCACCGATGCCTTCGCGGAAGACGGCATCATCACGCTTGACGGGCCGAACCGCCTGGAGATCTTGGAAAAGGTCGAAAACGGGACGGTCATCTTCACGGCGCACGGGGTTTCTCCGGAAGTCCGGGAGCTTGCCCGCCGCAAGGGGCTCGTCTCCATCGATGCCACCTGCCCGGATGTCACCTCCACGCATGACCTGATCGAGGAAAAGACCGCCGACGGCTATGAAGTCATCTATATCGGAAAAGACGGCCATCCCGAGCCGGAAGGCGCCATCGGGGTCGCGCCCGACAAAGTCCACCTCATCCAGACGATGGAGGATGCCGACCGTCTGGAAGTCACGGCTGAAAAGCTGATTGTGACCAACCAGACGACGATGAGCCAGTGGGATGTCGCCCATATCATGGAGCGGCTCCAAGAACGTTTCCCTCATCTCGAAGTTCACCGGGAGATCTGCATGGCCACTCAGGTGCGCCAGGAGGCCGTCGCCAAGCAGGCGGGCGAAACCGATCTGCTGATCGTTGTCGGGGACCCGAAGAGCAACAACTCCAACCGGCTCGCGCAAGTATCCGCCGAAATTGCCGGCACGACCGCATACCGGATCTCAGACGTATCCGACCTGAAGCTTGAATGGCTGGAAGGCGTGGAAACGGTCGGCGTGACGGCAGGCGCTTCCACGCCGACCCCGATCGTCAAGGAAGTCATCCAGTTTCTTGAGAAGTTTGATCCGGAAGATCCGTCCACACACGACCACGACTCTAAAGTCGCGATCGAAAAGATCTTGCCGAACATCAAAAACCCGAAACCCGTCAACCGGATCGAGCCTTATCCGATCCCATGACGAAGAATGCCCGGAAAGCATCCAGCTTTCCGGGCAGTTTTTTTGAGGTGAGTTTGTGAGTGGAATCATATCGCCGACGAGTGAGCGCGAAGACGGCTCGAGTGGCATCATACGGCCACCGAGTGAGCGCGTTCACGGGGCGAGTGAATTCATTCAATGAAAAACCTCGATTCTATACACGTCACGGGTACCACACAGCACCCCGTGACATCAGACGAACCGGAACGGTTCGGTGATGATTTCCGACTCTTCAAATGTGCAGTCAAGGCCCCTTTCGGCCGCTGCTTTTCGGAGATGGCCTGCGACGCCGCCGACCATGATGCGCTCGATGTGATGACCGGGATCGATGACCGACAGTCCGAGGGCCGCCGTGTCCTGCGCAGTATGATAGTCCATGTCTCCCGTTACGAATGCATCCGCACCGCGTGCAGCGGCGTCGGCTGCATACTTGCCTCCTGAACCGCCAAGAACCGCGACGGTCCGGATCTCCGCGCAGCCGCCGTCGACGATGCGGAGTGCCGGGACGTCCAGCCGCTCCTTCACATGTTTCGCAAACTCATCAAGAGTCATCGGTCGTTCCAGCCTGCCGATCCGGCCGATGCCGTATTCTTCCAGGCGCTGATCCAGGACAAAGAAATCATAGGCCGGCTCTTCATAAGGATGGGCCTTGATCATCGCCCGCTCGACCCGCGAGCGGATGGACGCGGTGAGGACCACCTCGATCTTCGTTTCTTCGACCGCCTCGGGCTTTCCGACTTCTCCGATATACGGATCGGCGCCGCCCGAAGGCGTGAAACGGCCGGTCCCCTCGATTTCATACGTGCAGTTCACATAGTCCCCGATGGCGCCTGCACCGGCCTTCCCAAGCGCTTCCCGGACCTTTTCCACGCTGTCATGCGGCGTGTACACGGCCAGTTTGTAAAGCGGTTCGACATATGTCTCGGTGAGGACGGACGTCTCCTTGATCCCGAGTTGTTCTGCCAGCATGTCGTTGACGCCGCCCGGTGCGACATCCAGGTTCGTGTGCGCCGCAAAAACGGAAATGCCGCGGCGCAGGCATGCCTCGACGAGCCGGCCCTGAACCGTATCGGTCCGGACCGATTTCATCGGGCTGAAGATCGGCGGATGGTGGGCGATGATCAGGCCCGCCCCTTTCTCCTCCGCCTCGTTCACCACTTCCTCCGTCACGTCGAGCGTGACGAGCACGCTGCTGATTTCCGCATCGGGACGCCCGATCTGAAGGCCCACCGGATCCCAGTCATAGGCGAATTTCTTCGGCGCCCATTCCTCCATCAGCCCGATGATGTCACTTACTTTCGTTTTCCCCATCTCCAAGCACCTCCGTCGCCAAGTTGATGGCCTGTTTGAGGCCCTCTTTTCTCAAGCTGATTTCTTCTTCCCTCGAAGATTGCCCCATCTGCTCCAGAATGATTTCCCATGACTTGCGCTCGCGCTCCCATTTTTCACGGAACGCCTCGTTTTTTTCCTTCATGAGGAATGGCCCGAACAGCAATTCCTTTTCGTCATAGGCGGCGCTGCCGCGCTCGAGCACCAGCACTTCGTAGATTTTGCCGTCCTCCTTGAGGATCTGTTCGCCGGTGATGAGCCACCCGTTCGCCATGCCCCATTCCCGGACGGCCTTTGCATTGATGTTTGGCTGGAGGATGAGCCGTGAGACTCCGTCCAGACGGGTGCGGCCGTTTTCCAGGATTGAGGCGATGAGGGGCCCTCCCATCCCCGCGATCGACACCGTGTCTACCCCGTCTTCGGGACGGACGGCGTCCAGGCCGTCCGCGAGCCTCGGCAGGACCTTGCCTTCCAGACCCGCTTCCCTGACGGTCTGGACGGCGGACTCATACGGCCCTTTCGCCACTTCGCCGGCGATGCCTTTTTGTATGCGTCCCTCCAGTGCCAGATGGCAGGGGAGATAGGCATGGTCGCTTCCGATATCGGCCAGTACGGCCCGAGGTCCGACAAAAGCGGCAACGGCAGCCAGACGTTCGGAAAGTCTTTTTGTATTCAAGCACAGGTCCCCTTTCTCTTGATTCAATTCGATGGTTGCCGGCAAGTTTCCTGCATGCCAAAGCCCTTACCCGGCATGCCGGATAAGGGCTCCATTCTTTTCATATCAAGACTCTTGAAGTGAGACAACCCAGTCCGCCATGGCGTCGAGATTCTCGTCCGGCACGAGGCCACCTGGCATGGTGCCTTTGCCGTTCTTCAGAACGTCCTTGACCGTGTCCTTGTCATCCGTAATCTCGTGAAGGTTCGGTCCGATCGACCCTTCAAAGTTCTGGCCGTGGCAAGACACGCATTTCCCTTCAGCAAAAGCCTGAGGGTCGAAGTCGCCGGAGTCAGCTTCTCCGTCGCCGGATGCCGTGCCTTCTCCGCCTTGTTCAGTCTCTTCGTGATCGGCTGCAATCTCTTCTTTTTTATCGAGTCCGTAGAGGGACATGAAGAAGATGAGGCCGATACCGAGGGCCATGATCAAGATATAAGGTACAATAGGATTTCTGTTCATCGACTAAAACCCCCTTTTCCATGAGATACCCTGTACAATACAGTGAACAATTCATATTGTACTTCATTGTGCGGGAAACTGAAAGTATTAGCCGAGAAGTTTTGCGTGTTTGTGACAAATTGGACAAAAATCCGCTTTAAACTCCGATTTGCCGCGCAATGACCATGTGCTGGACTTCCGACGTCCCTTCGCCGATCTCCAGCAGCTTGGCATCCCTCATATAGCGCTCGACTTCATATTCCTTCATGTAGCCGTAGCCGCCGTGCAGCTGGATGGCCTCGTCCGCCACTTCCATCGAAATTTCGGATGCATACAGTTTGCACATGGCGGCTTCCTTGGAAAACGGACGCCCCTGGTCTTTCAGCCAGGCTGCCTTGTGGACCATGTTCCGGGCGAGTTCGATTTTGAGCGCCATGTCGGCCAGCTTGAACTGGTTCACCTGGAACTCCGAAAGGGACTTGCCGAACTGCTTGCGTTCTTTCGAATAGCGCAGCGCCCGGTCAAATGCCGCCTGGGCAATCCCGACCGCCATCGCTCCGATTCCGATCCGGCCGCCGTCGAGCGTCACGAGAAACTGGCGGAAGCCGTTTCCGCGCTTGCCGAGCAGGTTTTCCTGCGGCACTCTGACGCTGTCCATGACGAGTTCGGTTGTATTGGAGGCGTTCAGCCCCATTTTTTCATAGTTGTCGATCACCTTGAACCCGTCGGCATCGGTCGGCACGATGATCGCGCTGATTTCCTTTTTGCCGTTCTGCTCGCCCGTGATGGCGGTGAGCGCCAGGTGCTTGGCGTAGCTTGCGTTCGTGATGAAGACTTTTCCGCCGTTGATGACGAAATCATCGCCGTCTTCCTTTGCCGTCGTCTGCGTCCCTCCCGCATCCGATCCGGCATTCGGTTCGGTCAGGCCGAACGCGCCGAACGATTCGCCCGTGCAGATCGGGGTCAGGTACTTTTCTTTCTGCTCCTCTGTCCCGAACAGGCTGAGCGGTGCGCCGCCGAGAGAAATATGTGCAGAATAAGTAATGCCCGTCGATGCGCAGGCGCGGCTCAGTTCCTCGGTGACGATGGCGAAGCTGACCGTATCCGCTCCGGCACCCCCGTATTTTTCATCGAACGGCAGCCCCATCATTCCCATGTCGGCCAGCTGCCTGAAAATCTCAATCGGAAACTCCTTTGTCCGGTCCCGTTCAATCGCGCCCGGCGCCACCACTTCGTCCGCAAACTCGCGGATTGTCCGCCGGATCATTTCCTGTTCTTGTGTCAGGTCAAAGTTCAAATGGAACATCCCCCTTCGTGAATACGCTTTCATTGCCATTATAACTGAACGAGCGCTCGCTCCACAACCAAAACTATCATCCGGCCAGCCGGCATCCGACCCAAATAGAGTCGCGCGACGGACCGGGTGCCGGTCCCCCGCGGTTCGGCCCAACGCGAAAAACCGCTCCGGCTCAATGTCCGGAACGGCTTTTGCTTGGCTTCAATGATCATTCAAGAAAGTCTTTGAGACGCTTGGAGCGGGACGGATGGCGCAGCTTGCGGAGCGCCTTCGCCTCGATCTGGCGGATCCGCTCCCGTGTGACCCCGAACACTTTGCCGACTTCTTCAAGCGTGCGGGTGCGCCCGTCGTCCAGGCCGAACCGGAGACGGAGCACGTTCTCCTCCCGGTCTGTCAGCGTATCCAGCACGTCTTCAAGCTGCTCCTTGAGAAGCTCGTATGCCGCATGGTCGGAAGGGGACTGCGCGTCCGAGTCTTCGATGAAGTCGCCGAGGTGGGAATCGTCCTCTTCGCCGATCGGCGTTTCAAGGGAAACCGGTTCCTGGGCGATTTTCAGGATTTCCCGGACTTTTTCGGCCGGAAGATCCATTTCTTCGCCGATTTCCTCCGGAGACGGCTCCCTGCCAAGGTCCTGGAGCAGCTGTCGCTGTACGCGGATCAGCTTGTTGATCGTCTCGACCATATGGACCGGAATCCGGATGGTCCGGGCCTGGTCTGCGATCGCGCGGGTGATCGCCTGGCGGATCCACCAGGTCGCGTACGTACTGAACTTGAAGCCTTTTTCATAGTCGAATTTCTCGACCGCCTTGATGAGGCCCATGTTCCCTTCCTGGATCAGGTCGAGGAAGAGCATGCCGCGGCCGACGTACCGTTTGGCGATGGAAACGACGAGACGCAGGTTCGCTTCCGCAAGTTTCTTCTTCGCCATGTCGCCGCGGTCGAGTGCCAGTTCGATTTCCGGTGTTCTCTCGGCACCCTGGTCAAGTTCTTTCAATGCCGCCGCCCCTGCCTCGATCCGCTTGGCAAGTTCGATCTCCTCTTTTGCGGAAAGCAGGTCGACGCGGCCGATTTCCTTGAGGTACATCCTCACCGGGTCGTTGATCTTGACGCCGGGAGGAACGCTCAGGTCGTTGAGGTCAAACTCTTCCTCTTTCTCCCCTTCGCCGTCAGTGCCGTTGTTCCGGTCCAGCTCGATGCCCTGCTCCTCGAGCTGGTCAAGGAACTCCTCAAAGTGATCCGGCTCCATGTCGAAAGCGGACAGCTTTTCGGTCACATAATCAAACGAAAGCTCACCCTGCTTTTTGCCCTGTTCGAGCAATTGCGCCTTCATCTCATCAATGGTCATTTCATGTTCTTGGTCTTTCGGTTGCCCTGAAAGTTCCGCCATTTTACTCCTCCTCCTAGAAGCCGGCTCCCCTATACCGCCGAAAGGGATTTCTTCAACTCAATAATCTGCTTGGATAATTCAAGGGCGCGGAGATGGTCATGCAGCTTCTCGGCTTCCCTGGACTGTTGCATCTTTTCGCGGATCTCCATTTCGATCCGATATTTCCGGATGTGACGGATGCAGTCCTGCACTTCCTCGCCGACATGCTCATCCGAGAGTTCGGACATCGCCGTTTCCATGACAATCCGGCGAAGTTCCGGATCCTGCAGGCTCTCCGCGAACCGGTGTACGTCCGGTTCGCCGAATTCCTCATAAAAACCTGCAAGATTGACGTATATGGCTGTATATTCATCATGGAAGAAAGGATTCCCTTCTTCTGAATCCCGTATACCGGCGAACACCGCGCCATCCCTCAATATATGGGACAACAGGATGCGTTCCGCCCTTGAAACCGGTGTATTTCTCGTTTTCCCGGCCGGTTTTTCGGGCGGTCGCTCTTGTTTGTGCGGTGTCGGCTTCTCCGCACGTACATTTTTGGCCTCCGCCTTGCGGAACTGGGCGGTCAGCGCCTCGGCGGACACGCCGGTCTCCCTTGACAGCTGATTCAGGTAGAGGTCGCGTTCCACGGGCGTCGTGTTGCCGGCCAGTTCTTCCAGCACTTCATGAATATATTGAAGGATGTCGTTTTCGTTGTTCAGGTTTTTGCCGCGCCGGGCATACATCATCGCAAACGACAGAAGTGTATGAGGCTGGCCGATCACCTGCTCCCTGAACTGTTCTCCGCCGTGTTTGCGGATGTAGTCATCCGGATCCATGCCGTCCGGAATGACGGCCACCGTGGCCTCTGTCCTGCCCGTTTTGAACAGCCGGGAAAAACGTCTGGCTGCTTCCCAGCCGGCATTGTCGCCGTCGGTGCAGATGACGACGCTTCGGGTGATCCGGCCGAGCAGGGACAGGTGCTTGTCCGACAGGGCCGTTCCCATGATGGCCACGCCGGATTGTATGCCCGCCAGGTCGGCGGAAATGACATCCATGAAACCTTCGAACAATATTACATTACCCGATTTTCTCGCAGCAAGTCGGGCATTGTGATAATTGTAGAGGATTTCTCCCTTGTTGAAAATCGGCGTCTCGGGGCTGTTGAGGTATTTTGGCTCGTTTTCAGCCTTTTCGATCACCCGCCCCGAGAAGGCGACCGTCCGTCCGTTTGCATCGTGCAGCGGGAACATGATCCGGTTCCTGAAGCGGTCGAACGGGCTGCCGCCGTGCTCGGGCCTGATCACCAGTCCCGCCTCTTCCATCTCTTCCTCGGAAAATCCTTTCCTGGAAAGCAGCCGGGCAAGGGAATCGCTGTTTCCGAGCGAATAGCCGACGCCGAACTTCTCGATCGCCCCGTCAGTGAACCCCCTGCCCCTGAGGTATTCGAGCGCTTCTTCCCCCTCCACCGTATTCAACAATAAATGCTGATAATATTCAGCGGCAAACGTGTGGGCGTCGATGAGACGGCGATGGCTTTCGGGCATCCGCTCCCTGGCACTGCCTTCCGTGTCCGGGACTTCGACTTCCACACCCGCACGCACTCCGAGCTTGGCAACCGCTTCGGTGAACGGGACATTCTCGACGTCCATGACGAACGTAATGGCGTTCCCGCCCGCCCCGCAGCCGAAGCAGTGGAACATCTGCTTGTCCGCAGACACCGAGAAGGACGGCGAATTTTCATCGTGGAATGGGCAGAGCCCAAACCAGTTGCGTCCCCTTTTGGTCAGTTGGACATATTCGCCGATGAGTCCGACGATATCCGTAGCGGAACGGACGGCTTCAATCTTCTCCTCCGGAATCCGCTTCATCGAGATCACCCACACTTTCTTGTCTTATACTTGAATTCGAGATTCACGGCTCAATTCCTTCATCTTTCGACAAAAAAGTGCGCAGAAGGGAGTTAAACGCCCACTTTGCGCATTTTAATCACAATAACTGATTATAAGGTTCCCCGTCACAGAATGCCAGCATTATATCCGGACATTCGAAAAAGCCGGTCTCTGATCAGCCGGCGTGGGGTGTTCTGCGGTTAATTCCGGTTCTGGCGGATGCCGAGTATGACGTTCGCCGTTTCTTCGACAGCCCGGTTCGTCACGTCGATCACATGGCAGCCGATCCGGTCGGCCACCCGGTAGAAGTGATCGATCTCTTTTTTGATCCGTTCAATTCTCGCATAGTTGGCATCGTCTTTCAGCCCGAGCGCCTTCAGCCGCTCTTTCCGGATGGTGTTGAGCTTTTCGGGGGTAATGACGAGCCCGAAGCATATGTCCGGATTGACGCTGAACAGCTCTTCGGGCGGCTCCACTTCCGGCACGAGCGGGACGTTGGCCACTTTTAGCCGTTTGTGTGCCAGATACTGGGACAGCGGCGTCTTTGACGTCCTGGAAACCCCGATCAGGACGATGTCCGCAAGAAGAAGGCCTCTCGGATCGCGCCCGTCGTCGTATTTCACCGCGAATTCAATCGCTTCGATTTTCTTGAAATAGTCTTCGTCGAGCAGGCGCACGCGGCCGGGTTCCTCGGAAGGGGATTCGCCGAGCTTGTTGGAGATCTCCTGGATGACGGGACCGAGGAGATCGACGGCCGGGATGTCCCGGCGTCCGCATTCCGTCCGGAGAAATGCGCGCATCTCTTCCTTGACGAGCGTGTAAAGAATGATGGCGCCCTGGTCTGCGGCAATCACCGTCACTTCCCTCAGCTGTTCCACCGATTCCACGTGTGGAATCCGCCGGACCGCTGTTGACTCGAAGTTTTGCCGGAACTGGCTGATCGCCGCCTTTGCCACGAGATCGCCGGTTTCCCCGAGTGAGTCGGAAACGATGTAGATGTTCAAGTGGTTCATAGGGCACCTCCTTTCAGAAATCGTGGTTTTCTGCCAGCGACAGGAATGCTTTGGTAATGTTCGTTTTCGTGAGCCTGCCCACGACGGACAGGCCGCCGTCCGCATCCTCCACGACCGGCAGTGCATCGATCTGGCGCTCGATCAGCAGCTTTGCCGCCTGCACGAGCGTTTCGTTTTTGTGGCAGTAGGAGATGTTCGGCATCCTCGTCATGATCATGTGGACCGGAATCTTCTCAAGCTCGGTCGTCCCGATTGCGGTTCTGAGCAGGTCCTTCCTCGACAGAATGCCCGACAGGAAAGAGTTGTCGTCCACGACGATGAGCGTGCCGACGTCCTCAAGGAACATCTGCGTGATCGCGTCATAGACCGAGAATGACTCCTGCACGACAACCGGAATCGACTGGAAATCCCGGACTTTCATATTCATCATGTTCTCGGTGAGCTGCTGCTCTTTCTTCTTGCCTGAATAAAAATACCCGACGCGCGGACGGGCATCCAGGAATCCGGCCATCGTCAGTATGGCGAGGTCGGGCCGGATCGTGGCCCGCGTGAGGCTCAGCCGTTCGGCGATCTGCTCGCCGGTGATGGGCCCCTCCGCTTTGACGATCTCCAGAATTTCATCCTGGCGCTTATTGAGTTCCATTCGACTCCCCACCCATCCGTCGGCAACCGGACCGTCCTCGAACGAAAACATTGCCGACCACTTAGTTTATGTATCCGCCGGGCAACCTCCCCGGCTTGCTTCGCCCCGTTCATTATAGCCGATTCGGACTCTGATTGCGAAACGATTGCCCGCATGCTACAATGTTGTCAAAGTCCATACGGCAATGACGGGACAATGAATTAGTATCCGCCGACAGCGAGCAGGGAGAGTGAAAGCCTGCATGGATACGAAGCGGCACCCCGGAGCCGAATCACTGAAAGCGGGCCGGTTTTCCGGCCAATCGGGGTGGAACCGCGGGGCATGATGCACCCGTCCCCGGACCTTGTGTCCGGGGACGGGTGTTTTTTAATTTCAACGAGGAGGAATCAGTCATGGCTACAATGGAAACGATCGTCAATCTGGCAAAGCACCGGGGGTTTGTCTTCCCGGGGTCGGATATTTACGGCGGGCTCGCCAACACATGGGACTACGGTCCGCTCGGCGTTGAACTGAAAAACAACATCAAGAGGGCCTGGTGGAAGAAATTCGTTCAGGAATCCCCTTACAATGTGGGCCTGGATGCCGCCATCCTCATGAATTCCCGTGTCTGGGAAGCTTCCGGCCACGTCGGGAACTTCAACGACCCGATGATCGACTGCAAAGCGTGCAAATCACGCCACCGTGCAGACAAACTGATCGAGAACAAGCTGGAGGAAGAAGGCAACGAACTCGTCGTCGACGGCATGCCGTTTGACAAGATGGAAGAACTGATCAAAGAGCACGGAGTCACTTGCCCGGATTGCGGTGCACAGGACTTCACGCACATCCGCCAGTTCAACCTCATGTTCAAGACGTCGCAGGGTGTGACGGATTCCTCGAGCAATGACATTTACCTGCGTCCTGAAACCGCCCAGGGGATCTTCGTCAACTTCAAGAATGTCCAGCGCTCGATGCGTAAGAAGCTTCCGTTCGGCATCGCGCAGGTCGGCAAGAGCTTCCGGAATGAGATCACGCCGGGCAACTTCACTTTCCGCACACGTGAATTCGAACAGATGGAGCTTGAATTTTTCTGCAAGCCGGGAGAAGACATCCAGTGGTATGAATACTGGCGCGACTTCTCGAAAAACTGGCTTGACAGCCTGAGCATGTCGGATGCAAACGTCCGCATGCGCGAACATGACGAGGAAGAACTGTCCCACTACTCAAATGCCACCGTCGACATCGAATACAAATTCCCGTTCGGCTGGGGCGAGCTTTGGGGCATCGCAGACCGCACCGACTTCGATTTGAAGCGCCACATGGAACATTCAGGCGAGGACTTCACCTATACTGATCCGCAGACCGGAGAAAAATTCGTCCCGTACTGCATCGAGCCTTCCCTCGGCGCCGACCGGGTGACGCTCGCGTTCCTCTGTGATGCGTATGATGAAGAAGAAGTCGGCGATAACGACACGCGGACAGTGCTCCGCTTCCACCCGGCGCTTGCGCCGTTCAAGGCAGCGGTGCTCCCGCTTTCCAAAAAGCTCAGCGACGAAGCCGGGGAAGTCTGGTCCGAACTGCGCAAGCACTTCCCTTGCGACTATGACGACTCCCAGTCGATCGGGAAACGGTACCGCCGGCAGGATGAGATCGGCACACCGTTCTGCATCACGTTCGACTTTGACTCCAAAGAAGACGGCCAGGTCACGGTTCGCGACCGCGACTCGATGGAACAGGTCCGCATGCCGATCGGCGAAGTGAAAGCCTTCATCGAACAGCGGCTGGAATTTTGACCGGACACTGGAATGAATAAAGAAAGCCTGCAGAATGCGCTGAACTGCGCACTGCAGGCTTTTTGTTGTTTTCATGGTCAAGGGGATGGTGTCCACTGTCTCGCAGATTTCTTCTCCTCCTGACTGGAATTCATACAGAGAACAGGGAACAATCTCTTAGAGACCGATTCCTCCGCCTAAGAGTCCGATTCCACTCGCTAAGAGACCGATTCCTCCGCTTAAGAGTCCGATTCCCCTTCGTAAGAGTCCGATTCTCCTCCGGCTTCAGGCGGCGCGGGGTCCTCCGCCGAGTCCGTCGTCGCTTCGGGTTCGGGGGCCCGCTTGAATTCCGGCATGCGGGCGAGCTGATCAAGAAATGCGGCGGACTTCAGCCTGACGCCGACCTGCTCATCATAGATCGTCCGCACGAGCTTGCGCATGAACGCTTTGGTCGCCGGCTTCAGCGTCAGCTTGCCGACCTGGTCGATCGGCACCGTGTAGAACGTCCGGATGAGCCGCACCTGCGCCGGCGAGAGCCGGACCAGATAAGGATCGCGGTCAAAGCACCGGTGGCAGAGAAAGCCGTTTTCCCGAAAGGAAAAAGCGAATTCCCCTTCCGTCGCGCCGCAGCTTGCACACTGGTGCAGCACGGGATACACGCCGGCCACCGGCAGCATCTTCCATTCGACGAACAGCGTGATCGCTTCTGGATCGTATTCCTCATTGATCGCATGGAATGCCTGAAGAAGAAGATTGAATTCGGCCGGGGCCGGGCGTCCGTCCTCGATGAGTTTATCCATCAGCTCCGCAATGAAGCTGGCATAGGCGGCGGCCGTGATGTCCTGGTGCAGGAAGCGCATCGGCTCCAGCGGATCCCCGGACTGGAGCGTCCCCATTCCCCGGCCGGATCTGACGAGAAACAAGCCGTGGGTGAACGGCTGTGTGACGCCGGCAAGGCGGCTTGCCGGCTTTTTGGCGCCGCGTGCCATCGCCGAAATCTTCCCTGCCTCCCCGGTCAGGATGGTGACCACCTTGTTCGACTCCCCGTACGGCCCTGTCCTGAGGACGATTCCTTCCCATTTGTTCAGCATGATGCGTCCCTCCCCGTTTTGCGGGATTGTTAAAGGCGCGGGCCTGCCGCCCGCGCCCTGTCAATATTCATCTTCCCTGAAGCCATACTCCCTAAGCTGGGACTGGCGGTTTCTCCAGTCTTTCTGCACTTTCACCCACAGTTCAAGGTATACCTTGCTGCCGAGCAGCATTTCGATGTCTTTCCTTGCACGGGTCCCGATTTCTTTGAGCAGGGATCCTCTCTTGCCGATGACGATCCCTTTCTGGGAATCCCGCTCCACGATGATCGTTGCCTGGATGTCGACTGTTTCCTCGCCTTGGCGCTTGGCGATCCGCTCGATGACCACGGCGATGGAATGCGGAATCTCCTCGCGCGTCAGGTGAAGCGCCTTTTCACGGATCAACTCGGAAATGATGAACCGCTCGGGATGGTCCGTCACCTGGTCGGCCGGATAATACTGCGGTCCTTCCGGCAGATACGACTTCACCACATCCAGCAGTCGATCGACGTTGTTGCCCTGCAGTGCGGAAATCGGCACGATCTCGGCGAAATCCAGCAGGTTCTTGTAAGAAACGATGGACTCCATCAGTTCATCCGGATGAATCAAATCGATTTTGTTGATGACGAGGATGACCGGCGTCTTGCTTTCGCCGAGCATCTCGATGATGAACCGGTCACCTTTTCCGAGCGGTTCATCCGCGTTCACCATGAACAGGACGGCATCCACTTCCTTGAGCGTGTTGCGCGCGACCTTCATCATGAAATCGCCGAGCTTGTGCTTCGGCTTATGGATGCCCGGCGTGTCGATGAAGATCATCTGGCTGTCGTCCGTGGTCACGACGCCCTGCACTTTGTTTCTCGTCGTCTGCGGCTTGTCGCTCATGATGGCGATTTTCTGCCCGACCACCCGGTTGAGGAATGTCGACTTGCCGACGTTCGGCCGTCCGATGATTGAAATGAAGCCCGAACGGAATCCTTCATTCTGCTGCATGATTCATGTCCTCCGCTCTGAAAGCTCCCGGCAGAAGTCCCGAAACCGTTGTTTCAAGCACATCGCCCTCCAAATTGGTCAAATACACCGGCATGTCGCCGGAACAGAATTCGGTCATCACCTGGCGGCACGCACCGCACGGGGAGACCGGCCCGGGCGTGTCCGCCGTGACGGCAAGCGCCGCAAATTCCGTGTCGCCTTCTGAAATGGCCTTGAAGAAGGCCGTCCGTTCCGCACAGTTCGTCATGCTGAAGCCGGAGTTTTCGATATTGCATCCGTGATACACCTTGCCGCCCTTTGTCAGGAGCGCGGCGCCCACGGGGAATTTGGAATACGGGACATAGGCGCGGTCCCGGGCCGTTTTCGCCTCTTCCATCAACTGCTGTTTGTCCATGGCTCTAACCACCTTCAATTAAATAAATTCCACCATTTCGGCAGGAAAACCACACAACCGATCACGGCGCTCGCCGCCGCATAAATAAGGACGGCCGCGGCTGCCGCATCCTTTGCCTGCCCGGCGAGGGGGTGCCATTCAGGCGATGCCTTGTCCACCACGCGCTCGACGGCCGTGTTCATCAGTTCAAGCGACAGCATCCCCGCGATCAGCAGGAGGATGACCGACCACTCCGCCGCGGACAAGCCCGTGAGTGCGCCGGCAATCACCACGGCGGTGCCTGCCGCAAGATGAAACCGGAAGTTCTGCTCGGTCCGGGCCGTCCGGACGATCCCTTTTGCCGCGTAGCGGAACGATCTGAAAAATTTACGCGCGTCCATCCTGCCCACGTCCGAGTCCGAACGATTGCAGGATTTCGTCCTGCCTGCCGAACATTTTCCGTTCATCCGGATCCGTCATATGGTCGTATCCGAGCACATGGAGAAATCCGTGGAGTGCCAGGAACCCGAGCTCCCGCTCCCGGGAATGGCCGTACTCTCCGGCCTGACGCTCGGCCGTTTCCGTGGAAATCAGGATGTCGCCGAGCATCCGGGGCATGCCTTCCGGCTCCGGCACCGGCTCCTCTCCCTCCGCCGTTTCTTCCATCGCGAATGAAATGACGTCAGTCGGCCGGTCCTTGTCCCGGTATTCCCGGTTCACTTCCCGGATGGAGGCATCGTCCATGAAGGTGACGGAAAGCTCTGCCTCTCTCGTGATTCCTTCCATTTCTGCGGCATGTCCGAGCAGTTCCCGGATCAGCCGTTCGTCTTCGGGCCGGATGGTGCCCGTTTCATCCATTAAATCGATCATCAGCGGCATCGCGTTCACCTCGTTCTTATTCCGGATATTCAATCCGGTTATGGAATATTCCGTTGAGTGTCGTGCAGATGACGGCGCCCACCTGCTTGAGTTCCTTGAAGCTGAGGTCGCATTCGTCAAACTGGCCGTCATTCATTTTATCGCGGATGATCGCCCATACCAGGTTTTCGATCTTTTCCGGCGTCGGCGCCTTCATCGAACGGACCGCCGCTTCGCAGCTGTCCGCGATGGAGATGACCGCAATTTCCCGGGTCTGCGGTTTCGGGCCCGGGTATCTGTATGAATCTTCCGGGACTCCGGGCTGTGTTTCTTTCGCCTTGACGAAAAAGAATTTCAGCAGGCTCGTCCCGTGGTGCTGGCGCGCAATGTCGACCAGCTCTTCCGGCATTTTATGCTCTTTCAGGATGGCCGCCCCGTCTGATGCATGGGCCACGATGATGTCCCGGCTTTTTTCGGGCGGCAGCGAATCGTGCGGGTTGACGCCGTTCATCTGGTTTTCGATGAAGAATGCCGGCCTGACCGTTTTTCCGATGTCATGGTAATAGCTGCCGACACGGGCAAGAAGCCCATTCGCTCCGATTGCCTCGCAGGCGGCGTCGGACAGATTGGCGACCATGACGCTGTGGTGGTACGTGCCGGGCGTCTCCGTCAGGATCTTTTTGAGCAGCGGGTGGTTCGGGTTGGACAGCTCGACAAGCCGCATGTCGGACAGGATGCCGAAAAGTGATTCGAAGAACGGCATGGTGCCGATGGTGAGCGCACCGGACAAAAGCCCAGACGCAAGGGCGGCCGCCATGTAAACCGCCAGTTCATGCACTTCAAGCTGCGAGCTGAGCATGAGCATGTGGAACAGGATGTATACGCCGTTGACCACCGAAACACCGAGGCTTGTCGCCAGAATGCTCGATCGCCTGCCGTCCTCCTGGATGAGATAATAGCCGGCCAGCCCGCCGAATAGCATGTACAGAGCGAATTCCATGTTGATGACGGAGGAATAGCCCTCATGGAGGACAAGCCCGCCCGTGACGGCGACGAGCACCGTCATGATCAGGGCAAGCTTCCGGTCTGCCAGCAGCCTGACGAGCAGCGGAACAAGCGCCGTCGGGAAAGCATAGGCGATCGTCATATCAAAGTCCTTTTCAAGGCCCGCCATGAGCCGCATGGCGATCAAGACCAGAAAGTAAATGACCAGGACGATGGAAAGCCATTTTTTCTTTACCCGGTCCGGCTGTTCCACACGCTTGAAATGACGATAGATGAACCAGAAGATCAGGCCGGTGAACAAGGCGAGCCCTGCTGCCGGCCTCGATGAAGACTGTTCATTCAGGAGGCCCGCAAGCTCCAGCTGCCGGTACACCTCGCGGTCGATGATCTGCCCTTCCTGCACGATGACCTGGCCCTGCAGGATCCGTGTCGGTTCGACGGAAGCCTTCGCCTGGCTGATCCTCTCCTCGGTCTTCACTTCGTCCGGCGTGTCATTGGCGATGATGCTCTCCCGGCCGATCGCGGCGGCCGCGTCTGCGAGCGAGCCCGGGATCGGCGCCTTGCCGATGAGCCGCTCCGTTTCCGCCTTGGCTTCAGCCAGCTCGTTTTCGCGGACGGGCTGCTCCATCGCTCTTTTCACGATGGCGGACACGGCATCCCTTGCCGCCTCCAGGTCCTTTTTATCTGCCTTGATTAGGCCGTTCAGCATGTCATCGTCGAGGCTGAACGAGGCTTCCTTGTCCCCCAGGTGCGACAGCTTGTCTTTTAGGATGACGAGCTGCTTGGCCGGAGCATTGGAAACCGCCTCCTTGTCGTCCGGCTTCGGATCGCCTTTTGCCTCGATCGCAAAGTCGAAAATCGATGTGACGAGGGCAGACCGGTTTTTCGCCGCTTCCTCGTCAAAATCATACACAGGCGTGATCTCGGAGGCGGCCCTTTCCCGTTCCTCCTCCGTCTTGACCGGGTCCTCCACCGTCTTCGGAGCGCGGATGGTCTCGTTGGCAAGCTGGAACAGCCGAATGTCATACGTTTCGTCCCTGACGCTGCCGAGCATGACGGCAAAAGCCAGCACGGCCGCCAGAACAAGCACGGCGGCTGAGAGGACGGCGAACGAAAAACGGTTCAGCAGGTTCCTCAGGCTCTGAAGCATGGTCTCCCCCCTTTGGGCGCATGCGGACGTTCTCTCTCTGTGCGGCCGCATGCCGTTGGACTGGCTGAAAAGGCGAAACAAAAAAGCAGACGGCAGGACTGCAGCGGAAACCCGCAGATCGGCCGGCGCCTCCGGGTTCCCGTCCTGCCGGAAAAGGCCCGGGCAGACGCTTCGGTGCGCTGTCCCGGGCCGACCCGGCAATGACGGCCCTTTCCGGCCGGTCCATCTGCAGATGCCCTGCACCCTGTCCTCTGCATCATAAGATTGATCGCTTAGCGGTCTGCCGCTTTGTCGTAGGCCTCGATGATCCGGGCGACGAGCGGATGCCGCACGACGTCACCTTGTTCAAATTCCTGGAAGTGGATTCCCTGGACACCTTGCAGGATTTTTTCGGTAACGATCAAGCCGGATTCCGTATTGCGCGGCAGGTCGATCTGGGTCTTGTCCCCGGTGACGACCATTTTGGATCCGAATCCGAGACGCGTCAGGAACATCTTCATCTGCGCCTTCGTCGTGTTCTGCGCCTCGTCGAGGATGACGAAGGCGTCGTCAAGCGTCCGGCCCCTCATGTAGGCAAGCGGGGCGATCTCGATCGTTCCCCGTTCAATGAGGCGCTCGGTCTGCTCTGCACCGAGGACATCATTCAGCGCGTCGTAGAGCGGGCGGAGATAAGGATCCACCTTCTCCTTCAGGTCTCCGGGCAGGAAGCCGAGGTTTTCGCCGGCTTCCACCGCGGGCCGCGTCAGGATGATCCGCTTGACCTGTCCGTTTTTCATCGCCTGCACGGCCATGACGACGGCAAGATAGGTCTTGCCGGTCCCGGCCGGCCCGATGCCGAACACCATGTCATGCGCACGGATCGCGTGGATGTACTCCCTCTGTCCGATCGTTTTTGCGCGAATGGCCTTCCCCTTCGTGTTCCGGGCGATTTCTTCGTCATAAAGTTCGGCAAAGTATTCGATTGTCCCGTTTTTCACCATCTCGAGTGCCGTGGATACGTCCCGGAGTCCGATGTTGATCCCTTTGCGGATCACTTTCAGAAGCTGGGCGAGCAGCTCCCTTGCCGTTTCGGCGGCTTCAGGATCTCCCTTGACCGAGATGATGCCTCCCCGGGTGAGGACGCGGATGCCGAGCTCCTCCTCAAGGAGCTTCATGTTCTGGTCGGAAATACCGAGCAGCATGACCGCTTCATTCGGGTCTTCCACATGCAGTTGTACCGTGTTGTCTTCCAAATGATCAGTCTCCTTGGGCTACAAGTTTTCTTACGGCAATATTTTCATTTATGAGAAATAATATGGTCCCCTCTACTTTATCATTATCATAATGCACACGCAAAATTTTTTCATCTTTTACCTTCGCTCCGGGGGTGAGTGACTGGCGCAGTTTTTCCCGCAGCAGGCCGGGCACCAGCTCTTCTCCGTTCTGCTCATCCAGCTTGACCGAAAGCTGCCTCGTTTTCACTGTCTCATCGATGCTGAGCACGCTGCCCAGCACCCCCGGCAGCTTGACCTCGCGCCAGGCTCCTCCGGCGGCCGTTTTCCCGCCGCCCGCACGCGACACCTTGTATTCACGGCCGGAAGACAGGGAATAGCGGACCGTCGACGGCATCGTGAAATTCATTTCAACAAAGAAATCGCCGTACACCTTTCCGGCCGCCCCGGTCAGGACCGACTTCTCCCCCTGGGTTACGATCCCCGATGCCAGTATGTCCCCCTTTTCCACGGTTGTATTCGGCAACACGTGGCGTACGCCGCTCGTCAGCTCAAACCTCGTGACGACCGCACGGCGGGATGCCGCAAGATGTGCGGGCGCTTCCTTCTTGTCCGCATCCAGGCCGGCGGCCGGCGCTTCCACGGCGTGGATGATGAGCCGGCTGCCCCTGCGCTCCATCCTCACCCAGGCCAGTCCGGGATCTGCCGTCATCAGGGCGTTGCGGACCGCTCCTTCATCCGGTACAGAGGCAATCCTCATTGGGGCCGCGACCCCCTGTTTTCCGAGCCAGGCGCCGATCCGCTCTTCCCTCTCCGGAACCCCGCCCTCGACGCCGACCGTCCAGATGAACACCGACAGTAAAAGAGGCGGGATGAGGAACAGGGCCAGCCCCGCAAGGCTCCGCGCGCTGAGGAACAGCGAGCCGCGGTCCGCCTCGCCGGCAAGCCGCAGCCGGACGCGGTGTTTTCTCCGCAACGGCCGCAGCGCAGGCATGTCCGATTTTCTGGCGGAGAAGCGGAGGACTTCCCCTTCCCGCCGGACATTGCGCACCGTGATTCCCCGTGCGGCCGCTTCGGAAAGAAACAGATCCGCCCTTCCTCCGTGCACTTCGACCGAGATTCTTCCCGGACGCTTCAGCCGGTCAGTCCGCATGATCCCGCGTCCTGATCAGTGTGAGCCGGTCAAGCCGGCCAAACGTGATGAGTGCGGCTTCCTCCCCGATTTCATCCACGAGCATCTCTTCCCCTTCCAGCGTCAGCGCAAAAGGGGCGATGCGGATGTTGACTGACCTTGAACCGATCTTTTCCACCTTGAAAACTCCGTTCAGACGCAGCGTGCGGTGGTCTTCGATCTCAAGAAACGGCACCATCCTCAGAAATCTGCGCATAAAAATAACCCCCTTGGCCTTCATTTTATGAAAGCCGGGAGGGGGTCATGATTATTTGCGCCTTGCTTTTGGAGGTCCGAAGATTTCGGAGAAGATCACGCCCCTGACAAGGTCGTCCCTCGTCTCGGGGAGCAGGCGGGACGATCCGATCTCGCCTTGTCTGATCGGATCGTCGGCGGTCTCGCCGAGTCCTTTTCCGGTCAGATCGCCTGCACGGACCGATCCCCTTCTCTGAGAAGGCTCCCGGCCTTTCTTCCGTTCCTTGGCAGCCGGCGCGGGTGAGTCCGGTTGTCCGGGACGGCTTGCCCGCGGGCGCTCCTCACGCTCTTCCCTGCGAGGCTCTTCGCGGAATTCCTTCATTTCTTTCTTGACTTCCTGCTGCAGGTCTTCGTACAGCTGGCGGGTCAGATCCCTGAGGCCGCCTGCACGCCCGGGCTTCGGCTGCGCCGGTCCTTGCTGCAACGGCTTCTGTTGCATCGGTTCCGGGCGCGGCGGCCGGTTTCCGGGTGTTTTCTTTTTGTCGCTCCCCTTCATGAGGGAGCCGACGATGAGGGAAATGATCAGCAGGATGATCGGTTCCATGGCCTCATCCCCTTTCGGTCCGGGTGGCGTTCAATTATTTTTCCCTGCCGGCCCCGGACGATTGGTCGGTGCCCACTTTGCCGAGCGCTTCGCGCATGGCCGTGTCCGCCTGGATGTTGTGGTAATTCACGTAGTCCATGACGCCGATGTTGCCGTCGCGAAGTGCCGCCGCCATGGCAAGCGGAACTTCCGCTTCGGCCTCGACGACCTTCGCTCGCATCTCGCCGACTTTGGCGCGCATTTCCTGCTCGCCCGCAACCGCCATGGCACGGCGTTCTTCCGCCTTTGCCTGGGCGATTTTTTTGTCGGCCTCGGCCTGCTCGGTCTGGAGCTCGGCACCGATGTTCTTGCCGATGTCCACGTCGGCGATGTCGATCGAGAGGATTTCAAACGCCGTTCCGGAGTCCAGGCCCTTTGCGAGGACCGTCTGTGAGATCATGTCCGGATTTTCAAGGACAACGTTGTGGTGCTGTGCAGAACCGATCGTGGAGACGACGCCTTCGCCGACACGGGCAACGATCGTTTCTTCACCGGCACCCCCGACGAGGCGGTCGATGTTCGCACGAACAGTGATCCGGGCCTTCGCCTTCACTTCGATCCCGTTCATCGCCACGCCGGCGATGAACGGTGTTTCGATGACTTTCGGGTTGACGGACATCTGGACGGCTTCCAGCACGTCCCGTCCGGCCAGGTCGATGGCGGCTGCGCGCTCGAACGACAGCGCGATGTTCGCACGGTGTGCGGCAATCAGCGCGTTGACGACGCGGTCCACGTTACCGCCCGCAAGATAGTGGCTTTCCAGCTGGTTGATCGCAACATCAAGACCCGCTTTGTGCGCCTTGATGAGCGGGTTGACGATCCGGCTCGGGATGACCCGCCGGAGCCTCATCCCGACGAGTGTGAAGATGCTGACCTTCACGCCCGCGGCCAGTGCGGAAATCCACAATGTCACCGGCACAAACGTAAAGAAGATGGACAGGGCGATGATCACCAAGAAAATGACGATGACCAGCCCGATCGTTCCAAAACCTAACATACCGTTTCCTCCTATTCGGCGTCCGCTTCCCTCACGACGACCCGGGAACCTTCCACCTTGATCACTTTCACTTGTTTCCCTTTTTCAATGAACCGGCCTTCCGTGACAACGTCCAGCAGCTCGTCGCCGATTTTGACGGCGCCCGACGGCCGGAGGGCGGTCATGGCAGCGCCTTCCCTGCCGATCAGCTCAAGACGGTTCTTGTTCGAGACGTAACCGCTTTCCGTGTCGGTGGAGTCCATGAGCACGAGCTTGCTCAGGAGATGGAGCCGTTTTCCGAAGAACTTCATGAGGATCACCATTCCCATTACCATGATGACGAGCGCGATTGCGACAGAAACTCCCATCACGAGCGGATCGCCTCCCGCCATGATGATCCCCGCCACGACGGCGACGGCCCCGGCAACGCCGAGGAAGCCGCCCGAGACAAAGAGCTCCGCGATGAGCAGCCCCGCACCCAGCAGGAACAGCAGGATCGCTTCATAGCCCGCGAGCCCCGCGACCATATGCCCATAGAAGAACAGCAGCAGCGCCGTGATGCCCATCGTTCCCGGCACCCCGAATCCCGGCGAGTACAGCTCGACGATCAGTCCGAGCCCGGCAATGGACAGCAGGATCGGCACGACAACCGGATTCGTGATGAACCGGGCTATCTTTTCACTGAACGTTTCCTTCATGTTCACGATCTCCGCCCCGTCAAGACCGGTTTTCTTCAGGAGATCGTCAAAACTTGCGACAGTGCCGTCACTGTATTTCACCTGCTCGGCTTCCTTGGCGGAAAGGGTCAGCAGTTCGCCCTTTCCCGCGCGGAATTCCGGCATGTCCATCGACGCATCCGCCATGGCAAGCGCGTATTGCGGATTCCTGCCGTGCGATTCGGCAGCGCTCTTCATCGCGGTGCGCCAGGCGCTGTCCGCCTTCGTATCCGCAGCGTTGCCGGCCTGGTCGATCACCTGCGCGGCGCCGATCCTTCCGGCGGGATCCATGTAGATCTGGTCGGCATGAAGTGCGAGGAACGCCCCGGCGGAAAGTGCGTCGCGGTTGATGTAGGCAATGATGCGCTGATCGGCTGAATCCATCAGGCGGGCAATTTTACCGGCTGCGTCCACGAATCCGCCGGGTGTATTGATCTCAAGGATGATCGTGTCCGCACCGGCTTTTTCCGCTTCACTGAACGAGCGCTCCAGAAACGCATAGAGCCCGCGCTCCACTTCATCTTCCAGCGGGACGTGATACACTTTCTCTCCCTTTGCGCCGGCGGACGGCATGAACAGCAAGACGGCGGCAATCAGCGTGAACAAGATCCGGCCAAACCGGATAGTTTTCAAGTCCTCACCCCCATTCTTTTGAAACAGTGCTCATCTATTCTACGGACGGAGACGGCGCAAAGTTTCATCCATATGAAAAGAAACCGGAAAATCCGTTATGGAATCTTCCGGTCTCACCATATTCGTTCATTCGTTTGAAGGTTTGCCATTCCGGACGCAGAGGTGACCGAGGGGATCAATACTTGCGCTTGCGGGCAGCTTCGGATTTCTTCTTCCGTTTTACGCTTGGCTTATCATAATACTCGCGTTTGCGGACCTCTTGAATCGTACCCGATTTGGACACGGTACGTTTGAAGCGGCGAAGAGCATCTTCGAGCGATTCGTTTTTACGAACGACAGTTTTTGTCATGTCTTTTCCCCTCCCTCCGAGCACACTTCGATACATGAGCAACTCATGTACTCAAAAATTATAGCCTAAACCGGAGCTCCGGTCAATCATTATCTCACAAATTAATAGTCGGAAGAAGAGCTGAGCCCCTGCATGATGGCCACGCCGGAGCTGGCGCCGATCCGGGTCGCCCCCGCCTTGATCATTTTCTCGACGTCTTCCAGGCTCCGGACGCCGCCGGATGCCTTGACGCCCATTTCTTCGCCGACCGTAAGCCGCATGAGCGCCACGTCTTCCACAGTGGCGCCTCCCGTGGAGAAGCCGGTCGACGTCTTGACGAAGTCTGCACCCGCTTCCTTCGCAAGACGGCACGCCGTGATTTTTTCATCATCCGTCAGCAGGCTCGTCTCGATGATCACCTTGACGAGCGTGCCGGAAGCCGCTTCCACGACGGCTTGGATATCCTCGAGCACCGTTTTTTCGTCACCGCTTTTCAAGGCACCGATGTTGACCACCATGTCGATTTCCTGCGCGCCCTTTTCGATGGCGTCTTTCGTTTCAAATGCCTTTGTCTCTTTTGTGTTGGCCCCGAGAGGGAATCCGATGACGGTGCACACTTTCACTTCGGACCCGTCCAGTTCGCGGGCGGCTGTTTCGACCCATGCCGGGTTCACACAGACGGATGCGAACGAATGGACCTTCGCCTCCGCACAGAGCACGATGATCTGCTCGGCCGTCGAATCGGCTTTCAAAAGTGTATGGTCGATATAGGATGCAATATTGGCTGTCATGAGCTGCTCTCCTCCTGTGATTGCGGTTAGTTCTTTTCCCAAAGAAAAAAGACGGCAGGGCATGCGCTTTTCTGCACTGCTCCCTGCCGTGCGGGCGTTGCCGGTCAGACGGCCGGCTCCGGTGAATCTTCCAGCACGCGGACGAACGCACCTTCGTTGTACGGGTAGCCCGCTTTTTGGATTTTGACGCGGACGATCTTGCCGACCATCGACTCATCCGCCGGAACGACGACTTTCAGGTAGTTGTCGGTATAGCCTTCATAAAGGCCGCTTTTCGGATCTTCCTTGTACGGCTCTTCGGGGATCATTTCAAGCACTGTCCCCTCATAGGCGGAAGCATACTCTTTCGCAAGCTGGTCGTTGAGGTCGATGAGCCGGTGGACGCGCTCATTCTTCACTTGTTCGTCGATCTGATCCGTCATTCGCGCGGCAGGCGTGCCGATCCTCTGTGAATAAGGGAACACATGCAGTTCCGCGAAACGGTGATCGCGGATGAACGAGTACGTTTCCATGAATTCCTCTTCGGTTTCGCCCGGGAAGCCGACGATGACGTCGGACGTGAGGGCGAAATCCGGAAGCGCTTCACGGAGCCGCTCCAGCCGCTCAGCGAAGAAGGCCATTGTATACTTTCTGCGCATCCTGCGGAGGACCGTGTCGGAACCCGACTGGATCGGGATGTGCAGATGGCGGACGACGATATTGGATTCTTTCAGGACACCGATGACTTCATCCGTCAGCTGGCTCGCTTCGATCGAGGAGATCCTGAGGCGTTTGAGCCCCTTTACATTCGACTCGATGTCACGCAGCAGCTGTGCGAGATTGTAGTCTTTCAGGTCTTCGCCGTATCCGCCGGTATGGATGCCCGTCAGGACAATCTCCAGATAGCCGGCGTCAACAAGCTGCTGTGCCTGGTGCACGACTTCCTGAGGATCGCGCGAGCGCATGAGGCCGCGGGCCCACGGGATGATGCAGAACGTACAGAAGTTGTTGCAGCCTTCCTGGATTTTGAGGGAGGCCCGGGTCCGGTCGGTGAACGACGGCACGTCCAGTTCCTCGTATACCCGGTTTTTCATGATGTTGCCGACTGCGTTGATCGGCTGCCTTTCCAGGCGAAACTGATCGATGTAGCCGAGCAGGTTCGTGCGGTCTTGTGTGCCGACGACAATGTCCACGCCCGGGATTTCCATGATTTCCGCGGAAGATGTCTGGGCATAGCACCCTGTCACGCAGACGACCGCGTCCGGATTTGACCGGATCGCCCGGCGGATGACCTGCCGGCTTTTCTTGTCGCTCGTGTTCGTGACTGTGCATGTATTGATGACATAGACGTCCGCACGGCGTTCAAAATCCGTCCGTTCGTAGCCGGCGTCCTTGAACAGCTGCCAGATCGCCTCTGTCTCGTAGTGGTTCACTTTGCAGCCCAATGTATGAAATGCGACTGTCGACATGGGGCTCACCTCTTTCCTTCTATTTCGCTGGATATGGCGGCCAGCGCATAAAGCGGCGCAGTTTCCGCGCGCAGGATGCGGGGGCCGAGCGAAGCCGGGATGAATCCTGCCCGGCGGAGCTTTTCCGCCTCTTCCCGGCTGATCCCGCCTTCGGGACCGAATACGGCCAGCACCTTTTGTCCATGATACACGTTTTCCATAAGACCGGCAATCGGGCGCCCGCTCCGGTCCTTGGCGGATTCCTCGTCGGCCATGAGCAGAAGATCGTACTCCGCAGAACGGGCGATCAGTCCCTCAAGGTCCAGCATTCCGCCGATTTCGGGGACAACGCTCCGATGCGACTGTTCGGCGGCTTCTTTCGCGATTTTCTGCAGCCGGCCGATCTTCTTCTCGCTTTTCTGTTTGTCCCACCGGACGATGGACCGTTCGGCGGCAACCGGGATCAGCGCGTGCATGCCGAGTTCGGTTCCTTTCTGGACGATCAGGTCCAGCTTGTCGCCTTTTGGCAGTCCCGCGGCGATGGTCACTTGGACCGGCATTTCGTTTCCGGGCAGGGCACCGCCGGATTTCCGGACGGTGACCGCATCGGACCCGAGTGAAATGATTTCGCATTCAAAGGCCTCGCCGGCCGAGACGGCAATGACCCGGTCACCGATCTGCATGCGCATCACTTTTTCTATGTGGCGCGCGTCCTCCCCTGCGATCAGCGCCGTGTTGCCGCTTTGGAACGCCTCTTCAAGAAAGTAGCGCTGCATCCGTCTCACCTTCCGATGGTTTCCTGGCGATGATCGCCGTCCAGTCTTCCATGACCATCACTTCGACGATGTCAAACCCGGAGTTCCGGAGCGCCTCCTTCACTTCGTCCTTCTTGCGGGAAATGATGCCGGACGTGATGAAGAGACCGCCCGGCTCAATTGTCCGGAACGCGTCGTCCGTGAATGTGATGATCACTTCGGCCAGAATGTTCGCCACGGCGATGCGGGCCGTCCCGCCGTATGCGTCAAGCAGGTTGCCCTGCCTCACGTCGATCCGGTCCGACAGCCGGTTCAGCGCCACATTATCCTTTGCGGCCGCGACCGCCACTTCGTCAAGGTCAAGCGCCGTCACACGGCCCGCGCCGAGCAGTGCGGCGCCGATCGACAGCACGCCCGATCCGGTGCCGATGTCTACGACTTCATCGCCTTCTTGCACGGTTTTTTCGAGCGCCTGCAGGCAAAGGACCGTCGTCGGGTGGGTGCCGGTGCCGAACGCCATGCCCGGATCCAGCTCGATGATCAGTTCATCGGAAGCGAGCCGTTCATAGTCTTCCCAAGTCGGCACGATTGTGAACCGGCGGGAAACCTTGACCGGATGATAGTACGCCTTCCAGGAAGTGGCCCAGTCCTCTTCGTCTACTTCGGACATCGTGACGGTGTTCCGTCCGGTATCCAGACCATATTCGGACAGCCCCGATATTTTCCGCTTCAATGAGCCGACCGTCTCCATCAGGAAACTCGAAACCGGCAGGTATGCCTTCAGGATGACGCCGTCCGCCGGGTAATCTTCCCGGTCGAGGTCGTACAGCTCGCCGAAGCGGTCCTCCCGCTCCAGATCCGGTTCGCGGGAATCCTCGATGACCACGCCGCTGGCCCCGGCTTCGTGCAAAATGTTCGACACGGCTTCCGCCGCCTCGTTTGTCGTATGAACTGCAATTTCAGACCATTTCAATTCAATCCGCCCCTTCAGTCGCCCTTGACTTTCCGTCTCAGCCGGTCGAACAACGAGCTCTGGTATTCTTCAGGAATATCATCTCCGCTGATTTCCGCAAAATCCCGAAGCAGCTGTTTCTGCTTTTCCGTCAGTTTTTTCGGGGTCAAGATGTTCACGACCACGTGCTGGTCGCCGTTTCCGTAGCCGTGCACGTTTGGAACGCCTTTTCCTTTCAGGCGGAACTTCGTGCCGGACTGTGTGCCAGCCGGTATTTTCAGCTTCACTTTCCCGTGGACGGTCGGCACTTCGATTTCATCGCCGAGGGAGGCCTGCGGGAAGGTGATCGGCAGGTGCAGGTAAATGTCATCGTCTTCGCGGATAAACCGGTCATGAGGCCGAACCCGGAATTCCACATACAGATCTCCTGCCGGGCCACCGTTCACGCCCGGTTCCCCCTGGCCTGCAACGCGGAGCTGCTGTCCGTCGTCGACGCCGGCAGGAACGTTCACCCGGATTTTCTTGCGCTTTGTCACTCGGCCCCGGCCATGGCATTCCGGGCACTTCTCCGGAATGATCTTGCCTGTTCCGTGACATGCCGGGCATGCCCGCCGGTTGACCATCTGGCCGAACGGCGTGTTTTGAGTGACGCTGACCTGCCCCGTGCCGCCGCATTCCGTACAGGTTTCCACTTTGGTTCCGGGCTTGGCTCCGTCGCCGTGGCAAGTGCCGCACTCTTCCTCGCGGTCGATTTCGATTTCCGTATCTTTGCCGAATACGGCGTCCATGAAGTCGATCGTCATGGCGTAGCTCAGATCGCTTCCTTTGCGCGGAGCATTCGGGTCGCGGCGCCGGCCTCCGCCTCCGCCACCGAAGAATGTGTTCAAGATGTCGTCGAAGTCAAAGCCCGCACCGCCGGCTCCTCCGAATCCGCCGAAACCTCCGCCGCCGAATCCCGCATTCGGGTCGGTGTGGCCGAACTGGTCGTATTGTGCCCGCTTTTGTTCGTCGCTGAGCACTTCGTACGCTTCCGAAATTTCCTTGAATTTCTCATCGGCATCCGGATCTTTGTTGATGTCCGGGTGATACTGCTTTGAAAGCTTTCTGTAAGCTTTTTTGATTTCTTCCTTTGAAGCGGATTTCGTCAATCCGAGCACTTCGTAATAATCTCGCTTGGCCATTTCTCACACTCCTGACTGACTGCATAAGGGTTATTGTACACTAGACAAAATAGACTTTCAAAAAGGGCAGAAGAAAAGCCAAAGCCGAAACCGACTTTGGCTTTCCGCTAGCGGATTATTTGTTTTGATCGTCGACTTCCTCGAAGTCTGCATCGACGACCCCGTCATCGGAGGCTCCGCCGCCCTGCTGCTGCTGTGCCTGCTGGGCAGCCTGCTCATACATCTTGACGGAGAGTTGCTGAACGATTTCCATGAGCCGGTCTTTCTTCGTCCGGATCTCATCGATTTCGCCTTTTTCAATCGCCGCTTTCAGTTCGTCTTTCGCTTCTTCGGCGTTTTTCTTTTCTTCCTCGGAAACCTGGTCGCCCAGATCCACGAGCGTTTTCTCCGTCATGAAGACTGCCTGGTCGGCTTCGTTGCGAAGCTCGGCTTCTTCTTTTCGTTTCTGGTCGGCTTCCGCATTGGATTCGGCTTCTTTGACCATCCGGTCGATCTCTTCGTCGCTGAGGGAAGTGTCGGACTGGATGGTGATGTTCTGTTCTTTGCCCGTGCCGAGGTCTTTCGCCTTGACGTTGACAATCCCGTTTTTGTCGATGTCGAATGTGACTTCGATCTGAGGGATGCCGCGCGGTGCCGGCGGAATGTCGGTGAGCTGGAAGCGGCCGAGCGTCTTGTTGTCCGCGGACATCGGCCGCTCGCCCTGGAGCACGTGGATATCAACGGCCGGCTGGTTGTCCGCAGCAGTCGAGAAGACCTGGGACTTGGAAGTCGGGATCGTCGTGTTGCGGTCGATCAGTTTCGTCATGACGCCGCCCATCGTCTCGATGCCGAGCGACAGAGGGGTGACGTCGAGGAGCACGACGTCCTGGACATCGCCGGACAGCACGCCGCCCTGGATGGCAGCACCCATGGCGACCACTTCGTCGGGGTTCACGCCGCGGTGAGGCTCTTTGCCGGTTTCTTTACGGATGGCATCTTGTACGGCCGGGATCCGTGTGGAACCGCCGACGAGGATGACCTGGTCGAGCTCATTCGGGGAAAGGCCGGCGTCTTTGAGCGCCTGGCGTGTCGGAACCATCGTCCGCTCGACGAGGCCAGCCGTCAGCTCATCGAACTTCGCGCGGCTGAGCGTCAGTTCCATGTGGAGCGGTCCGGCTTCCCCAGCCGTGATGAACGGGAGGGAGATCTGTGTCGACGTCACGCCGGACAGGTCTTTTTTCGCCTTTTCCGCAGCGTCTTTCAGGCGCTGCATCGCCATTTTGTCCTTGGAGAGGTCGATGCCGTTTTCTTTCTTGAACTCCTGGACAAGGTAGTCGATGACCGCGTTGTCGAAGTCATCGCCGCCGAGGCGGTTGTCTCCGGCTGTTGCACGGACTTCGAACACACCGTCGCCGAGCTCGAGGATCGAGACGTCGAATGTCCCGCCGCCCAGGTCATAGACGAGGATCGTCTGGTCTTCGTCCGTTTTTTCAAGGCCGTAGGCGAGCGCAGCGGCCGTCGGCTCGTTGATGATCCGCTCGACTTCGAGGCCTGCAATGCGTCCGGCATCTTTTGTCGCCTGGCGCTCCGCGTCGTTGAAGTATGCCGGCACGGTGATGACCGCCTTGGTGACTTTCTCGCCGAGGTAGTCTTCGGCATAGCCTTTCAAGTACTGGAGAATCATTGCAGAAACTTCCTGAGGCGTGTATTCACGGTCCTCGGCGGACACTTTTTTGTCCGTGCCCATGAGGCGCTTGACGGACATGATCGTGTTCGGGTTGGTGATGGACTGGCGCTTGGCCACTTCACCGACCTGGCGTTCGCCGTTTTTGAACGAGACGACGGACGGGGTAGTCCGGTTGCCTTCCGGGTTCGGGATGACTTTCGGTTCGCCGCCCTCCAGGACAGCGACGCAAGAGTTGGTCGTACCAAGGTCAATACCGATGATTTTGCTCATTATCCATTCCTCCTAAGAATCACAAGTCGTTCCGCCGCCGTGCGGCGCAGTCACACCGGGATGCATTCAGCGTCCGGCCGCATCCTTCGCCGGATCCGGCCGCCCTGGCATGCCCTTCCCGGTCACTGGTTCACTTTCACCATGGCCGGTCTGAGAATACGGTCTTTCAGCTTATACCCTTTTTGGAGTTCTTCCAAAACGGTGCCGGACGGCTTGCTGTCGTCTTCGCCCTGCATGACGCCGTGGTGGAAATTCGGATCAAACTCTTTTCCTTCGGCTTCGATTTCTTCGAGGCCTTCGCGCTCCATCGCCGTGCGGAAAGACTGAAAAATCATTTCCATGCCTTTCTTGAGGGCGACCGCTTCCTCCGATTCCACTTCCGTATCAAACGCACGCCCGAAGTTGTCGAGCACCGGAAGCAGTTCCGTCATCAGACGCTGGGAGCGGTATTTCTCGGTCGCCTGCAGCTCTGCGGCGTTCCGGCGCTTGAAGTTTTCGAATTCCGACAACAGGCGCAAGTACTTGTCCTCGCTTTTTTCCAGGGCTTCCTCCAACTCGGTGATGCGTTCATCTTTCGGGTCCGGAGAATCGCCGTCCGGAACTTCGGATTCGGCGGGATCCGCGGTTTCCGGGGTTTCCGTTCCGGCGGTTTCCGCTGCTTCCTCCGTGTTTTCCGTCAAGCTTTCTTCATTCGTTTCTTTCTTTTCCTCTGCGGACATGTAAACTCCTCCTTCATCCGGCAACTCAAGGCAGCCGGCCTAGTTCGCGGGAGAGGCCCCGGCTCATATAATCCAGGATCGAAACGACCCTGCCATAGTCCATCCTTGTCGGGCCGACGATGGCAATGGCCCCTTTCCTTCCTTCGCCCGCTGTATAAGAAGCAGTGATGACACTGCAGTCTTCCATGGCCAGATGGCCGTTTTCCGAACCGATCCGGATATGGATGCCTTCTTTGCCGAAATCCAGGAGCATGCCCGCGAGCGGGGCATCCTCCATGTAGTGGATCACTTGACGCGCTTTGTCCGGGTCGTGGAATTCCGGCTGGGAAAGCATGTTCAGCATGCCGCCGAAAATAACCCGGTCATCATCGTTTGCCGAGCTGACGGCCTGGCGGAAGGAAGTGAACATCTTTCCGTACCGGCCGACGTGGCGCTCCAGCAGCCTGGCCATCTCATGGCCGAGGCGGGCGTCCAGCTCATGAAGCGGGATGTTGACGAGCCGGTCGTTCAGCAGGTTCACCATCCGCTCGATGTCGGCCGGATGGACGTCTTCCGGAACGTGGAACGTCCGGTGCTCCACATGCCCGGCGTCCGTGACGATGATGGCCACTGCAGAGTCGGCGGACAGCGGGATGATCTGGAACTTCTTCACCCGGTGCTGCTTGACATCGGGTCCGAGCAGGACGGACGTATAGTTCGTCAGCTCGGACAGGATATCGGCCGTTTTCCGGATCAGCAGCTCGGCCTCAAGGAGCCGGTCGTTGAAAATGCCGCGGATCCTGCTGAGATCTTCTTTGTTCAGATGCTCTTTTTCAAGAAGGTGGTCCACATAGAAACGGTAGCCCTTCTCCGACGGCACCCGTCCGGATGAAGTATGGGTCTTCTCGAGAAAACCGAGTTCCTCGAGGTCGGCCATGTCATTCCGGATGGTTGCGGCGCTGAAAGGGACCGTTTCCAGTTTTGATAGTTGGCGCGATCCGACAGGCTGTGCCGACTGGATGAACCCGTCGACGATCGCTTGCAAAATATGCAACTGACGCTCTGTCATCATGATCATCACCTCTGTTAGCACTCTAGATGATTGAGTGCTAAGCTATGGTTCCAATTTATCAAAATCGGTTGCGTCCGTCAAATAAACTGCACAATCAGCCGATGAACTGTGCGAATACTTCGTTCCCGAGGAAAACGCCCTTTTCGGTGAGCCGGACGCATCCCTCTTCTTCTTCCAGCAGCCCCTGATTTTCCAGGCGGCTGATCTGGTTTCCGTAAACGTCCCGGATATCGCGGCCGAACCGCTTCCTGAACGCCGCTCCCGATACCCCGTCGATCATCCGGAGGCCCAGAAACATTTCCTCTTCCATCTCTTCACCGGCAGTGACCCGGTGTGTTTCAAACACCGGACGGCGTCCTTCCGCCACTGCGTTCATATACTTCTTCAGCGGGCCGTGATTGGAATAGCGTTCCCCGTTCACGTATCCGTGTGCGCCGGCACCCGCCCCCGCATAGGTCCGGTTCTGCCAGTACAGCTTGTTGTGGGCGGACTGGAAGCCTTCCTTGGAGAAGTTGCTGATTTCATATTGTCGCAGCCCGGCGCTTTCCATCCGGTCCATCAGCATCCGGAACATGTCCGCCTCCGCATCTTCCCCTGGCAGAGGCAGCAGGTTTTTGTTCATCAGGTTGTAAAACACGGTCTTCGGCTCGACGATGAGCGAGTAGGCCGAGTAATGCGGCAGGCCGAGCGCCAGCGCGCGATCGAGCGTGTCTTCCCACTGGGCGCCCGTCTGGCCGGGAAGACCGTACATGAGGTCGATGCTCAGGTTTTCAAATCCTGCGTCACGGGCGTCGCGGATCACGCGTTCCGCATCTCCGGGCCCGTGAGTCCTGCCGAGGCGGCGGAGAAGCCCTTCGTCAAACGATTGGACGCCGATGCTGAGCCTGCCGACACCCCTTTCTTTCAGGGAGGCCAGCTTGTCGGGAGTCAGTTCATCGGGATTCGCCTCCGTCGAAAACTCGACGAGCCGGCCTTTCGGGACCGAGCGCTCAATCGATCCAAACAGTTTTTCCAGCTGCCGGACGCTGAGCGCGGTCGGCGTGCCTCCGCCGATGAAAATCGTCAGCGGCCCTTCTCCGAAAATCCCTTCTTCATTCATCATCTGCAATTCCTCGCCGAGCGCATCGAGGTAGCCGTCGACCGGCTGGTTCTCGAAAAACACTTTGTTGAAGTCGCAATAATGGCAGATCTGGTGGCAAAACGGGATGTGGATGTACAGTCCGTCTGTCATGATTCATTCCTTCTTTCATTCCTCAAACACGTTCAGCGAAAATAAAATAAAACGGCGGGGCAAAACGGAAACGACCGCTGCCTGCCCCGTCTCCCGGCGTCCCCGCCGTCTTTATTTTTCCATGAGTGTGATTACTTTTCCTCGTCCATGCTCAGAACGGCCATGAATGCCTCCTGCGGGACCTCGACGGAACCGACCTGCTTCATCCGCTTCTTGCCGGCCTTCTGCTTTTCAAGCAGTTTCCGTTTCCGCGAAATGTCGCCGCCGTAGCACTTGGCCAGGACGTTTTTGCCCATTGACTTGATCGTCGAGCGGGCCACGATCTTGTTGCCGATCGCCGCCTGCACCGGCACTTCGAACTGTTGCCTCGGAATGAGTTCCTTCAGCTTTTCCACAATCGCTTTTCCGCGGTCGTAGGCGAAGTCGTTGTGGACGATGAAGCTGAGGGCATCCACTTTTTCGGCATTGAGCAGGATGTCCATCTTGACCAGCTTGCTCGTCCGGTAGCCGATCAGTTCATAGTCGAAGGACGCGTAACCTTTCGTGTTCGACTTCAGCTGGTCGAAGAAGTCGTAGACGATTTCGGACAGCGGGATTTCGTAGATGATGTTGACCCGCGATGCGTCCAGGTAGTTCATCGTGACAAAGTGGCCGCGCTTGCGCTGGCTCAGCTCCATGACGGCGCCGACATAATCGTTCGGCACCATGATGGACGCCTTGACATACGGCTCCTGCACTTCTTCGATCTTCTGCGGATCCGGCATGAGCGACGGGTTGTCCACTTTGAGGACGGTGCCGTCCGTGAGCACGACGTCATAAATGACGCTCGGCGCCGTCGTGATCAGATCGATGTTGAACTCCCGTTCGATCCGCTCCTGAATGATTTCCATATGCAGGAGTCCGAGGAATCCGCAGCGGAACCCGAATCCGAGCGCCTGGGAAGTCTCCGCCTCGTACGTGAGTGCCGAGTCATTCAGTTCCAGCTTCTCGAGCGCCTCCCGGAGATCATTGTATTTTGCGGTGTCGATCGGATAAAGGCCGCAGAACACCATCGGGTTCATCTTCCGGTAGCCGGGCAGCGGCTCCGCTGCGGGCCGGCCGGCGAATGTGATCGTGTCACCGACGCGCGTGTCGGCCACGTTCTTGATCGAAGCGGTCAGATAGCCGACGTCACCGACGGTCAGTTCCTTCCGCGGTGTGGCACGGGGCGTGAAGACGCCCGCCTCCACGACTTCGAATTCTTTTCCGGTCGCCATCATGCGGATCTTGTCCCCCGGCTTGACGGTGCCTTCCATGATCCGGATGTAGGTGACGACGCCCCGGTACTGGTCGTACAGGGAGTCAAAGATGAGTGCCTTGAGCGGAGCTTCCGGATCACCGGTCGGCGCCGGGACCTTTTCGACGACCTGCTCCAGGATGTCTTCGATTCCGATGCCCGCCTTGGCCGACGCCAGGACGGCTTCGGAGGCATCGAGTCCGATCACGTCCTCGATCTCCTGCTTCACGCGCTCCGGATCGGCAGCCGGCAAGTCGATCTTGTTGACGACCGGCAGGATCTCCAGGTCATTGTCCAGTGCAAGATACACGTTTGCAAGCGTCTGCGCCTCGATTCCCTGCGCCGCGTCGACGACGAGGATGGCACCTTCGCAAGCGGCCAGGCTCCGGGATACTTCATAGGTGAAGTCGACGTGACCCGGTGTGTCGATAAGGTGCAGGATGTATTCCACACCGTCCTTAGCCGTGTAAGTGAGCTGGACGGCATTCAGCTTGATCGTGATGCCCCGTTCCCTTTCCAGGTCCATTGAGTCGAGGAGCTGGTCTTTCATTTCGCGGGATGTCAAAGTTTGGGTTTTTTCAAGAATCCGGTCGGCAAGCGTGGATTTCCCGTGGTCGATATGGGCGATGATCGAGAAATTCCGGATATGCTCCCGCCGGGTGATGCGTTCTTCAGGGTTCATGCTGTCCACTCCTCTACAAACTATTTGAATTATAACAGCGGACAACCGAGACATCAATCTGCGGCCTGCCGCGGCGCCGGGCGGATTTATCATGAAGGTTTGGCGTGATCGGGGGGAAAGAGGAAAAGACAGGCGAGTGACGCAAGTTTGATTCCGAGTGGCGCGAGTTCAGACGTGAGTGGCGCAAGTTTGGCCTCGAGTGGCGCAAGTCCCGCCGTGCGCGATTTTTCCGGAATGCCAAAAAGGCCGCGCGTCATGCGGCGGCCCTTGGGTTTATTGACCGTTTGCAGCGAGCACTTCCGCGGCGGCTTTGGCGATGACGGCGGCGGTCCGGTTGAGTTCGTCTTCCGTGTTTTCGGTGCCGCCCATTTCGATGAGCAGCAGGCGCGGCGAAAGATCCTGATTGTAGATGCCGTTCACGCCCCTCCCGCCCTTCGTGATGATTCCCCGGGAAATGCCGGGGACCAGTTCGTTCATCTTTGCGGAAATTTGTTCGGCGAGCTGACGGTTGTTTTTGTGTCCTGGGTGGTCGACGCCGATGACGAAGGCCGCCTTTGCGTATGTACCGTCTTTGCCGGAAACTGTTGTTTTGTCCCGCCCGATCGAGTCTCTGTGAATATCCAGGATCAGGGAGTAGTTCTTCTCCCCCACCTGCTTTCCGACATACGGGCGGATGGCCGAGTAGGCCCGGCTGTTCGGGACGCCGGCCGCTTTCATCTGCCCGCTGTTGTCGTAGTCCAGCACATCCAGCTGGATGCCGTGGAGTTTAAAATGGGAGGAAAACACCGCCCCGAGGCTCATGATGTTGTCTTGGCCGTGGTAGACGGCAACCGTTCCGTGCTTCGCCTTGACGATCGGGGCGAACGCTTCGTGGGAATGGGTGAAGTACATCAGTGCATCCGTAGAAACACCGGGGGTGCCGGTGAGGGATGCGGGGGCCGGGTCCGCGGGAGCTTCTTCTGCGGAGTCCGTTTCATAGTCGAACAAATTCGCTGCGTAGACAAGCCGCCCGCCGTCCGCGGCAACTTGCCGGCTGCCCGGCTGTTCCGGTCCGGGGAAGTGGATGATCAGGATCGGAAGCAGGAAGAGGAACAGAATGAACAGCGAATGGAACTGCCATGATTTCTTCATGAAAATCCCCTCCTCCCGCACTATATGGCGGAAGAAGGGGATTCAGAACCCGGACTGCCGGGTGCCAGCCAATTGATCAGGCCGGCCGAAATGAGCGTGGCGTACTGCAGGATCCACGCATCCGTTTCTTTCGGGGTGACGAACATTCCCTGTTCGTCCGATGACAGCACTTCTTCAAACAGCTGCTGCTTGTCTTCTTTGGACCACTGGGACCATTCGCCGAAGATCGGCTTCAGCACTTTCTTGTCCGCCGGTTCGGATTTGTCATGGAGCCACGGCGTGACGGCAAGTGCAGATGACGGCGCGTTGCTTTGTTCGATTTTCTGGGCAATATAATTGAACACCGACTCAATGGCATCCGACACCATCACCGGCCCGTCCACGACGGTCGGGATGCCGATCGCCGTCACGGGGATGCCGAGCACCTCGCTGGAAATTTCTTTTCTTGAATTTCCGACACCGGAGCCGGGATGGATGCCGGTATCCGTGATCTGGATCGTCCGGCATAGCCGCGTGCTGTCTCTTGCGGCGAGCGCATCGATGACGATGATCAGGTCCGGCTTCATCCGTTCGCCGAGCGCCGCGACAAATTCGCTCGTTTCAAATCCGGTCTGGCCGGTGACGCCGGCGGCATAGGCGATGATCGTCCGCTCGTCGGCCGGCACGATCGGCACGGATTCCTGGAGCCGGTCGATCGCATACGGTCCGACGGCGTCCGGCGTGACCGACCGGTTGCCGAGCCCCACCACGAGCACTTTCGGAGTTTCCGGCAGACCGAGCGGGCGGTGCATGTCCTTCAGCTTGCGCGACAGGATGGCCTCCAGATCCGCAAAGCCCTCGGCGTCGTCCGCCGTCAGTCCGGGGGCCGTCAGCGTGATATAGGTGCCGGGCTTTCGGCCGATTTTTTCGCCGCCGTCAGCGTTCACACGGATTTCGGTCACGATGAAACGGCCTTCCCGCTTTTCTTCAAACTCGATGCCCGACGACTCGCTCAGCTTGTCTTTTTCCTGCTCGGTGCGGTGGCGCACCATCTCTTCCGACTCGTCCAGCAGATCGGTTCTCCCGAAACTGATTGCCATATCCTTCACCTCCGTCACAGTTTGCCCGGCTGTCAAGGAAATATTCTTGCGGTTTGTTTATTGCAATCGCCGCGCGCTTTTGATAGAATAACTTTTGTTGCACGGAAACGGCATGATCCGAATCGGGCTACTTTACCCCACCCTGAATGGAGGTGAATCCATTGCCAAACATCAAACAAGCGATCAAACGCGTACGCCAGAACGAAGCTGTGAACGCACAGAACACGATGCAGAAATCTGCTATGCGTACGGCAATGAAGAAAGCTGAAACTGCTCTTCAAAACAAAGATGAAAATGCTAACGAGCTTCTCAAGGACGCAGTCCAGAAACTCGACAAAGCGGCAAATAAAGGGCTGATCCACAAGAACACGGCTGCCCGCCAAAAATCCCGTCTGACGAAAAAGGCTCAATAATTTCCGTCCGGGAAAACCCCGTCCGATTTATTCGGACGGGGTTTTTGTCTGCCGCCGGGCGCTCTTGTTCCGAAATGAAGCCATCCGCGGGGAAAACCGGTCCCCGGGATGGCTTTCGGCCGCTTGGTCAGTTGGAATTCGTTCCGTTCAGCCCGTCACCGGGTGCAGCAGCACGAGTTCGAGCACCCGCTCCCGGTTTCCGGACACGGTTTTCAGCCGGAGGTCCGCTTCGGCCAGCCGCGAAAGAACCTGCAGCAGACCGGCTTCGTCCGCCATCCTGCGGTTTTCCAGAATCAGCTTCACCCGGTATGGATGGACTTTCAGCTGCTTGGCGATCTGCGGCTGCTGATACCCTTTGCGCTTCAGCACGCCGACCTGGATCATGAGGCGCACCTGATTCGCAAGCAGCGCGTTCAGACGGATCGGCTCTTCCCGGTTACGGAGGAGGTCCCGGTAGATCGACAGAGCCTCTCCCGTGCGGCCGCCGATATAGGCGTCCAGAAGTTTGAAGGCATCGTCCTCAGGCGTCTTCGGAATCAGGAGGTTCACGGTCTCTTCGCCGATCTCGTGTCCTTCGCCCGCATACAGGTCGAGTTTTTCCATTTCGGTGCCGAGCTTCAAAAGGTCTTCCCCCGCACGCGATATGAAGGTCCGGACCGCGGCGTCCGTGATCCGGCTCCCCTGCCGGGCGGCTTCCTGCTTCACCCACGTCTCGATGTCGTGCGGCTTGAGCGGCTCTGCCTCAAGACAGACGGCCTGCTTTTTGAACTGCTTGACGATTTTCTTTCTGGCATCAAGCTTTTCGTACGGAGCGAGGAAGAGGGTGACGGCGCTTTCCGGCGGATGCTCGAGCCAGTTCGCAAGTCGGTCCAGATCATGGACCACTTTTTCCCTGGATTTATCGGCGGCTCTCAAAAAGTTGGCATTTTTTGCGATCAAGAGCTTCCGGTCGCTGAAAAACGGCACGGTGTCGGCTTCTTCGATCACCGCCTCCACCGGGGTTTCGTCCAGGTCGAACACCGACAGCTCGGAGGTTGCCGCATCCGGAAGGGCTTCCTTCAGCCGTCGGATCGTCTCGTCGAAAAAGTACATTTCCGTTCCGCTGATGAGATAGACAGGCGAGAGCCGGCCTTCCGCAATTTTTCTCCACTGTTCCGTGATCATCGTCGAACACTCCATTCCCCGCTGTTTCTATCCCTATTATACATGAGCCGCCCGCACCTGAGTTTGTGAAGAATTTATGAACGCTTTGAGAACGCGGGACGAACCGCCCGAACAATATAGCTTTTTTCGGTGTCATCCCTTATAATTAGTTTTGAATTAGGAGGGGTAGCAATGAACGAATTCGAACAGGATCCGCAAACGAAGCGCAACGACGTACTTGATGCCGGCATGGGCTTTGTCGTATCTTTTGTTTTCTTTTCTCTTATCTTTGTCATCGCTACGATTGTCGAACTCGTTGCACGCTGATTGAAACAGGGACTCCCGCTTTGCCGGGGGTCCTTGTTTTTTTATTGCCCTTTTTCCTGAGTTGTCGTTTCAATCAGCAGCCGTCCTCTTTTTGAAATGACCGTGATCGAGCCGTGATCGGCGGTGGATGCCGTACTCAGTCCCAGCTCGCCGAACCGGGCGACCACTTCGGGATGCGGATGCCCGTACCGATTGTTCCGGCCGGCCGAGATGATGGTCAGTTCCGGGGCGGCGGCTGCCAGAAACTCTTCGGAGCTGGACGTTTTGCTGCCGTGGTGGCCGGCTTTCAGCACGGTCACCGGCAGGAGCGTCTCCCCGTATTTCTCCACAATCGCCTTTTCGCCTTCCGCTTCCAGGTCCCCTGTGAACAAAAACCGATGTTCCCCTTTTTCCGCATGCAACACGAGCGAGTCATTGTTTCCTTCATAGTCCTTCTCCGGCTCCGGGCTCACATATCGGAAACGGACTCCTCCTGCGGTCCACGCGTGACCCTCCCTCATTTCCCGGATCGGTGATTTCCGCTCCGCCGCCGCTCTCACGGCGGCGGCATACCCCGGATCTCCGTAAGTGTCCGGCCCGATGTGGATTTCCCGCACGCGCAGTTCCCGGATCACTTCGTCGGCCGCTTCGGCATGGTCCGCATCCGGATGGGAAAGGACAAGCTGATCCAGCGCACCGATTCCCCGGCCTTTCAGAAACGGAATGACAATCTGGTTGCCGACTTCAAAGCGGCCCTGCCGCTGCTGCCATTCTTCCGGCTGAAAACGGAGCACGCCGCCCGTATCTGCGAGCAGCACCCCGCGCCGGTGCGGCAGTTCGATCACCGCCGCGTCCCCCTGTCCGACGTCGAGGAACGTGACCCTCAGAGAAGGATCCCCATGGTGCCAAAAAGTGAGGACCAGCACCGGCAGCAGCAATGCGGCGGCTGCTGCCTTCACCGGCTTCCATCTCTTTTCCACGAGCACGAAAAACAGCAGGATGCCGGCGGTGAGCAGCAGCAGCCCGGCAATCTCCGGCCGGCCGGGCGTCCAGACGGAATACGGAAGATCTCCCGCGATCCGGATCCATTCGCCGAGAAGGCCGCGGACCGGCACATAAAGACCGAACAGCAGGTCCGCAACCGGCGGGACGGCATAGCTCAGGAACAGGAACAGCAGATTGGCAGGCAGGACGACGGCAGAAAACAGCGGGACGAACAAAAGATTCGCCAAGAAGGCGGAAATGGACGTTTCAAAAAAGTGGATGAGCAAGATGGGGGTGACGGCGATCTGGCAGACCGCCGTGACGAGGAATGATTGCTGAAGCGCGTTGGCGGCGCGTGAGAGGATGGCTTCTGAATGGATCAGCGAAAAAGCGGCTGCATAGCTCATCTGGAAGCCGGGCTTGAAGACGGCGTGGGGGTCGATGAGCAGAAACAGGATCATGCCGGCGGTCAGATAAAGGTCCAGCCTCCGGGTGCGGAGTCCCCCGCCGCCGATGAGAAGGAGGGACGACACGAGCACCGCCCGCCAGACGGACGGTGCCCCTCCGGCGATCAGCGCGTAGCAGGGCAGGAACATCAGCAGGAGGAGACGGACCAGATGGGTTCGGAGGCGGATTCTCAGCAACCCTTCCCGCAGCAGAAAAGTCAGGATGCCGACATGCAGTCCGGAGATCGCGAACAGATGCGTGATGCCGAGACGGCGGTAGGCCCGCTCGTCTTCCGGATCGACCCCAGTACGTTCGCCGATCAGCAAGGCCTCCGCCTCGGCGGCGACAGGCTCGGGAAAGGTTTTCCGAATATGCGTCCTGAGCCGCTCGCGGTGTCTCCGGAGTGCCGCCGCGGGGCCGGGTGCAGGGCCGGCATACACCGCTTCCTCGATTTCGATCACACCTGCGGCTCCTTCCGAACGGAGCCACTTTTCCATATTGAATGCATACCGGTGTGAGGGAGGCGCCGGGGTTGACCGGATGGCCTTGACGCCAAAACGGCGCCCGGCCGCCCCGGCGGAAACATACTGTTCTTTCTCGGCTGGGTTGCGGAACCGGTAAGTCGCATACCAGCGGCGGCCTTCCTCACCGCGCACAAAGCCTCTCATCGTATCGCCGTCGATCGCCACCCGGTCCGTCCACTCGATCAGGTCCGGCGCCTGACCGGGATCAGGCGGCGGTTTTTCACCGGCAGACATGAAGGCAAAGATGACGGCTGCGGCAACGAGAGAGGACAGCCAGGCCTCCGGCGGTTCGCGGCCGAACAACAAAACGGCCCCCGCCGGCAGGACCAGCAGCAGATACACCGGTGATCCCGCCGCGGAGGCCGCGGCTGCAACGGCCGGCAACGCAAGGAAGACGACCGGATTGTCCAGCAATGTCAGACGAATAGCTCTTTCACCTTCTTTTCATAATCGGCGACCATGCCGGGATCGGCGCCCGCTTCTTCCAGGCGCCCGATCAGTTCCTCATACAGGCCGAGCTTTCTTTCCGCCAGAAAATCGATTTTCCCTTCTTCAAAAGGAACCTTGACCACCTGGACGCCGGCCTGTGCCAGCAATTCGACCGCATATTCGTGGTTCTTGTAGTCTTTTGCATAGACCAGTTTGGAGATACCGGCCTGGATAATGGATTTCGTGCACTGAAGGCAGGGGAAATGCGTCACGTAAATTTCCGAGCCCGCCACCGGTATCCCGTACTTGGCACACTGGAGAAGTGCATTCATTTCAGCGTGGATCGTGCGGATGCAGTGATTGTCGACCACATAGCATCCCTTGTCGATGCAGTGGTCCCCGCCCGAAATGGAGCCGTTGTAGCCGCCGGCGACAATCCGGTTGTCCCTGACGACGGTGGCCCCCACCGCGAGCCGGGTGCAGGTGCTGCGCAGGGCAAGAAGATGGCTCTGCGCCATGAAAAACTGGTGCCATTCAATTCGCTCCATGGAGTACGCCTCCCGTTGATGTTTGTCCATCTAAGTGTATCGGTTGAAGAAATTGCCGGCAAGCTCTTTTACCGGGCAATGATGAGTTCTTCCAGCCGGGCGAACGTCTTTTCGCCGATCCCCGAAATCTGCATGAGGTCCTCGGGGCTGCCGAACGGCCCGTTTTGCTCACGGTGGGCAATGATCGCTTCCGCCTTCGCCGGGCCGATTCCCGGCAGTGTCATCAGCTCTGCCGCATCCGCCGTGTTGAGGTTCACCCGGCCGTCATCTCCTCCCCAGACGGGAGGACCGGGCGCCGCGGACGCTCCGGCCGTTTCTTCCTCCCCGCCCTCTTGGAGCAAAAACGGCACGTAGATGACCATCTCATCCCTCAGCCGTTCGGCATGATTGACGGCGTCCGGCACCGCATCCGGCAGGAAGCCCCCCGCCCGGCCGACGGCATCGATCACCCGGTCCCCTTCTTCCGCGCTGTAGACGCCCGGCTTGGCCACCGCCCCCTTGACATCGACAAAAATGACCGCAGCGGAAGAATCCGCCCGGTCATCGGCAGTCACGCCGGTCACCCCTTCGTCGGAAGCGATGAACAGATCCGTCGGTTGGACCGCGGATCGGCTTGACATTGTATACAGGATGATGCAGAGAACGAAGAAGGAAGCGGCAATCGGGGGGATCAGCTTCCTCCAGTACATCTTCAGCCAGGCCGCGATGAAAGGCTCAGTCCTTCCTTCGGGCGGCGGGCCATGGAGTCCCCTCCACTATAACCGATTTGGCTCATGGAAGGAAGCCCTCATTTCACCGCATGGAAAAACAGCCGCTCGCTTTCCGGCTGAGGCGGCCCGTCCGTCCAGTCCGCCGTGATGCCCGGAACCGAAAATCCCTGTTGCACGAGAAGTTCCGCGTACACTTCCGGCGGGAACGACCGCTGCAGATGGAATTCCTCCCGCCTCTCGTACAGGCCGTCCGGCCGTCGGATGAAGAAACTCAGCTCCGACTCGACCGACAGCGGCTCGTCTCCCGGATAGGTGTGCCAGATATAAGACACCTCATCCAAATCTGCAGTGAACGGGCCGTCGAGGAACAGATCGGTCATCTTGAACGGGGAATGGACATCAAAAATGAAATGGCCGCCCGGCGACAGCGCGTCCCAGACGCCCCTGAACACCGACCGTACCTCGTCGAGGCCCGCCACGTAGTTCAGGGAGTCGATTGCGATCACCGCTACGTCAAAGCCCTCATGCCCTTCCAATGCTTCCATCCGCTGTTCAAAAAATTGTCCGTCAAGATCAAGTGCAGAGAAACGGTCGCGGGCAATCGTCAGCATGTCCGGCGAACTGTCGATGCCGGTCACCGAATAACCCGCCTTGGCGAGAATCGCTGACAGCACCCCCGTCCCGCAGCCGATGTCAAGCAGCCGGCGTCCGTCTCCGGGACCGGCGAGCCTGCGGACCAGCTCCGCGTATGCATTGTACGGAATGTCCTCCATCAGACTGTCGTAGACGGAAGCGAAGGCGCTGTAGGAAGAACCGGTCATCTGACGCCGCCCAGGTCAAGCTCCGGAGCATCTCCCCAGAGCCGCTCCAGGTTGTAGTAGGAACGCTCGTCCTTATGGAAAACATGGGCAACCACGTCACCGATGTCCACCAGAATCCAGCGTCCTGCTTCAAATCCTTCCATCCGTTTCACTTCATAGCCGGATTCCTCGGCCTTGTCTTTGATCTCGCGTGCGATGGACTGCACCTGGCGCTCGGAGTTTCCGTGGCAGATGAGGAAATAATCGGCGAGGAGTGAAATGCCCTGCATGTTGAGGACGACGATATCAGCGGCCTTTTTGTCGTCGGCTGCCTGAAAAACCGTCTCGAGCAATGTGTCGTTCGTCATGGATTCAAACTTCCTTTCAATGAAGACTATCGTTGTAGCAGGCGAGGGTGTCGGGATGGATGCCGGCCCGCTTCCCCGCCAGGTAGCATAAATTATGTGCCGTGCAGGCGGCCACGCCGCCGGACAGCGACTTCCGGGATTCTTCCCTCAGTGCTTCCACTCCCGGAAAATCACGGCCGGGCTCGATCATGTCCGCCGTGTAGATGATCTGCTCCAGCGCGGACATGCCCGCTCTTCCCGTAGTATGGAACCGGATGGCATTCAGGATGCCCCGATCCGCGATGCCGAATTCCCGCTCGGCGATGAGGGCTCCGGCAGGGGCATGCCACAGTTCATGGTGGAAACCGAGCACTTTCTGCGGATCCCCCTCCGACAGGACCATTTCACGGAGCTCCTCTTTTGGCATCGCCTTCGCCACGTCGTGGAGAAGCGCCGCCGTCCGGGCGCGTGCAGGATCTTCCCCGAAGAGCCGGGCGAGCTCCTCCGCGGTGTTTGCAACGCGCAGCACATGCGCAAAACGGCCTGCAGGCAATCGTTTTTCAACTTCCGATTTTATCGTTTCCGCTTCCATAGAGACCCTCCTTCCGGATAAATGAAATGACTGGATCCGGGAGCAGATAGCGGACCGTCCGGCCTTCCGACAAGCGACGCCGGATTTCGGTGGAGGACAGGTCGATCTGCGGGACATCGGCCATTTGGACCGGATATTGGGTGATTCCTGCACTGCCGGGTCGGCCGACGCCGATGAACCCGACTTTTTTGATCAGGCCGTCGATGTCAAACCAGCTGCCGAGCTGATCGACGCTGTCCCCGCCGATGATGAAAAAGAATTCGGTTTCCGGTTCTTTTTCGATCAGCAGATCCATCGTCCGGGAAGTATAGGAAATGCCGCCGGTTTCGACTTCCGTCTTTTCGACCGAGAAATGAGGGTTTCCTGCAATCGCCAGCTCCGTCATGCGGAGGCGCTGGCCGGCGTCGGCATCCCCCGCCTTCACTTTATGCGGAGGAATGGCATTGGGCATGAAGCGGACTTCATCCAGATCGCATGCATCGCGGACACCTTCCGCGATCATCAGATGCCCGGCGTGGGGCGGGTTGAATGTCCCGCCGAGTATGCCGATCCTCGGTCGCCGTTCAGGCACGGGGCAGCAGCAGCCGCTTGTTTTCTTTGGACTCTCTGTACAGGACGATGGTGTTGCCGATCGTCTGGACAAGTTCGGCGCCCGTCCCGCCGACCAGCTTCTCCGCTACTTCTCCGCGGTCTTCCGGACAATTTTGGAGCACGCTCACTTTCAGCAATTCCCGTTTTTCCAGCGCGTCTCCCACCCCGGCGACGAGTTCGTCATTGACGCCGTGCTTGCCGACCTGGAACAGCGGCTGAAGGTGGTGGGCCTCACTTCTCAAGAAGCTTTTCTGTTTTCCCGTTAACATCTGTATTCCCCATTTCATTCATTAATCGATCTTTCATTTTTTGCGTGTCAGGCAAGATGCCCGTCCATCGTTCGAAGGCGAGCGCCCCCTGAAAGACGAACATCCCGAGGCCGTCCACGGTTTTGCAGCCGGTTGCTGCGGCCGCCTTCAGGAACTCCGTCTCAAGCGGGCTGTAGACGATGTCTGCGGCGACCGCACCCGGCGACAGGTTTTGGAGACCCAGCGGAAGCCCGGAGCTGCCGGTCGACATGCCGACCGGCGTGGTCTGGATCACGATTCCGAACTCGCCGAGACGCCTCTCCGCTTCCTGCAGGGATAAGGCTTCCCCGCCGGTCCGCGCAGCGACGGCTTCCGCTTTCTTCACCGTGCGGTTGCAGACTGAGACGCTCCGGTAGCCCGCCTGCGAAAGGGCAAGCGCAATGCCGCTTGAAGCGCCTCCTGCGCCGATGATGAGTACCTTTTTCTCTTTAAGACCGGTGCCGGCCGCCTGCTCGAGTGATCCGACAAATCCGGGGCCGTCTGTGTTGGAACCGCGGAGCCTTCCGCCGGGCAGCAGGCTCACCGTATTGACGGCCTGCATTTGTTCGGCAAGCGGGTCGATCTCATCCAGGTACGGGATAATGGCCTGCTTGTGCGGCACCGTGACATTCCAGCCCGAAGCTCCGAGCGTTTTCAGCGCCTGTACGGCTTCCCCGACCGTTCCTTCGGGGACATGGACCGGCACATAGGATGCATCCAGCCCGTTTTCCTCGAACCATGCTTCGTGCATGGCGGGAGATTTTGAATGCGAAACCGGATCGCCGAGCACGGCGTACCATTTTTTCATTGCGGTCCCTCCGTTCAGATCAGGGAAGGACGCAGCATGACTTCGACGCCTTCGGGTGCGTGGACCGCGATGACTTTTCCGGGCTGCTGGACGGTGATCCAGCCGAGACCCGAAATGACGATGTCCGTCTTTCCCTCTTTGATTGAAAATTCATGTCTCACAAGCCTCGGGAACCCTTCCAGTGACTTGCCGGAAGGCGGTGCCAGCATGTCCCCGAGGTGCCGGCTGTACAGTGCATCGGCATTCTCGAGTTTCGTGCGGTGGATTTCAATCGAGTTGGAGATATGGACCGTGAATGCGGTCCTCCCCCCCTGAAGGTAATCAAACCGTGCAAGTCCGCCGAGGAAGAGCGTCTGCCCCTCGTTCAGCTGGAACACTTTCGGCTTGATCTCTTTTTTCGGCGTGATCGCCTTGAGTTCGGATGTGTCCAGATAGTGGGCCATCTGGTGGTGGTTGATGATGCCGGGCGTATCGAAGATCGACTTGCCGTCATCCAGCGGAATGTCGATCATGTCGAGCGTTGTTCCCGGGAAGTGCGAAGTGGTGATGATGTCTCCTTCTCCCGCCACCTGCTTGATGATCCGGTTGATGAACGTCGACTTGCCGACGTTCGTGCAGCCGACGACAAACACATCCCCGCCCTTGCGCAGACGGTCGATCTCCCCGATCGCCTCGGCAATGCCCGTTCCTTTGAACGAACTGACGAGCAGGACGTCTTCCGCATGGAGGCCGAGCTTCTTCGCCTCCGCCTTCATCCAGTTTTTGAGCTTTGATTCCTTCACCGATTTCGGCAGCAGGTCGACTTTGTTGCCGACGAGGAGAACGGGGTTTTTCCCCGCAAACCGGTGAAGTCCCGGAATCCAGCTGCCGTTGAAGTCGAAAATGTCCACGACGTAGACGACCAGTCCCTTGGAATCGCCGACCGTGTTGAGGATTTTCAGGAAGTCGTCGTCCGTCAGCGGGACCGGCTGGATCTCGTTGTAGTTCCTCAGCCGGAAACAGCGCCTGCAAAGAGGCATTTCATTTTCCAGCGCGGCAGCGGGCGCAAATCCCGGTGCCTGTTCATCTTCCGTCTGCAGAATGGCTCCGCAGCCGGTGCATGCGATCGGTTCTGTCATTTGACGTCCTCCCAGTCGAGAAGCCCCTGGCGCTTCAGTTTTTTCATGATCCGGCGCTCGACCTGCCGGTTGAATTTCGTGATGAAGCCGTCTTTTGAAGAGACCGGCACGACAAGGATCGTATGCAGCCCGCTCCGGTTGCCGCCGAAGATGTCGGTCATCAGCTGGTCGCCGATCACCGCCACTTCGTCCTTCTCCATGCCCATCTGGCGGACGGCCTGCCGGAACGCGCGGCCCATCGGCTTTCTCGCTTTATGAATAAACGGGATGCCGAGCGGGTCGGCGAAAGCCTTCACGCGACCCTCATTGTTGTTGGAGACGATTGTCACCCGGATCCCGGCTTTCTTCAGCTCCTCCGCCCATTCGATGATCTCTTTTGTTGCATCCGGACGGTCCCATTCGACGAGCGTGTTGTCGAGATCCGTGATGATTCCGCGGATGCCGTTTTCCTTCAGTTTTTCCGGCGTGACCCGGAATACATTTTTGACATATTCACTCGGTAAAAAATGACGATACACCCGATCCACTCCATTGCCTCTGAATTCTTTCCCGATTATACCATATGGCCCGCCGAACACTCACCTCCGGCGGGTATTGTTCTGCGGGTGCGCGCCTCATGAATCGCCTCCTCCTGACATATGGTGACAGAAACGATGACGGAGGTGTTCCCGTGAGCGGGATGTTTGCGGCATTGCTGCAGCTCTGGATTGAAATCCCCGCGATGTTCGGGTATCTGAAAGGCCAGGCGTTTCTGAAGCCGATGAACGCCGAAGAAGAGGCGGACTGCCTCAGGCGGGTCGCCGAGGGTGATGAAGAGGCCCGGGACATCCTGATCGAACGCAACATGCGGCTCGTTGCCCACATCGTCAAGAAATTCCATCCGAAGCACGAACAACTGGATGACTACATCTCCATCGGCACGATCGGCCTCATGAAGGCGGTCGGCAGCTTCACGCCGGACAAAAAGACGAAGTTCTCCACCTACGCCGCCCGGTGCATCGAGAATGAGATCCTCATGCACCTGCGCGCCCAGAAAAAAGTACAGAAAGACGTTTCCCTCTACGAGCCGATCGGCACTGACAAGGACGGCTACTCTCTCCAGATCACGGATATCCTGAAAATCGATGAATCGACGGCCGACGAACGGCTGGAACGCAAAGAGCGCTTTGACCGGCTTTACCGCCACTTGACGAAGCTGGATTCGCGGGAACTGGAAATCATCCAGCGCCGCTACGGACTGCTCGATGACGTTCCGATGACACAGAAGGACATCGCAGCGCAGCTCAATATTTCAAGAAGCTATGTATCCCGGATCGAGAAGCGTGCGCTCGTGAAGCTTTACCAGCAGTTCAAGCACGAAAGAGGCCCCTCCTCCGCAAGTAGCGGAAGAAGGGCCGACTGACGGTGTTTATTCGCGCTCGGAACCGAGCTGCGCCATCATGATGGCGCTGAGCACACCTGTCAGGACTACTACGCCTGCCATAATATAAATCATGCTGTTCACTCCTGTCCAAAATGGTCCGATTGGTTTCCCCTTATAGTATATCACGGGCGCGCCCGAGTTTCGAGATGGCCGCGACGACCGTTTCGGCGGAGTGCTTCGCCGCCCGGGGAAGAAATTCATCAAAGGACACGGCCGAGTCTTTTCCGGCGATGTCGGACAGGGCGCGGATGACGACGAACGGCACGCCGAACTGATGGCACACCTGGGCGACGGCCGCTGCTTCCATCTCCGCCGCGAGCACGCCCGCAAACTGCCGTCGGACCGCTTCCGTGCGTTCGGGATCCGCCATGAACACATCGCCCGTGACGATCAGCCCTTCCGCATGCGGATGTTCGCCGACTTCATCGACGGCTTCGCCCGCAATCCGGACCAGTTCCGCGTCGGCCGAAAAAGCCGGCGGCATCTGGGGGACCTGCCCCATTTCATATCCGAATGCCGTCGCATCCATGTCATGATGGCGCACTTCGCTTGAAATGACGACGGTGCCGACTTCATGGTCCGCATGGAATCCGCCGGCAGAACCGGTATTGATCACCGCATCGGGTTTGAACCGGTCAAGCAGGATGGCCGTCGACATGGCGGCATTCACCTTGCCGATGCCGCTTTTGAGCAACACCGCCTCCACACCGGCAAGCGTGCCTTCCGTGAATTCGCTGTTTGCGATCACGGTCGTTTCCGGGTTGTCCATGCGGCTCCGCAGAAGTTCCACTTCTTCCTCCATGGCACCGATCACTGCAATTTTCATCCTAATCCTCCGTTCCGAACGGGGTCTGTGTCACCAGGCTCCTTCAAGCGAGTTCAGCTTGTCGAGACGAACCGGTTTCCAGCCCTCGCCGTCCACCCACTCGAGGTGGACGTTATATTTTTTCTTCTGGTCTTTGGTCGAAACGGTTCCGACCGATTTATCCGGTCCTCCGCCGTTTTTCAAATACCAGACGATCATGTCGCTTTCGGGAATCCCGGTGGCGTATTCGATCGCTTCCACTTTCTCTTTCCAGTCAATGTGGCCTTTGTCGTAGACCGAGCGGTGTTCGCCGGTCTGAGACGTGCCGATCGGCTTCCAGGAGGTGTCGACAATCGTTTCTTCAACGATGCCGTCCTCGGAAGGAGTCCTGATCACTTTTCCGGGCTCGCCCGAAGCTTCGTCTTCTTCGTCGGCCGGCTCTTTTGTTTGTTCGTCGTCTTCTTCTGTGTCGGATTCATCGTCAGGCTGCCCGGCTTCCTCGCCGCCATCGTCGCTTTCATCGTCCTGCGAATCCGATGCCAGTCCGGTTTCCGGTGTGCCGCCAGAATCATTTCCGGTTTCCGCAGCACCTTTTCCCCCGGCCGTATCTTTGCCGCCGGTCATGAAGATGCCGGCCGCGGTGACCAGAATCAGGGTAAATACGATTGCAATGAGGATGTTCAGGATCCGGTTCGATTTCCGGTGATTCCGTTCCACCCTGGAAAGATTGCGTTGGTCCATGCCATCTCCTCCCCTGTCTTACTCTATCATAATCGATTTCCCCTGTTTTGACGAAAAGATTACCGGCATATTTCATTTTCATCTCGTTTTCATGACTGACTGGGCGGTTGCTGCCGGCCAGATTGCCGTTTGAGCCATCGGGTTCTGCCGTGATTGTGTGTAAAATCCATCACTCGAAGAAATCACGCAGAGAACCGGACAGCCTAGCTCCCTGATTCCACTCATCCCGGCTATGCGCTCACTCAAGGCATCTATGATTCCACTCATCACAGCTACGCGCTCACTCACAGCCTTTATGATTCCACTCATCCGCAAGCGCCGCCTGTCTTGCATAGTTCTTTTCAATCTGGCAGAACGGGACACCATCTTCTCCCGCGATCCGCGGCGAAGAGCACGACCTCCGCCGCTAACCGGCAGGTGTAGAGAACAAGCTTTGCAAGACGGGAAAAAGCAAGGACGGCGGTTGGCTTTCGGAAAGCAACCAAAGTCCTTGCTTTTTTACACGCAGGGTGAGGGGACCGGATTCCCGGACCTCTCCTGCTGATCAGCCGATGGAGACGATTTCGACGTCCATTTCTCCGCCCGGTGTCATGATCTTCACCCGGTCGCCGATCGTCTTGCCGAGAAGCCCTTTGGCAATCGGGGAATCGTTTGAGATCTTCCCTTCGAACGGATCTGCCTCTGCAGAACCGACGATCGTATAGGACTCTTCTTCACCGTCCGGAATTTCTTTGAAGGCGACCGTCTTGCCGAGCTGGACACGGTCGTCGCTGCCGGTGTCTTCAATGATTTCCGCATTTCGGATCATCGACTCGAGCGTGGAGATCCGTCCCTCGATGAAGGCCTGATCTTCCTTGGCGGAATCGTATTCGGAGTTCTCGGACAGGTCACCAAAGCTGCGGGCGACTTTGATCCGTTCCACGACTTCCTTTCGTTTAACCGTTTTCAAATACTCAAGTTCATCGACCAGTTTTTGTTTTCCCTCTTCTGTCATCGGGAATTTCTTTTCATTTGCCATTTCTCATCTCTCCTTTGCGCCAACCGTCATAAAAATAATACTATGCCGCCCCGTTTCCGGACATGCGACATAGTCGATAAAAATAATGGGTCAATCCTTTGTCATCATATTACATTTTTTGTGTAGATTCAAGAATTGTTTTTATTTTCGTCACCATCAGGTCGATCGCCACCTTGTTTTCCCCGCCTTCGGGAATGATGACATCCGCATAGCGCTTCGTCGGCTCGATGAACTGGTTGTGCATCGGGCGGACGACCGACAAATACTGATCGATGACCGAGTCGATCGACCGTCCCCGCTCATTGATGTCCCGCTGGATCCTGCGGATGATCCGAAGATCGGCGTCCGTGTCGACGAACAGCTTGATGTCCATCAGCTCGCGGAGACGGGCATCGTCCAGGACCAGGATCCCCTCCAGGATGATGACTTCCTTCGGTTCGATGCATTCGGTTTTGTCCGAACGGCTGTGGAGCGCGTAGTCGTATACCGGGCGGTTCACCGGCCGGCCTTCGAGGAGTTCGTTGATATGCTCGATCAGCAGATCCGTGTCAAAGGCGAACGGGTGGTCATAGTTCGTCTTGAGCCGCTCCTCAAATGCCAGATGGGACTGGTCTTTGTAGTAATAATCGTGTTCGATCACGACGACCGAATGCTCTTTCACCACGTTGTAGATGGAACGGGTGACGCTCGTTTTGCCGGATCCCGAACCGCCGGCGATTCCGATGATGAGCGGCCGCTGTTTATTCATAGTGCTGCACCTTCCCGGTCTGTATCTTTTTTCTTGCTGACGAGGAGCCCGTCGCCGGCCGGCAGGAGCGCGGAGTCATAGCCCGGATGGTCCATGATCCATTCCGTGAACGCCCTCAGCTTCCTGATCATCGACCGGTTTCGTTTCGGCACGTCTTCCGGGCTGTCCGCAGCCAGGCCGTGCATGAACATGTTGTCGCAATAGATGACGGCCCCGGCGGACAGGAGCGGCTCGTACAGATCAAAGAATTTGCGGTACTGCCCTTTCGCCGCATCGATGAACAACGCATCGAACGGGCCTTCCGGCATGTTGTCCCCGAGCTCGAGCGCATCGCCGGCAATCACTGTGATCCTTCGTCCGGCCGGTGAGCGCCGAAGATTTGCCGCCGCCTGTTCCCGCATCTGTCCGTCCCGCTCGATCGTGACGATTTCCGCCTCCGGCAGCGATTCCCCCATCCGGATGGCGGAATAGCCGATCGCCGTCCCGATCTCCAGGATGCGTGCGGGACGCTGGATCCTCAGAATCTGCAGAAGCGCCTCGATTCCTTCAAGCTGCATGATCGGCACGCGGTGTTCGGCTGCGTACTTCTCCATCTCCATGATATGATCCGGTCTCTGCCTGATCAGGCCCGCCGTATAGCCGCTGTAGTCATGTTCCATCCGATCCACCTGCTTCTCAAAAAATCCCCGACCATAATACCATGAAAAGAAAAGGAAAGCGAGTGCGCCCCCTTCTCTTCACCGGTTCTCATTGTGCATTTGTGATGTATTTGTCACGGTTTTTCAGATGTTCTTCATACGTTTTGGCAAAATGGTTGTTGCCGTCCTTGTCTGCGAGGAAATACAGATAATCACTTTTCACCGGATCCAGCACCGCTTCGATCGAGCTCATGCCGGCGTTTGCAATCGGTCCCGGCGGAAGGCCTTTGTTTTTGTACGTATTGTAGGCATCATCGATCTCCAAGTCGCTGTACATCGTTTTGGACAGATGTTCGCCGTGCGCATAGGCAACCGTCGGGTCTGTCTGCAGCGGCATGTCCTGCTCCATCCGGTTGTAGAAGACGCTGGCGATCGCCTTGCGGTCGGTTTCGGCCGTCGCTTCCTTTTCAAGCAGCGAAGCGAAGGTCATGAGCCAGTGGACACTGTGCTCCTGTTCCGCGAGCGCCTCCGCATATGGGGACACCGCCTGATCCGTCGCATCGACCATCATCATGACGAGCGTCTCGAGCGGCGGGTTTTCTTCATAGACCGGATAGGTGGCCGGGAACAGATAGCCCTCAAGCGGGAACTTGATGTGTTCATTCTTAATCTCATCGGTGAGGATACTCGGATGCATCTCGATCATCCGGTTGACGAATTCCTCGCTCTGAACGAGTTCCATGAATTGCTCCGCCGTATAATCGGTCTTGCTTTCGACCACTTTTGAGATCTGATCGAGCGTCAGACCTTCCGGAACCGTGAACGTGAACACGGGCGTGCGGTAAACTTTGCCCGTTTTCAGGCTTTCGATGAGCTCGTCGGGCGTCATCGCCTGGGTCAGTCCGTATGTGCCGGCCTGGAAGTCGCCTTCATTGTTGAATTTTGCGTAGTACTTGAAGATCTTCGCGTTTTTGATGATCCCGTTTTTTTCGAGCTGCCGGGCAATCGACTCCAGATTGGATCCGATCGGGATTTCCACTTCCACGACTTTTTCCGATTTCGGATCGACCGGCTTCAGTGCGCCGGATACATATGTATACGCCGCTGCGCCACCGATGAGCAGCACGAGCAGGGCGGAAAGGAAAACGATCAGCACGATGCGACGCACCGTCTTCACTTCCCGTTTCTTTTCTGTCATCCGGTCAATCATGATCTGCTTTTTTGATTGCTTGTCCACAGACGAAGTTCACCCACTTTCATATCGAAGTAATTATACATGAACGCCGAAAAAAGAAAAAGGCAGGGCCGGATCTTCCCGGCCCCGCCTTCGTGCATTCTTACCCGGTATTACTCTTCCGGCTCTTCTTCGTCCTCATCGTCTTCGTCGGCGAGGAACGTGTTGAGCATTTCTTCGATCATGTCCCATTCCTCGTCTGTTTCGATCGGCTTCAGTTCGCCTTGTTCCCCGTCTTCTCCGGGGAGGAACGAAGAGGCCATGATTTCAATCGTGTCGTCTTCGTCTTCCTCGGCTCCGACCGGGTAGTACAGGACGTAAGATTTTCCGAATTGCTCGGCGTCAAACGTAAAGAGCACTTCGCAGAGCTGCTCGTTTCCTTCTTCATCCACGATCGTGATGTTCGCTTCTCCATGTTCCATCTCTGATCACCTCATCCGATTTTTTCTGTCCAGCCATCCCTGCAGGATCATGACGGCTGCCATTTTGTCGATCACGGTCTTCCGCTTTTTCCGGCTGACATCCGCTTCGATGAGCATGCGTTCCGCAGCCATCGTGGTCAGCCGCTCGTCCCACAGCTCGACGGGCAGTGAAAATTCTTCCTCCAGCATTTCTGCAAACCGGGCGGAAGCCTCCGCGCGCGGGCCGACCGTATTGTTCATATTCTTCGGATACCCGACCACGAACGAGGTTACACCATATTCAGAAACCAGTTCCCGGATGCGTGCAAGTCCGAACTCGCCCGCTTCTTCATTGATCTTGATCGTTTCAACGCCCTGTGCCGTCCAGCCGAACGCGTCGCTGACGGCCACGCCGACCGTCTTCGTGCCGACGTCAAATCCCATCACCCTCATGACTGCTTGCCGTCATGCCCGGCGATGTAATATTTCACGAGCTCCTCGATGATCTCGTCGCGCTCCAGCTTCCGGATCATGTTGCGCGCGTCGTCATGCCGCGGGATATATGCCGGATCCCCCGAAAGGAGATAGCCGACGATCTGATTGATCGGACTGTATCCCTTTTCTTTTAAGGCAGCATGGACCTTGAGCATGACTGTGCGCACTTCATCTTCCATCGGCTCCTCGGGAAAGTTGAACTTCATCGTCTTGTCAAATGAATCCAAGATCAGCACCCCGCTTTCACCTTGGAGGCGCGGCGGCAAAAACCACCGTGCCTCCCATTATGGACGAACCGATCCGCCTATTAAACGGATTTGACTAAATCATACACGGATTGCAAAGCTTCATCAAGTTTAGAAGGGTCTTTGCCGCCCGCCATCGCCATATCCGGACGTCCGCCGCCTTTTCCGCCGCAGATCTCGGCCACATGGCGCACGATGTTCCCGGCGTGGTATTCCTTGCCGGCGATGTCCTTCGTCACGCCCGCCGCGAGCGTCACCTTGCCCTCACCCGGAGCACCGAGGACGATGACGCCCTTGACGACTTTCTGCTTGAGTTCATCGAGCATCGTGCGGAGCGCATTGCCGTCCGCCCCGTCCACCTTGGCGGCGATGACCGTGATCCCGTCCACCTGGCGTGCCTCTTCGAGGATGTTCGCGAGCTGGCCATGCGCCTTCTGGGCTTCGAACGACTCGATCCGGCTGCGCAGCTCTTTTTGCTCGGCCAGCAGGGCATGAAGCTTTGCCGGAAGCTCCGCCGGCTTGGATTTCACGATCGCCGAAGAATCTTCGAGTGTCCGTTCCCTTCCGTCCAGGAAGAGGAACGCCTCCTTGCCGGTGAGCGCCTCGATCCGCCGGGTGCCGGCGCCGATGCCGCCTTCGGACAAGATTTTGAACAGACCGATTTCCGCCGTGTTGCCGACATGGCAACCGCCGCAAAGCTCAAGCGAGTAGTCGCCGATCGAGACGACACGGACCACGTCCCCGTATTTTTCGCCGAACAGTGCCATTGCGCCCATCTGTTTCGCTTCGCCAATATCATGGTAAGCGGTTCCGACTCCGATTCCGGCCCAGATCTGCTCATTGACGATTCGTTCGACCCGGTCAAGCTCTTCCTTCGTCATCGCACTGAAGTGGCTGAAGTCGAAGCGGAGCCGGTCCGGGCCGACGTAGGAGCCGGCCTGGTTGACATGTTCGCCGAGGACATCCTTCAGCGCCCGGTGGAGCAGGTGTGTCGCCGTATGGTTTTTGACGGTCTGGAGGCGGAGTTCGGCGTCAACTTCCGCCTTCGCGGCGTCTCCTTTGCGCATGGTGCCGGCATCCACTTTCACCGTGTGCAGGTTCTGTCCGTTCGGCGCCTTGCGGACATCCTGGACCGACGCGCGGAACCCGTCGCCGGAGAGTGTTCCGCGGTCCGTGATCTGGCCGCCGCTTTCCGCATAGAACGGCGTTTTGTCGAGAACCACCATGACTTCTTCGCCTTCTTCCGCTTCCCCTGCAAATTCGCCGTCCCGGAAAATCGCGATGATTTGGGAACCGGACACGAGATGGTCGTAGCCGATGAACTCGCTTTCTTCATGGAAGCTGCCGAGCACGCCGGACTGCACCTGCATCGACCCGACATCCTGCCGCGCTGCCCGCGCGCGCTCCCGCTGATGCTGCATTTCTTCCCGGAAGCCGTCTTCGTCGATGCCGAGACCGTGTTCTTCCGCATATTCCTCGGTCAGTTCCGCAGGGAAGCCGAATGTGTCATACAGCTTGAACACGTCCCTGCCCGGAATGACCGTCCCGCCCTCTTCGCCGATCCGGGCGATGATTCCTTCAAGAATAGACAGCCCTTCGTGGAGCGTTTCATGGAAGCGGTCTTCCTCGTTCTTGATCACCCGCTGGATGAATTCGGATTTGTCCGCGACTTCCGGATAGTAGCTTTCCATGATGCTGCCGACGACCGGCACGAGCCGGTACATGAACGGCTGGTCGATGCCGAGCTGCTTGGCGTAGCGGACCGCACGGCGGAGGAGTCGCCGGAGAACGTAGCCGCGCCCTTCGTTGGACGGAAACGCGCCGTCGCCGACCGCAAATGCTACCGTCCGGATATGGTCGGCGATCACTTTGAACGCCGTGTCCTTCGCTGCGTCCGCCCCGTAGCGCCCGCCTGAAACTTCTTCGATCTGGCGGATGATCGGCATGAACAGATCCGTGTCGAAATTGGTCGGGACGTCCTGGACAACGGAGGCAATCCGTTCGAGCCCCATGCCGGTGTCGATGTTCTGCTTCGGCAGCGGCGTATACGTATGGTCGGGATTGTGGTTGAACTCGGAGAACACGAGGTTCCAGATTTCGAGGTAGCGCTCGTTTTCTCCCCCCGGGTACAGTTCCGGATCCGAGAAGTCATTCCCGTACGATTCGCCGCGGTCATAGAAAATTTCAGAGTTCGGGCCGGACGGGCCTTCCCCGATGTCCCAGAAGTTCCCTTCCAGGCGGATGATCCGCTCTTCCGGTAGGCCCACTTCGTTCATCCAGATGGCGTAGGCTTCTTCGTCTTCGGGGTGGACCGTCACGGACAGCCGCTCCGCGTCGAAGCCGATCCACTTTTCATCTGTCAGGAATTCCCATGCCCAGAGAATCGCTTCCCGCTTGAAGTAATCACCGATCGAGAAGTTGCCGAGCATTTCGAAGAATGTATGGTGGCGGGCCGTCTTGCCGACGTTTTCGATGTCATTCGTACGGATCGCCTTCTGGGAATTGACGATCCGCGGGTTGGACGGAATGACGCGGCCGTCAAAATACTTTTTCAGCGTCGCGACGCCGCTGTTGATCCAGAGGAGCGACGGGTCATCGACGGGCACGAGCGATGCGCTCGGTTCGACGGCATGTCCTTTCTCTTTGAAAAAGTCGAGGAACATGGCGCGAAGTTCGGCGGATGAATAGGGTTTCATGGTTGTGTTTCCTCCTTTTTGTCGTTGAAGGCCGTTCCGGGCGAAAACAAAAAACCCCCGCCCCAAAATAGGGACGAAGGCCTTGAATTCGCGGTACCACCCTGATTACAGCCGCAGCATTGCCGGCTGTCTCTCAAATGCCTTAACGCGGCAAACGGCAGTGATGAGCTGCACTCCGGAGTAGCTTTCCGCGTCTTTGCCTGCGGGGTTCCTTTCAGCCGGGGGAACCCTTTCTGTACGGGCGCAGCGCGTACTTTCTCCGTCAACGCATTGTCGTATTAACTGCATTATAGAAAACCCTTGCCCCACTTGTCAACGGCCGTCCATGAAATCATACGGCGTCACGCCGTTCATGCCGATGAGGGGATCGATCGTCATGTGGTTGCCTGCGGTGAGGGTGGCCGGTGCGGAATGCCCCGCCGGAGCCGTCTGTTCCCTGCCCGCCGGCGATTCCCCGGGCTTCGCCGCTGTGGCGGTGCCGGTGGATTCCCTTTTCGCTTCCCGGCCGGACGCCGGTCGGGCCTCTTCCCGGGCGGCCGGTTGTTCGGACAGTCCGGTTTCCCCGGATATTCTCTGGCGGAGCGTCGTCCGGCGCATCAGGTCATCGGTGCGGGCAATCCCTTCCCTGAATACACCCGGCTCCCCGAGGAGGATGAGGAAGTTCTTTGCGCGCGTGAGCCCCGTGTAAAGCAGGTTGCGCCGGAGCATCCGGTGATACATGCGGACGACCGGCATAATGACGGTCCCGAATTCACTCCCCTGGGACTTGTGGATGGAGATGCAGTAGGCGAGCGTCAGCTGGTTCAGGTCCTTCCGCTCGTAGGTGACTTCAAGGCCGTCAAACGACACGACGAGCAGCTCTTTTTTGTCTACGGTCTCTTTTGCCTTCAGTATGGCAATGACTTCCCCGATGTCCCCGTTGAACACGTTGCTTTCCGGCTGATTGACAAGCTGCAGCACCTTGTCTCCGATCCGGTAGGTCACGTCGCCGAAGACGGTTTCCTTTCGTCCGTCGGCGGCCGGGTTGACCATTTCCTGGATCATCCGGTTGAGGCTGTCGATGCCCGCCGGTCCCTTGTACATCGGCGCGAGCACCTGCACCTCCTGGATGGACTGGCCCTTGGACAATGCGCTTTTCAGCACTTTTTCAACCGCTTCGGGAATCTGGTCCGCACCGGCCCTGATGAACGACCGGTCAGACGTCTTTTTGTCCATGTCAACGGGAACCTGGCCTTTCTTCACGCTGTGCGCGAGTTCGATGATCGAGGACCCGGCGCTTTGCCGGTAAATGTCCGTGAGCTCCACGGTCGGCACCTTGCCGGAGGCGAGCAGGTCTTTGAGCACCTGCCCGGGGCCGACCGGCGGCAGCTGGTCCTGGTCGCCGACGAACACGACCTGGGCCTCGTCCGGAATCGACTTCAGCAGCTGGTGGGCGAGCCACGTGTCGACCATCGACACTTCGTCGATGATGAACAGCCGGCCCTCCAGCTCCCGCTCCGTCTCTTCCTCGCGGTCCTGTCCGTTGAACCCGAGCAGCCGGTGGATCGTCATGGCGGGCAGCTCTGTTGATTCGGACATGCGCTTGGCGGCCCGTCCGGTCGGGGCGGCCAAAACGATCGGGAACGCCTCTTCCTTGCCCTTGTAGTCGACCGGGTCGAGCGACAGGCCGTGCAGTTCGGCGTACAGCTCGACAAGCCCGCGGATGACGGTCGTCTTGCCGGTTCCCGGCCCGCCGGTCAGGATCATGAGCGACGAACGGAGTGCCAGCCCGATCGCCTCGGCCTGGGTTTCCGCATACTCGACGCCCAGCCGCTCCTCGATCTCGCCGAGCCCGATTTTGATTTCGGACTCGGGGAATGCCTCTTCATGGGACGCGTCCTCCAGCAGCGACGTAACGCGCGAGGCGATGCCCACTTCGGAAAAATAAAGAGACGGCATGTAGCACCGCTTTTCCTCGACGACGATTTTGCTTTCTTCCCCGAGCTCGATGATCGCTTTTGAAATGGCCTCAAACGGAATCTTCTCCGGCTGGCTTGCTTCAAGCATCCGCTTCGCGTCCGGGAGCAGGGCCTCCGCTTCCGTATAGACATGGCCGTCCGACAGAGCAGCCGTATTGAGCAGGTGCAGGACGGCCGCTTTGATCCGGTCGGGGTGCGCACCCGTCAGCCCGAGTTTTGAGCCGAGCTCGTCCGCCCGCTGGAAGCCGACACCCTCCACCTCGCCGATGAGCCGGTACGGATTTTCAGTCAGCAGTTGCACGGTTTCTTCACGGTACGTCTGATAAATCCTCATGGCGAGCTGCGGACCGAATCCCCATTCGTTGAGACTGATCATGATCCGCTCCAGCCCCATGTTCTCCTGAAGGACAGTGACGAGCGTCTCTTTCCGGTCCTCCGACAGCTTCGGCACCCGGTCAAGGCAGGAAGAGTCGTTCAGGATCATCGTGATGGTGTCTTTCCCGAGCACTCCGACGATCGACTGCGCCGTCTTGCGCCCGATGCCGGGGAACAGGTCGGAGCTCAGATAATGGATGAGCCCCGTTTCCGTGTCGGGGACGTTTTTCTTGAAGATATCCGCCTTGAACTGGGTCCCGTACTTCGGATGGTCGACGAGACGTCCCGTGAACTGATATGTATCTTCCCCCTCAAGCGGGGGGAAGTGGCCGGCGACGACGATTTCCTTGCCGTCATAGCCGGTGTCGGTCGATTCGACCCTGAGCCTGATGATGGAAAAAAGATTTTGCGGATTGTGGAAGACGGAAACGATCGGCCTGCCGGTGACAAATTGTTTTCCTTCTTCAAACAGATCAAGCTGTCCCGCCATTTGCCGCGCCTCCTTCCGATTACTGCTCCGCCTGGCTGATCATGTCAAACACATACTTGGCCTGCATATGGTCCGGGTCGAGCGTGTATGCCCGCTCGAGATGCCGGAGCGCGTCATCCTTGCGCTGCGTGGACACCGCGTACAGCACCCCGAGGTTGTAATGGGCATCCGCATTTTCCGGGTCTGCCCCGATGACATGCCGGAGTTCGTCCGCCGCCGGCTCGAACATCTCCAGCGAAGCGAGGAGGATTCCGTACGACAGGCGGACCTGCAGATCTTCAGGCGCCAGCTCCGCCGCACGCTGCATGTAGGGCAGTGCGAGCTTCGGCTTTCCGGACCGTTCAAGCGATTTAGCGAGCATGAACGGCGCGTCCGCCCCGGCAATGCCGCCGCGGATCGCCTTTTCATACAGATTCGCCGCCTCATCATAGCGCTCCGCATTAAAATAAAGGCCGGCCAGCCCGTAGAGTGCCGTCATCGAGGACGGGTCGAGCACAAGCGCCTTTTGGAAAAACCGCTCCGCCTTCTCCGCCTCGTCCGGCCGTCCGAGCGTGGCGAGCAGATTGCCGAAATTGATGTAGCCGATCGGATCTTCCGGGTGTTCTTCGATGGCGGCCGAAAATGACTTCACCGCCTGTTCATAGTCTTCCCTGCGGATCGCTTCGATCCCTTCTGCGTTATGGTCCATGATGCCCCTCCTCAGCCAACGTATTCGAGCCTTGCGCCGTTTTTGTATACTTCGTCGATCGTCCCGCCGCCGAGGCATTCGTCCCCGTCATAGAAGACGACGGCCTGGCCCGGCGTGATGGCGCGCACCGGCTCGTCAAAGGTGACGACGGCCGTTCCGTCGCCGGAAAGCCGGACCTTCACCCCGGTATCCGGCTGGCGGTAGCGGAATTTCGCCGTGCAGCTGAACTCGCCCGGTTTTTGCTTGTCGGAAGTGAAGCTGACATTGACCGCCTTGAGCCCGTCGGAATACAGGGCGTCGTGGTGGAAGTTCTGCCCGACGAGAAGCACATTGCGCTCGAGATCCTTGCCGATGACGAACCAAGGATCCCCGGCGCCGCCGATCCCGAGGCCGTGGCGCTGCCCGATCGTATAGTACATGAGTCCTTCATGGGTCCCCATGCGCTTTCCGTCCATATCTTCCATCGGGCCGGGCTGCGCGGGCAGGTAGCCTGACAGGAATTCCTTGAAATTGCGCTCGCCGATAAAGCAGATGCCGGTCGAGTCTTTTTTCTTCGCCGTGGCAAGTCCCGCCTCTTCGGCGATTTTCCGCACTTCGGGTTTCTCGAGATGGCCGAGCGGGAACATCACGCGGGAAAGCTGATCCTGCGAGAGCTGGTTGAGGAAATACGTCTGGTCTTTGTTGTCGTCGACCCCGCGCAGCATCGCGGTTTCCCCGTTTCGCTGCTCGACCCGCGCGTAGTGCCCGGTCGCCAGGTAATCCGCGCCGAGGCTCATCGCATGGTCAAGGAACGCCTTGAATTTGATTTCCTTGTTGCACATGACGTCCGGGTTCGGCGTCCTGCCCGCCCGGTATTCGTCGAGGAAATAAGTAAAGACTTTGTCCCAATATTGTTTTTCAAAATTGACGGCGTAGTACGGGATGCCGATCTGGTTGCACACCCGGATCACGTCCTCATAGTCCTCGGTCGCCGTGCAGACGCCCGAATCATCGGTGTCATCCCAGTTTTTCATGAAGATGCCGATGACGTCATAGCCCTGCTCCTTCAGAAGGAGCGCCGTGACGGACGAGTCGACGCCTCCGGACATGCCGACGACCACCCTCGTGTCCGCCGGTGATTTGGTTGCTGTCATTGTTGTTCACCTTTCTGTAGCCGTGTCAGTCTGCGGACCGCATCCGCCGTTTTGGCCGCGGCGTCCCGGATGTCTTTGCCTTCCAGTCCGTAGCCGAAGCTGAAGCGGACCGAATTCCGGAGTTCCGGCGCCCCTTCTCCGTACATCGCGACCAGGACATGTGACGGATCGATCGAACCCGCCGTGCAGGCCGAGCCGCTTGACACGGCAAGTCCCGCCAGGTCCAGGTTGACGAGCAGCTGCTCGATGTCCGTGCCCGGAAAGCTGATGTTCAGAATATGGGGCAGCGTTTCGGCGCGTTCGGCATTGATCTTGAAGTCGATGCCTTCCCCCATCAACGCATCCGCCATGAGCCGCTTAAACATGCCGTGCTCCTTTGCATGTGCGTCCATTTCCCTGCAGGCGATGTCGGCTGCCAGGGCAAATGCGGCAATCGCAGGAACGTTTTCCGTTCCCGCCCTGCGCTTGCGTTCCTGCTCGCCCCCCGCCGAGGAAGGCGACAGCTTCGTGCCGGTCCGCTGATAAAGGAACCCGGTCCCCTTCGGACCGTTGATCTTGTGGGCGGAGGCGCTGAGCAGATCCACGCCAAGCCGGTCCACATCAAGCGGTATTTCGCCAAACGCCTGAACTGCATCCGTATGGAAGGAAGCCGGATGGCCTTTCAGGATTTCCCCGATTTCGCCGATCGGCTGGATCGTCCCGACTTCATTGTTCCCGGCCATGATCGTGACGAGGATCGTGTCGTCGCGCAGTGCAGCGCGCACATCCTCAACCGAAACTCTTCCCTGCCGGTCGACGGGAAGCCAGGTGACGTCATATCCGGCCGCCTCAAGCTTCCTGACGGCATTCAGCACGCCGTGGTGCTCGACGACGCTCGTGATGATGTGGCGCCCCTCGTCCTTCCTCGCCTCGGCCGTGCCGAAAATGGCCAGATTGTCGCTTTCCGTCCCGCCGCCCGTGAAGATGATCTCGGCCGGCTCCGCTCCGATCAGCCGGGCGATCAGAGTCCGGCTTTCGTCGAGGATCCGACGGGCCTCGCGCCCGGTTCCATGGATGCTCGACGGATTTCCGTATGTTTTTGAAAGAAGTTCCGCGAACCGTGCGGCCACTTCCGGACGGACCGGCGTGGTGGCCGCGTGGTCCAGATAAATTTTGTTCATTGCCATGACTCCTTCATATATAGAACATGTAGCCGTCGTCTCCGGCGTCTTCATCCATGTTCGCCAGATCTTCGATCGTCACGGTGTCCAGGACATCTTTGATCGCGTCCCGGATCCGTCCCCACAGCTGGCGCTGGGGCTGGGGCTCGTCCTCGATCCCTTCGACCGGCTGGATCGGCCCTTCAAGGACCCGGATCACATCGCCCGCCGAGATGAGATGAGGCGGCTTGGCGAGCTTGTATCCGCCGTACGCCCCCCTCACGCTCTTGACAAGCCCGGAGTTTCTGAGAGGCGGAACGAGCTGTTCCAGGTAGGCCTCAGATAAATGGTTCAGTTCTGCGATTTTCCGGAGCGGCACCGGGCCGTTCCCGTATTGCCGTCCGAGCTCGATCATGATGGCGAGCCCGTAGCGGCCCCTCGTTGATATTTTCATCCGTACACCCCGCTGCCTGCGCTTTTCTATCCGACATTATAGCATATCCGCTTTGATTCCCGCGCATGAAGACTCCGCACCGGCCATGTATAATAGAAGCCGGAACGGAAGAAAGGGATGATTTTGTGCACAATGAACCTCTCGCCTACCGGATGCGCCCACGGACAATCGACGAAGTGGCCGGGCAGGAGCACATCATCGGAAAAGACACCGCCCTTTACCGGATGATCAAAAATGGCCACGTCCCTTCGATGCTGCTGTACGGGCGGCCGGGCGTCGGAAAGACATCACTCGCCCACGCGATCGCCGGTACGAGCGGCCTGCCGTTCATCGCCCTGAACGCAACAACTTCAGGAAAAAAAGATGTCGAGCAGGTGGTCGGGGAAGCCCGGATGACCGGCAAGGTGATCCTGTTTCTCGATGAGATCCACCGCTTCAACAAGCTCCAGCAGGATGCCCTCCTGCCCCATGTGGAAAACGGGTCGATCGTCCTGATCGGCGCCACGACGGAAAATCCGTACCATGACGTCAATCCCGCCATCCGGTCAAGATGCGGGGAGATTTTGCAGATGAAGGCGCTGGATGCGGAAGAAGTCGGCGGTCTCATTCGCCGGGCGCTTGCCGATCCGGAGCGGGGGCTTGGAAAAATGGACGTGCGGATCACGGACGAACAGATCGATCGTCTTGCGGAAGGTTCCGGCGGCGATGCACGCAAGGCGCTGACGATGCTCGAATCCGCCGTCCTGGCGTCAGACGACGAAGCCGGCGTGACGACCGTCGAAGACTCGATCCTCGACAGCCTGATCGGCCGGGCGGGCGTGTTTGGAGACAAGAAAGGCTCCCACTTCTATAACTTGCTGTCCGCCCTCCAGAAGTCGGTCCGTGGAAGCGACGCGGACGCCGCCGTGTTTTACCTGGCCCACCTGCTGGAGACGGGTGACCTGGTCGCGGTCTGCCGCCGCCTGCTTGTGATGGCCTATGAAGACATCGGACTCGCCAACCCGGACGTCGGTGCCCACGTCCTATCCGCCGTGCAGGCAGCGGAGCGGCTCGGCATGCCGGAAGCCCGGATCCCGCTTTCCGTGGCGGTCGTCGAAATGTGCCTGTCTGAGAAATCCAACTCCGCCTACGCCGCGTTCGACGCGGCCGCCGCCCGGATCCACGCCGGCGACACCGGAGACATCCCGTCTCATCTGAAAGACGCCCATTATGCCGGCGCTGCCGCGCTCGGCCATACCGGATACCAGTATCCGCACGACACGCCGCTCGGCGAATTCGGCGGCTGGGTCGCCCAGCAATACCTGCCCGACCCGGTCAAAGACGAAGCCTTCTACCAACCGGTCATCTCCGGAAAGGAAAAGAAAATGGCCGGCATCCACAAGAAACTGAAAGAGTTTAGCAGGAAGAAATGAATAAAAGGACCGGCCGGAGCGACTGGGCTCCGGCCGGTTTTGTATGAGTGGGTGTGTTGTGGTATGGCGGATTGGGGGACGGGTCAGGGCAGGGACGGGTTGGAGTTTACATAATAAAATTATGTGTTAGGGACAGCGATTGGAGTCCTTACTCCGATTTTGAGTCCCTTACTCCGAAATCGAATCTCTTACTCCGATTTTGGGTCCCTTAATCCGATATCGGAATCCTTACTCCGAAAATGCATCCCTTACTCCGATTTTGAGTCCCTTACTCCGAAATCGAATCTCTTACTCCGATTTTGAGTTCCTTACTCCGAAATCGGAATCCTTACTCCGATTTTGGGTCCCTTACTCCGAAATCGAATCTCTTACTCCGATTTTGAGTTCCTTACTCCGAAATCGGAATCCTTACTCCGATTTTGGGTCCCTTACTCCGATATCGGAATCCTTACTCCGATTTTGGGTCCCTTACTCCGAAATCGGAATTCTTACTCCGATTTTGCGTTCCTTACTCCGAAATCGGGGCCCTTACTCCGATATTGAGTCCCTTAGTCCGTTTTTGAACTCGTTAGCCCTTCACCCGCTGGAGCGGGATGTCTTTTACGATGTCGTTGAGCACCCAGCTGGCACAGAACAGGCCGGCGGTCGACGGGACGAAGGCGTTGGAGGCCGGGGGCATTTTGGCTTTCCGGACTTCGGCGTCCGGCTTGCCGACGACTTCGGTCACTTCTTCGCGCGCGATGATCGGGCTTTCATCCGAGAAGACGACCGGCACGCCTTTTTTGATGCCGTCTTTGCGGAGGGTTGTCCGGATCACCTTCGCCAGCGGATCGGTGTGGGTTTTTGAGATGTCGATGATCTGAAGGCGGGTCGGGTCATTTTTTCGGGCCACGCCCATGCTGGAGATGACCTTGATGCCCCGGCGGACGCATTCCTTGATCAAGTGAATTTTGTAGACGATCGTATCCGACGCATCAATGACATAATCGGGCTTGAGCTCGAACAGCTTTTCCGCGGTTTCTTCGGTGTAGAACATGTTGAGCGTGATCACTTCACAGTCCGGATTGACGTCCGCAATCCGTTCTTTCATCACGTCCGTTTTTTGGCGGCCGATCGTGGACAGCGTGGCCACGAGCTGTCGGTTGATGTTCGTGATGTCGACTTCGTCTTTGTCGATCAGGATGATCCGGCCGATTCCCGACCGGGCGCAGGCTTCTGCCGCAAAGGATCCGACACCGCCGACGCCGAGGACGGCCACCGTCGTTTGCCGGTAGCGGTCCACCCCTTCTTTTCCGATCGACAATTCATTCCGTGAGAACTGATGCAGCATGTGACGTACCTTCCTTTCCTTCCGGCGGACCTTCCGCCAATTAAAAACCTCCCGCATGGGCGGGAGGCTGGAGATTCATTAAAAGGGACAGATCCCGATCGTGCCGTCTTTGGGAGATCGTTTTGAACCCGCACTTAGCAGGTGGGTGCCCTCTCCGGCACGTTTGGCGTCCCAAGCGGGCGTGCCAGCAATGCCGGAATTCGGGCTCCCGACGATTTGATTGTTCGGTCAAAACTGTTAAGCAAATAACGAACACATCAGGATCTGTATTAAAGACATCATAACATACGAGATTTCAGAAATCAATTCCCCGCTTCAGTTACTTCCGGCTCATTTTCGTTCAGGACCTTTATGCCCAGTTCTTCAAGCTGTGCGTCCGCCACGCCGGATGGTGCGTTGACGAGCAGGTCGCTCGCGCTGGCCGTTTTCGGGAAGGCGATCACGTCGCGCAGGCTCTGTGCGCCCGACAGAAGCATGACGAGACGGTCGAGCCCGAAGGCGATTCCGCCGTGCGGAGGTGTGCCGTAATCGAATGCGTCGAGGAGGAAGCCGAATTGTTCGCGTGCTTCTTCCATCGTGAAACCGAGCGCCGTTAACATTTTTTCCTGGATGTCCCGCTCATAGATCCGGAGCGAGCCGCCGCCAAGCTCAAATCCGTTGAGCACGAGGTCATAGGCCATCGCCCGGACGGACTCCGGCTCGGTCTCAAGTTTTGGAATGTCTTCCCGGACCGGCATCGTGAACGGGTGGTGCGCCGCATAAAACCGGCCGTCTTCCTCGTCGTATTCAAACAGCGGCCAGTCGGTCACCCACAGGAATGCGAAACGGGATTCGTCGATCAGGCCGCGCTCCTTGCCCAGCTTGAGACGAAGCGCACCGAGCGCGTCTGCGACGACCGGACGCTTGTCCGCGACGAACAGCAGCAGGTCGCCCGGCTCCGCTTCGAGCACACGTTTCACGGAATCGGACGTTTCCCCCTCGAAGAATTTCGCAATCGGACCCTTGAGGCCCTCTTCCTCGACCTTCATCCACGCCAGACCCTTCGCACCGTAGCGACCCGCAAACTCGCCGAGTGCATCGATGTCCTTGCGCGAGTAGTCCGCCGCTGCGCCTTTCACATTGATGCCTTTCACCTGGCCGCCGGACGAAACGGCGCCCGCAAACACTTTGAAAGCGGAATCTTTCACGGCTTCCGAGATGTCCTTCAGTTCAAGGCCAAACCGGACGTCCGGCTTGTCCGAACCAAAGCGTGACATCGCCTCGTCGTAGGTCATCCGCTCAAACGGGATGTTGACTTCGATGCCCTTGATGTCTTTCATCACTTTCTGCATCAGGGTTTCATTGAGCGCAATGATGTCTTCCATCTCGGCGAAGCTCATCTCCATGTCGATCTGGGTGAATTCCGGCTGGCGGTCCGCCCGCAGGTCTTCATCGCGGAAGCAGCGGACGATCTGGTAGTACTTGTCGAACCCGGAAACCATGAGAAGCTGCTTGAACAGCTGCGGGGATTGCGGCAGTGCGTAAAACTCCCCTTCATGCACGCGGCTCGGCACGAGGTAGTCGCGCGCCCCTTCCGGCGTCGACTTTGTCAGATAAGGCGTTTCGACTTCCAGGAACCCTTCATCGGAAAGGAAATTGCGGACCGTCTTCATGATGTCCGAACGCATCTTGAACGTATTGAACAGGGCCGGGCGGCGCATGTCGAGATAACGGTACTTCAGCCTGATTTCCTCGCTTGTGTCGGTCGCGTCCTGGATGACGAACGGAGGCGTCTTGGATTCATTGATGATGTCGACTTCGTTCGCCTGGATTTCGATCCGGCCGGTTGAGAGGTTCGGGTTCACCTGGTTTTCTTCGCGGCCGCACACCGTGCCCCGGATTTCCACGACGAATTCACTGCGCAGGCGGTCTGCCGTCTTCATCGCTTCTCCGGAAAAGTCCGGATTGAAGACGACTTGCACGATCCCCGTCCGGTCGCGCAGGTCGACGAAGATCAACCCGCCGAGATCGCGCCGCTTTTGTACCCATCCCTTCAAGACAACCTGCTGTCCGATCTGCTCCTCTGCCACTTCACCGCAATAGTCCGTTCTTTTCATCTCAACCTCGTCCTTCCGCATCATGATGTCTGTTTCACTGTTTTTGCAATGTCACCGAACGGCACCGGCTCCTGGGTGCCTGCTTCCATGTTCTTCACAGTCGCCGCTCCGTTTTCCAGTTCGTTTTCGCCGATCATAATGACGAATTTTGCACCGATCCGGTCGGCCGCTTTCATCTGGGCTTTCATTTTCCTGCCGAGGTAGTCCATGTCCGCTTCAATGCCGGATGCCCGCAGTTCACCGAGAAGCCGGACTGCTTCGAGCCTCGACCGGTCATCGAGCGCCACGATGAACGCATCCGGCGATTTTTCCCCGCCAAGCCGGATGCCTTCCGCCTCCAGCGCCATGAGCAGGCGCTCGATGCTCATCGCAAATCCGATCCCCGGTGCTTCCGGCCCGCCGATTTCCTCGGAAAGGCCGTTGTATCGCCCGCCGCCGCAGAGCGTCGTGATGGCGCCGAAGCCGTCCGCCGTGCTCATGATTTCAAACGCCGTGTGGTTGTAGTAGTCCAGGCCGCGCACGAGATTCGGATCGACTTCGTATGGAATGCCGAGTGCGTCGAGCGATTCCTTCACTTCCGCAAAATATTTGGCGGAAGACTCATTCAGATAGTCGGTCAGGGCCGGCGCCGTTTCCATGAGCGGATGGCCGCGGTCCACTTTGCAGTCGAGGATGCGCAGCGGGTTTTTCTCAAGCCGCTTCTGGCAATCGCTGCAGAATTCACCGATCGCCGGTTCAAAGTGGCGGATGAGCGCATCGCGGTGCGCTTCGCGCGTTTCCTTGTCCCCGAGGGAATTGATCACCAGCTTCAGGTTCTCCAGCCCGGCACGGCGATACACATCCATCGCCAGCGCAATCACTTCCGCGTCGATTGCCGGAGAATCACTGCCGATCGCCTCCACGCCGAACTGAACGAACTGACGGTACCGGCCGGCCTGCTGGCGCTCGTAGCGGAACATCGGCCCCATATAATACAGCTTCACCGGCTGGTCGGGGAGTCCGAACAGTTTGTGCTCGACAAATGCCCGGACGACCGGTGCGGTTCCTTCCGGGCGGAGCGTCAGCGAGCGGCCGCCCCTGTCTTCAAACGTATACATTTCTTTTTGCACAATATCGGTCGTATCGCCGACGCTCCTCGTGAACAGTTCCGTCTGCTCGAACACCGGCGTCCGGATTTCTTCGTACCGGTAGAGCCGGCAAGTTTCACGGATGAGCGATTCAACCGCCTGCCAGCTCTCCGTTTCTCCCGGAAGGAGATCCTTCGTTCCTCTTGGCACTTTGAACATCATTGATTTTCCCATCCTTTCCAAATGAAAAAAGCCCCCGTCCCTGCATCGCTGCAAGGGACGAGGGCCGTCTGGCCACCGCGGTTCCACCCTGATTGGCACTTTCCTGACAGACAGTGCCCACTCGGTCCGGGTAACGGCCGGCGCCGTCTTCTCCTACGCGGAAATCCGTTTCGAAGAAGAGCCTCTCGGGTGTTGTTCACGATGCGTGCCTGCAGGCGGGATTTCAGCCGGGGTCCCGCCCTCTCTTTTCAGGCCTCCGCACCGCTACTTTTCCGGTCATTGGCGTTGAATCCAGTATAGATTACCCATTATGTTAATGACAAAGGAACCAACTGTCAACCGTTTTCGAAAAAGGGATAGAATTTTCGATCCTTCACCTTTAAACTATTCATAAGGGGGGAGTCCATGAAAAAAAGTTCCATCGCCATCATCTTATTTTTACTCGCGGCCGTTTTCGTCACAGGGCCGCACCGGAACGCCCCGCTTGCTGCATCGGGCACTGCCGTCGTCAGCGGGGACACCTTGAACATCCGCTCGGGCCCCGGACTGTCCCACGGCATCACCGGAAAGCTGAACAAAGGAGACCGCCTGACCGTGACCGGCTCCGACGGCGACTGGCTTGAAGTCGAGACGCCTGACGGAAAAGGATGGGTCGCCTCCTGGCTCACTTCGTCTGAGCAGGAGAAAGAAGCAGCAGGAGTCGCAGTCGTTTCGCAAGTGGACCGCCTGAATGTCCGGGCGCTGCCGTCCACATCCGCCGCGGTGCTTTCCAAGATGAACCAGGGAGACAGCGCTGCTTCGTTCGGTTCCTCAAACGGCTGGACGGAGATTGAGTGGAACGGCGAGCGTGGCTGGGTCGCAAGCCGATACATAACAGAAAGTGCGGAACCGGAAAAAACTGCGTCCGCCGAAAAAGAAACGAAGACGGCGTTCACGGTCGCAGTCGGCGGACTGAACGTCAGAAAAGAAGCCGATCTTTCATCCAAGAAAGTCGGCGTCATCCGAAAAGGCGAAACGTATCCGGTGGTCGCCGAAAAACACAACTGGGTCCAGCTGGACGTCGGCGGCGGAAAAAAAGGCTGGGTCTCCGCTTTCCACGGATCCTTTGACGGCACGCCCGCCCCGCAAGCCGGAGACGCGGGCGGCGCCGCTGCCAAATCTGCCGGTTCGGTCACCATCCTGTACGATGGAACGAACATCCGGACGGAACCGGCCACTTCCGGACAAGTCGCCCTCCGCGCGGCTGCCGGCCAGACGTTCCCGGTGGACGGAACGGAAAATGACTGGTACAAAATCCGCCTTCAAGACGGAACGGAAGCATTCGTTGCCAGCTGGGTTGTGTCATCGGACGGCAAAAGTGCAGTTAAAAAGGACCGCAAAAAAAGCGCCAAGAAAGCCAATCGGAAACCCGGGACACTGAAGGGGCTCACCCTCGTCGTCGATGCCGGTCACGGCGGCAATGACCGCGGCACGACCGGCATCCGGGGGACCGATGAAAAAGACCTCACCCTGCCGACCGCCGAATTGCTGGCGGCCAAGCTGAGCGCCGCCGGGGCCGACGTGATCATGACGCGGGATACGGATGAGTACATCGGGCTGCGCAAACGCGTATCTGTCAGCAATCAAAGCGAGGCCGACGCATTCATCAGCGTCCACTATGATGCGACCCACGACCATTCGGTCAACGGCTTCACCACCTACTACCTGAACGGCAATCAACTCGCACTGGCGGAAGCCGTCCACGCCGGCTTATCGGGCGAACTGGAATTCCGCGACCGCGGCGTCCAGAAAGGCAATTTCCTGGTCCTCCGGGAAAACCGCCAGCCCGCCATCCTGATCGAACTCGGCTTCCTGAGCAATCTCACCGAGGAACGCCGGCTGGCTGATCCGTCTTTCCGCGAAAAAGCGACCGACGGCATCTACCGGGGCGTCATTGATTACTTTGATTCGCAATTGAAGAAATGAGCATGAGCCGCCTCCTTGATGGGGGCGGCGTTTTTGATGGGATTGGATTTGGTGGGAAGGAGGTTTGGCGCCTGCTTAATGCTCCAGGAGATTTTCGCGCCCGCCCGGGGTGTTTTGGCGTCCGCTTTCGATGTTTTGGCGCCCGCTTTCCACATCCCGCAGGCCGTCTCTGCCTCATCCCGCCAAATAATTATCTTATGTAAACCCCATCCGATTCCCTCCCCATCAAAAAACGGCAGCCCCTCTCTCCCCGGGCTGCCGTTCCATTTGGATTCAGTTTTTCGGTTTCGATGCCACTTCCACGGTGACGGGGCCGTCGTTCAAGAGGCGGACGTCCATCATGGCGCCGAACACGCCGGTTTCGACTTGCAGTCCGAGTGAACGCAGTTCTTCATTGAACCGGTTCCATAGCGGTTCTGCGTGTTCGGGACGGGCGGCGTCGGAGAATCCCGGCCTGCGCCCTTTTCTCGTGTCGGCGTACAGGGTGAACTGGGACACCGACAAGATGCCGCCGCCGGTGTCGAGGATCGAACGGTTCATCTTCCCTTCCTCGTCCTCGAACAGGCGGAGGTTGGCGACTTTTCCGGCGACGTAGCGCACGTCTTCCTCATCGTCCCCGTGTGTGAAGCCCACAAGCAGCACGTAGCCGTGTTCAATGGAGCCGGTCACTTCCCCTTCGACCGTCACGGATGCTTCGCGGCTTCTCTGGATGATGACTTTCATGGTGGTCCCCCCTGCTCAGTTCGTGACCCGCTGCACGTAGTAAATGTCGCGGATCTGCTTGATGCGCTCGACGATCCGGTGAAGATGGGTGATATTTGTGATCAGGAGCGTCATATTGATCGTCGCAATCTTGTTTTTATCGGTGCGTGCACTGACCGCGGTGATGACGGTCTTCAGATCGTTGATGATGTGCATCACTTCATTCAGGAGGCCCTGCCGGTTGAACCCGGAGATTTCGATGTCCACCTGATACTCTTTCTGTTTGGCGCTGTTGCCGTTCGCCCATTCCACGTCGATGAGCCGGCCTTCGTCGTTCTCGAGCGAGACGTTCGGGCAGTCTGCGCGGTGAACCGAGACACCGCGTCCCTTCGTGATGTAGCCGACGATTTCGTCTCCCGGAACGGGGCTGCAGCAGCGCGACAGGCGGATGAGCAGGTTGTCGATGCCCGGAACGATGACGCCGGACTCGGTTTCTTTTTTCGGCTGCGGCAAGGCCATCTCCTGGGTGATCTTCTCAAGCCGCTCTTCCGCCTCTTTTTCCTTCCGGATCCTGTCCGTCAGGCGGTTGACGATCTGCTGGGCCGTGATGCCGTTGAATCCGACCGCGGCATGCATGTCTTCTTCGCTGGCGAAATTGAATTTCTCGCACACCCGGCGGACATTTTCCTCGGTCAGCACTTCTTTTTTGTCCAGGCCCCGGGATTTCAGTTCCTGTTCGATCATTTCGCGGCCTTTGATGATATTTTCATCACGGAGCTGCTTTTTGAAGTATTGCTTGATCTTGTTTTTGGCCTGTGAGGTGTTGGCGATCTTGAGCCAGTCGCGGCTCGGACCAAATGACTGCTTGGACGTCAGGATCTCGACGATGTCCCCCGTGTTCAGTTCGGTATCAAGCGGGACAATTTTGCCGTTCACCTTCGCCCCGATCATCTTGTTGCCGACTTCCGAGTGGACCCGGTAGGCGAAGTCGATCGGGACGGAGCCCGCCCTCAGTTCGAGCACGTCCCCCTGCGGCGTGAATACGTACACCATGTCGGAGAACAGGTCGTATTTGAGCGACTCCATGAACTCTTCCGCGTTTGACGACTCGTTCTGGAAATCAAGGATCTCCCGGAACCACGTCAACTTGGAATCAAGCGTGTCGCGGTTTTCCTCGACGTTCTTGCCTTCCTTGTATGCCCAGTGGGCCGCGACCCCGTATTCGGCGATGCGGTGCATCTCCTCGGTGCGGATCTGCACTTCAAGCGGATCGCCCTGCGGACCGACGACCGTCGTGTGGAGCGACTGGTACAGGTTCTGCTTCGGCATGGCGATGTAGTCCTTGAACCGGCCGGGCATCGGCTTCCAAAGCGTATGGATGATGCCGAGGACCGCATAGCAGTCTTTGATGCTCGACACCATGATGCGCACCGCCAGCAGATCGTAGATTTCGTTGAACTGCTTGTTCTGCATCGCCATTTTGCGGTAAATGCTGTAAATATGTTTCGGCCGGCCGGAAAGCTCGGCCTTGATATGCACCTGGCCGAGCTCTTCACGGATGGTGTCCATCACATTGTCGAGGTAGGCTTCCCGCTCCGTCCGCTTGCGCTTCATGAGGTTCACGATGCGGTAATACTGCTGCGGATTCAGGTAACGGAGCGCCGTGTCCTCGAGCTCCCACTTGATCTTGGAAATACCGAGCCGGTGGGCGAGGGGCGCGAAGATTTCAAGCGTTTCCGCCGACACCCTGCGCTGTTTTTCGGGACTCGTGTATTTGAGCGTCCGCATATTGTGGAGACGGTCCGCCAGCTTGATGAGGATGACCCGGATGTCCTGGGCCATCGCGATGAACATTTTGCGGTGGTTTTCCGCCTGTTTTTCTTCCTTGGACATATATTTGAGCTTGTCGAGTTTTGTCACCCCGTCGACGAGCATGGCGACTTCCTCACCGAACTTCCCGACCAGTTCCTCCCTGGTGACATCCGTGTCTTCCACGACGTCATGCAGGAAGCCGGCAGCCACGGTTTCCGGATCCATCTGAAGGTCGGCCAGAATGCCGGCCACCTGTACGGGATGGGTGATATACGGCTCGCCGGAGCTTCTCGTCTGGCCGCGGTGCGCCTTTTCCGCAACCGCATAGGCCTCTTCCACGAAATGGACGTGGTCTTCATTCATATAGGAAGCAACGGAAGCGAAAACTTCTTCCACCGTCATTACCGTATTTTTCGCCATTCCGTACACCTTCCTTCCGATGTTGCTTATTGTCGAATAAGATTATTCTAATCAAAAAAGAAACGATTTGCAAAAAACCGCTTTTCTTTGCAAAAATCCCTCCGGCGTCATGCCGGAGGGCGATCGTCAATCAATATTGAATGAGCGCATGGATGTCATAGCCTTTAAGCTTGTCCCGGCCGTTTAGATAGCCGAGCTCAATGAGGAACGCGCAGCCGGCCACGATGCCGCCGAGCTGCTCGACGAGGTCAACAGTCGCCTCGACCGTCCCGCCCGTTGCAAGCAGGTCGTCGACGATGAGGACGCGCTGGCCCGGCTTGATGGCATCTTTGTGGATCGTGAGCACATCCTTGCCGTATTCCAGGCCGTATTCGACTTTGATCGTCTCGCGCGGCAGCTTGCCTTCCTTGCGCACGGGCGCGAAGCCGATTTCCAGCGCATAGGCGACCGGGCATCCGATGATGAACCCGCGCGCTTCGGGACCGACGATGATCTCGGCCCCGACCTCTCTGGCGTATTCCACGATCTGGTCGGTCGCATATTTGTAGACCGGACCGTTGTCCATGATCGTCGTGATATCCTTGAAGCTGATTCCCGGCTTCGGATAATCGTCCACGACCGTCACGTATTGCTTCAAATCCATAGTTGCTGCTCCTCCCGGGCGGTGTCCGGGGCGTCCAGAACGGCGCCGATGACCCGCCTTAATTCCATGTACGGCGAATATAACAAAGCCTGTTCGATCTCGATTTGCCGCTCCAGCCCGCGATAGCTGCCGGATTCCGACAGATCCCTCTTCGGGGGATCGCCCACGGCGACGGCAAACCCGTTTTCCATTGTAACAAACCCGAGCTCGAAAAACACCTTTGTCATGAAGATAATTGTATCACGGCTCCAGCCGCGATGCTTGGCCAGGCGCTCGCCTTCGCGCATCACATGGAATTGGCCTTTCTGCTTGAGGAACGTGTAATACCAGCCGAACTGCTTGCGGTCCGGAATCCCCATGAAGTACCTGGATTCGGGCACATGGAAATGCGTATAAACGCGAGCGGGGCTGCAGGAGCCGAGCAGGCCCTCCAGTTCCTCCATCGAGTCCGGGAGGTCCAGGATCACAAGCGAGCTTCCCCGGGCCGGTTCCACCTGGCTGCACAGCAGGATTTCCTTGCCCGTGTCCGCACGGAATTTTGCCGCGTTCTCTTTTTTGAACGCGACGAAAAGCGCGTCTGCCGGAATGCTCGGCAGCCAGCGCGACAGCACGCGTTCCCCGCGCACGTCAAACAGCTGCCAGCCGGACGACTTCAGGTCTTTCAGGAGCAGCTGCGGCTTTTTCCGGCCGTTCCACTCGTTGATCTGAAGATCGCCGGCAATGCTCACTTTCGCATCGGGCGTCAGTTCGTCCTCGATGTGGCCGAGCCCAAACCCGACAACGTCGAGCTGATTGCGCCCGTCCGTGACGGTCAGCTTCAGGTGATTGCGCATCGAGCCGATTTTCCGGCTGGATTCGACCGACAGCTCCGAAATGCCGTACACCGGCTTGACAAAACCGACGCCGAACGGGGCGAGTTCTCGCAGCGACTCGATCGATGCCAGATCCACTTCATCCAGCGACAATGTCACATCGATGTCGAGCACGGGGACGAGGTCCTCTTCCGTGAGCGTCTCTTCCCCCTGGCGGATCAGGTTATCGCGGAGCGCCCCGACGTTGTCGATCGGCAGCGTGAGGCCCGCCGCCATCGGGTGGCCGCCGAAATGCGGGATCAGATCTGCGTTTTTTGCCAGCTCCTGATACAGATGGAAGCCCTCGATGCTGCGTGCCGAGCCCTTGGCGATCCCTTTTTCCCGGTCGATCGACAGGACGAGCGACGGCCGGTAGAAGCGCTCGGTCAGCTTGGACGCCACGATGCCGACGACGCCCGGGTTCCAGCCTTCCCCCGCCACGGTCAATACATGCGGAATCCGGTCGCCGTATGTATCCTCCACCCAGGCGATCGCCTCATCCGCAATGGCGGCGACCATCTTCTGCCGCTCCCGGTTGCGCTCGTCAAGCGAGGACGCGTGCATCGACGCTTCCGCCGGGTCCTCGGTCAGGAACATCCGGACGGCCGGGCCCGCGTCGCCGAGACGGCCGAGCGCATTGATCCGGGGGCCGAACCCGAAACCGATCGTCTCTTCGTCGATGGCCGGCTGCTCCACATTCGCCGCCTTGCACAGCGCCTTGACGGCCGGGTCCGCGGAATGCCGGAGCTTTTCAAGTCCTTTTTTTACGATCAGGCGGTTCTCCCCCTTGAGCGGCACGAGGTCCGCCACCGTGCCGATCGCGCCGAGGTCAATCGAATCTGCCGGGAAATCGCCCGTCAGCGCATGGGCGACCTTGAGCGCCACGCCGACGCCCGCCAGGTCACCGAACGGATAATTCCCCTCCGGATGACGCGGATGGATGATGGCATCCGCCTGCGGAAGCTCTTCTCCGGGTTCATGGTGGTCTGTGATGATGACGTCCATCCCAAGTGCCTTTGCTGCGGCAATCTGCTCGATCCCCGAAATGCCATTATCGACCGTCACGATAAGCGACGCCCCTTTTTCATACAGTTCCGTGAACAATTCCGTGTTCGGACCGTAGCCGTGCTTGAACCGGTTCGGGATCGCATAAAACGCATCCGCGCCGCGCGACAGCAATGCCTTCATCATCACGGTCGTGCTCGTGACGCCGTCGCAGTCGTAGTCGCCGTACACCGCAATGCGGCTTCCCCGCCGGATATGTGAGTTGATCAGCTCGACGGCGGTGTCCATGTCCTTCATCAGGAACGGGTCATGCCAGCTGCCGAGGTCCATGTTGATAAAAGCCGAGGCCTCGGCCGGGTCGGTGAATCCCCGGGCGGCGAGGACCTTGGCCGCAATCGGTGACAGGCCGAGCGAACCGGCCAATGCCTTCACGGCGTCGCCGTCTGTTTCGGGCGTCCGCCAGCGTTTCATCGAATCAATCATTCCATCACTTCCTCGGAAACTATTATAGCATCCATCGGCTGGAAGCGTCTTGGATTTCCAAATGAGAACACGCACAAAAAAGCATGCCGCGGGGCAGAGCGTGTCTGCTTCGCGGCATGCTTGTCCCGGCCGTTTCTGGTTTTCGATGCCGTCTTTTCAGAAGCCCCCGTCCGGCCTTTCCGCTTCCGCGGATGCCCGGCGGTCGGCTTCCGTGTCGGCGAAGGCGCTGGCGTACTGCTGGAGATCGGCGATTTCGTTTTGCTGGTCGGCGATCTTCAGTTCCTTTTCATTCACTTCCTTCTCGAGGCGGCGGATGTTCCGCTGCATGGAAACCGAGCGGAACACGGAGACGAGTCCGCTAGCTGCGGCGCCGAGCAGCGCGGAAGCGAGTATGACAAGGATGAGCGGCCAGTCCGACGTGCCGAACACGTAATTCACCGGAACCGACTCGACGTTCACGATGGCGAACCAGGCGACGATGATGGCGAAAACGAGACCGAGCAGCAATGCCCATTGTGATTTCATACGGCGTCCTCCTTTCCGTCCATTAGAAAAGACAGGATATACAATTCGTATACCCTGTCTCTCCATATACGGAAACCAGATCAGACGACCGGGTCGTCCGAGCCCCATTCCCGTTCTTTTTTCTGAACATCGAGCGAGCCTTTTTTCTTGATCTCCCGCTTTTTGAGCACGAGCCAGAGCTGTGCGGCGATGAAGATCGAAGAGTACGTGCCTGCGAGCAGGCCGACGAAAAGCGCAATCGAGAAGTTCCGGATTGACTCGGCGCCGAACAGCATGAGCGCGAGAACGACCACGAGAACGGTGAACACCGTATTGACGGAACGGCCGAGCGTCTGGCGAAGTGACTTGTTGACGACGTTCGCCAGGTCTTCCTCGGTCTCGATTTTCTTCGTCTTGTGCAGATTTTCCCTGATCCGGTCGAATGTGACGATCGTGTCGTTGATCGAGTAACCGACAATCGTGAGAATCGCCGCGATGAACGTGATGTCAACTTCCAGACGGAGCAGGCTGAACAGCGCAATCATGAAGAAAGCGTCATGGAGGAGCGAGACGATCGACGCAACGCCCATCCGCCATTCAAACCGGAATGCCACATAGATGATGATCCCGATCATGGCGATGGCGAGCGCCTTGACCGCGTTCTGCGCCAATTCGCGGCCGACCGTCGGCGAAACGGTGCTGACGTTCGGGTCGTGGCCGTACTGGGCACTCAAGTCCGACTTCAGCTTGTTGATCTGCTCCTGCGTGAAGTCATCCTTGTAGCGGATGACCGCAATGTCACTGTTGTCGCCGGAAATGACCACATCATCGGACGGATGGCCGATCTTTTCGAGCTGGCCCTCCACTTGTTCAACGGTCATTGGGCTGTCGGCCAGCACTTCCACGCGCGTCCCTTGCGTGAAGTCGATGCCGAGGTTCAGCTTGAACACTCCGAGGATGATGGCCCCTGCGATGAGGAACATGATCGAGAACGTGAAGAACTTTTTCCTGTTGTGTGCAAAGTCAAAGCGGTCAAACCGCGTGGTGAGCTCCAGCACGTCGACATGCTCTTCCCTCGGATGGATCCATTTGCGGGATAGCCCGAATGCACCCGGCTTGCCGTCCAGGATGTTGCTGTGGACGAGGAGGCCGAGCAGCATGCGCGACCCCCAGACCGCCGTCAGGAAGCTGAGCAGGATCGACAGGATGAGCATCGTCGCGAACCCTTTGACGGAGCTTGTCCCGAAGATGAACAAGACGACCGCGGCGAGGAGCGTCGTCACGTTCGCATCGAGGATCGCCGTGAACGACGACCTTGACCCGGCGCGGAACGCCTCTTTGACGGTGCCGCCGATCCGGAGTTCCTCCCGGATTCGCTCGTATGTCAGGATGTTCGCATCGACGGCCATCCCGACCCCGAGCACGACGGCCGCGATGCCAGGAAGTGTCAGTGTCCCGTTCAGGAGGTTGAACACGAGAAGCACGAGATACACGTAGACGGACAGCGTGATCGCCGCAACAAACCCGGCAACACGGTAGTAAAGAAGCATGAACAGGAGGACAATCCCGATGCCGATTGCGGCCGCAAAGACAGTTTTGTTGAGCGCCTGCTCACCGAACTGCGCGCCGACGGACGTCGAATAGATCTCATGGAGCTTGACCGGAAGCGCACCTGCATTCAGGATGCCGGCGAGGTGCTTCGTCTCGTCAACTGTGAAGGAACCCGAAATTTCAACATCCGACGACATGATCGTCTTGCTGACGTTCGGCGCCGAAATGAATTTCGGATCCGGCTTCTTTGCTTCCTCCGCATACGAATCCTTGCCTTCGTCAAAGTCGAGCCAGATGACGAGCTGGTTGTTCGGATACATGTCCTTGATCTCGGACGTGACTTCGCCGAACTTCGACGCATCCTTCAGGCGAAGCGTGACGATCGGCTGGCCTTGGTCGTTGAACGTCGACTTGGCGCCGCCCGCAACAAGGTCATCCCCGTCGAGCAGGAGGCGGTCGTTCGTATCACGGAACGTCAGGTTGGCTTGGGTGGACAGCAATTCACGGGCCGATTCCTGGTCCTCGATGCCGGCGAGCTGGACACGGATCCGGTTGCCGGATTCGACCTGGAGGTTCGGCTCGCTGACGCCGAGGACGTCAATCCGGTCCGTCAGTGCACGGGCAGTGTCGGAAACAACATCTTCCGTGATCTTCTGGCCGTCCCGGAGCGGCTCGACCTGATACAGAACCTCAAACCCGCCCTGCAGGTCGAGGCCGAGGTTGACATCTTTTGCGACTTGCTTCGCCGTTCCGCCGATCGTTCCGGCAAACAGCAGCAGCAGCAATAGAAAAGCGACGATGCGCCCTCTTGTTTTCATTCTGGTTCCCCCTATTCATTTGCAACACGGAGCGTCTTTCTAAACTGGAACACATATGTAAGACGCACAAAAAAAGCAACAGTTCCATTATGGAACACGTTGCAAAGCGTGTCAATTCGCTTTAACGTGACATTTTCAGCCGGAGACCGGTCCTCTCGGGGCGAGCAGTTCGCGGAATTCTTCTTCGTCGAAGCCCCCGAGTGTGCCGCCGGGCGCGGCTGCCGACCGGAGCCCTTCGACCTGGGAATGGGTCATATACCGGGCGGGCGTGACGGAGAGGATGTCCGCGACCATTTCATGTAGCGGCATCTGTGCCGGGTCCTTCTTGCGCCATAGCTTCTTTGTGCAATACCGCCAAAGATCTTCTTCGCTCACCGAACCGTAGCCGTAAAAGCGGAATTCCTCGGTCTTGCTGGCAAGCGCCGGCCTGAGCCGGCCGAACTGTTCACTGTCCAGAGCATCCGCCATTCCTTCCCCGCCTTTCCATGTCGTACGGGCCTGTTCGCCCGCATACGCATATTGTAAAGGATTTCGGCCAACATGAGAAGGATGTGAACAGTTGTCGTCATTTTTTAGAGGCACGCTCGTCCTGATGGGCGCCGTGTTCCTGTCCAAGTTCTTCGGGTTCGTGTACCGGATGCAGTTCATGCGGACCGCCGGAGAAGAAGCGGTCGGGACCTACATGACCGCCTACCCGGCATTCATCTTCTTCCTCGCCCTGATTCAGCTCGGGCTGCCGATCGGCGTCGCGAAAGTGGTGGCCGAGCTCCATGCACGCGGCGAGCGGAGCCGTCAGCAGCAGGTGATGCGGACTTCGGCCGTCCTGTCGGTTGCCGCTTCGGTCGTCCTGATCCCGGTGTTCATCCTGCTCGTCCCGCCGCTCGCCGGCACGCTTCTCGGCAATCCCGAAACTTCGGTCGTTCTTTATATTTCCATCGCCGCGCTGCCGATTGCCACGGCGTCCGGGCTGATCCGCGGCTATTTCCAGGGGATCGCCCGGATTGAAGAAACCGCCTGGTCTCAGATTCTTGAACAGACAGTCCGCATTGCCTTGATCAGCTGGCTGCTTCCGATCCTCGCCGATCCTTCGCGGCCCGCGATGACCGCAGGCTGGGCGATGGCGATCACGGGCGTTGCGGAGCTTGCGACACTCCTTTACCTTTGGATCAAATATGGACAGGCGAAGAAGAAAAATCCCTCACCGCCGAAAGGCAATTATCCGCTCCGTCCGCTGCTGTCCGTTTCCCTGCCGTCATCGGGCAGCCGGCTGTTCGGCTCGTTCACCTGGTTCCTTGAGCCGATCGTCTTCATCTGGGCGCTCGGACTGGCCGGGGTCGGCGTCGTGGCCGCCACTTCGCTGTACGGGGTCATTTCCGGGGTGCTCATCCCGCTGCTTTTATTCCCCGCGTTTGTGCCGAACGCGCTGTCCGTCGTGCTCGTTCCGGCGGTTTCCGGGGCGGCCGCGCTCAACGACATCCGACTGCTGAGAGAGCGGATCCACTTGTCGCTGCGGGTGTCGGCAATCACCGGCAGCATCGCGGCGGCCGTGTTTTTCCTGCACGGCGCGGAACTGGCCGTCAAGCTGTTCCATATTTCAAACGGCGAGAAATACATGCTCATGCTCGCGCCGATTTTCTTTTTCTACTATATCCAGGGGCCGCTCCATTCGATCCTCCAGGCGATGCAGGAGGCAAAGGCCGCGATGATGAACTCCGTCTACGGCGGGATCGGGAAGCTGGCCGTCATGTTCATTCTTGCGTCCAGGCCGGGGCTGCAGGAAGCGGGGGCCGTCATGGCGATCGGGTTCGGCGTGCTCGTCACATCATTTCTTCACATCGCGACACTGCGCAAAAAACGGGAGGCGTCCGCCGGGTTTTCGATGTTCGTCATTCCATACCTGAGTTTTATCATCACGGTCGCCGCCCGTCCGCTTCTCATCGAAGAAGTCCCGTTCGGCATGCTCGGAGACATCGTCGTGACGTCCGGATTCCTCATCGCACTGCTGTTCCTCTTCCGCTATTTCCGGCTGTCGGACATCCGGATGATGCGAAAGCTCGCAAAGCGGTTTTGACCGCGGATCGATCACGCGCCGTCCTTCTGCTGGATGTGAAGGCGGCCGTTTTCGTAAGTGCAGAAAAAGATGGAGTCGGCATTGTTGAATCCTGATTTTTGAAGCTCTTCCATGAGCCACTTTCTGTCTTTTCCGATCAGCGACAAGTGGGAGTTCTGGATGAATCCGTCCGTGATGAGAGGAAGGATCGGCTGACTGCCGTCCTTTTTAAACACCGCGAGATTGCCGGACGGCTCCAGGATGGCATATTCCACTTCCGTCACCGATCCGACCTGCTGTTCCCGCAGCTGCTGAAGGAGATCATCGAGATTGTAACGTTGCTTTTTCATGGCCGACTGGTCAATCGTCCCGCCACGGATGATCACCGTCGGATCCCCGTCCACGAGATCACGGAATTTCTTGCTTTTCAGCGAAATGAAGGAAGCCGCCACTTGAATGATGAGAAGAAGCAAAATCGGCGTGACGGAGAGCACCAGATCCGACTTCGGATCATCCAGCGCAAACGCCGCCACCTCCGCGATCATGACGGAAATCACCAGATCAATGACGCTGAGCTGACCAAGTTCGCGCTTGCCCATCAGGCGGAGCACAATGATGATGAGCACATACAGGAAAAACGTTCTCCAGATGACCGTCACTAAATCTTCCACGCCCGCCACCGCCTTTCAACAAACAGTATGGATGAACCGCCGGCAAAACATGCGTCGGGCGGAGTGCGGGTGAGTGTCGGGGACTCCGGCTGAATTAGAGGAACCGGACTCTTAGCGGCAGGAATCGGACTCTTAAAAGCGGGAATCGGTCTCTTAGAGAAGCGAATCGGTCTCTTAGCAAGCTGAATCGGTCTCTAAGCCGCAATCCCCCTTTGCAAGCAATCAAAAAGCTGCACGGCCGCGGCGGGAAGTCCGCCTGGCTGTGCAGCTTTCCTCATTTTTCTCTCTTAAGCGCCGGGTCCCTGGTTGACGACGCGGCCGACTGCCGCGCGTTCAAATTGGAGACGGGAGCCGTCCGAGCATTTCAGGAAAACGGTCGAGTCGTCGACGGCATCGATCGTGCCGTGAAGGCCGCCGATGGTCACGACTTCGTCGCCGCGTTTCAATTCAGATTGCATTTTTTGTGTTGTTTTCTGCCGCTTCTGCGCCGGGCGGATCAAGAAGAACCACATGACGGCGAACATGAGGATGAGCGGTGCAAGAGCTACTAATGTTTCCATTCATTCTCCCCCTTTCTTGCATGGTTTCAGTATACAGGGTTCAGAAGTTTTTTGCATTCGGTTTGTTATAGCCATACTGCTCAAAAAATTCTTCCCTGAAGTCTCCGAGGCGATCTTCGCGGATCGCCTGGCGGACCTGTTCCATCAGATGAAGCAGGAAATACAGGTTATGGTAAGAAGTGAGCCGGATACCGAACGATTCTTCCGCCTTGATGAGGTGGCGGATATAGGCGCGGCTGTAGTTTTTGCAGACGTGGCAGTCGCAGTTCGGATCGAGCGGGCCGAAGTCGCGGGCGAATTTCGCGTTGCGCACGACGAGCCGACCTTGGCTTGTCATGAGCGTGCCGTTTCGCGCAATGCGGGTCGGCAGGACGCAGTCGAACATGTCGACCCCGCGGATCGATCCGTCGATGAGCGCATCCGGCGAACCGACGCCCATCAGGTAGCGCGGCTTGTTTTCCGGAAGGAGCGGCGTCGTGAAGCCGAGCACTTCATTCATGACGTCCTTCGGCTCGCCGACGGACAGGCCGCCGATGGCATAGCCCGGAAAATCGAGCGACACGAGATCGGCCGCGCTTTGTTTGCGCAGCTCCTCGAATTCGCCGCCCTGCACGATGCCGAACAGCGCCTGGTCCTGCGGCCGGTCATGGGCCGCCAGACAGCGCTCCGCCCAGCGCGATGTGCGCTCGACGCTCGCCTTCATATAATCATGCGACGCCGGATAAGGCGGGCACTCGTCAAACGCCATCATGATGTCGGAGCCGAGAGCGTTCTGGATCTCCATCGACTTCTCGGGGCTCAGGAACAGCTTGCTGCCGTCGAGGTGGTGCCGGAAATGAACGCCTTCTTCTTCGATTTTTCGCATGTCACTCAGCGAAAACACCTGGAAGCCGCCGGAATCGGTGAGAATCGGCCGGTCCCAGTTCATGAACCGGTGAAGGCCGCCCGCTTCCTTGATGATGTCATGGCCGGGCCGCAGCCAAAGATGATACGTGTTGCTCAGGATGATGCCCGATCCGATTTCCTTGAGTTCTTCAGGCGACATCGTCTTCACGGTCGCCTGCGTGCCGACCGGCATGAACGCCGGTGTTTCAAATGAGCCGTGCGGCGTGTGGACGATGCCGAGGCGCGCGCCGGTCTGCTTGTCTTTCTTGATCAGTTCGTACGTGACTGCTGGAGTCATTCGGTTCTTCCTTTCCTGTTTGTCGGCTTGATGAACATCGCATCGCCGAAACTGAAAAATCGGTACCGCTCGTCCACGGCATGCCGGTAGGCGCTCAAAATCGCTTCACGGTCGGCGAGCGCGGAGACGAGCATGATGAGCGTCGACTTCGGCAAGTGGAAGTTCGTGATCAGGCCGTCGATCGCTTTGTATGGGTAGCCGGGATAAATGAAGATCGACGTCCATCCGCCCGACGCGACGATTTCCCCGCCGTGTTCGGAGGCGATCGTCTCGAGTGTCCGGGTCGATGTCGTGCCGACCGCGATGACTTTGCCGCCGGCCGCCTTCACCCGGCGGATCGACGACGCGGCATCTTCCGAAACACTGTAATACTCGGAGTGCATTTCATGCTCCTCGATTGAGTCGACGCTCACCGGGCGGAATGTGCCGAGACCGACGTGCAGCGTGATGAACACGATCTCCACACCCTTCTCACGGATCCGGTCCAACAGCTCCTCGGTGAAGTGAAGGCCGGCGGTCGGCGCAGCGGCGGATCCCCGTTCTTTCGCGAAGACGGTCTGGTAGCGGTCCTGATCGTCGAGTTTTTCATGGATGTACGGAGGCAGCGGCATCTCGCCGAGCCGGTCAAGCACTTCGTAGAAAATGCCGTCGTACTGGAATTTGAACGTCCGGCCCCCGTGATCGGAAACGCCCGTGCAGACTGCCTTCAGCAGGCCGTCGCCGAACGTGACGACCGTGCCGGGCTTCACCCGCTTCGCCGGCTTGGCGAGGGTTTCCCACTCATCATCACCTTTGTCGGTGAGGAGGAGCACTTCGATCGTCGCGCCCGTTTCCTCCTTTGTCCCGAGCAGGCGGGCGGGCAGCACTTTCGTATCGTTCAGGACGAGACAGTCGCCCGCTTCCAGGTAATCAAGTATGTCGGGGAACTGACGGTCCTCCACTTCCCCGGTTTCGCGGTCGACGACCATCAGTCGTGAGCCGGTCCGGTCCTTCAATGGGGTCTGGGCGATCAGTTCTTCCGGCAGGTCAAAATCGAAATCTTCGATGTTCATTTTTAATTCCTTCTTCCGTCTTCTGGCTCTTCGATGCCGAAGTGTTCGTATGCGGCGGACGTGGCCACACGCCCGCGCGGCGTCCGCTGCAGAAAACCGATCTGCAGCAGGTAAGGTTCGTACACGTCTTCGATCGTGGCCGATTCTTCGCCGATGCTGGCGGCAATCGTATCCAGGCCGACCGGGCCGCCGCGGAAGCGTTCGATCATCGACGTGAGAAGCTTGTGGTCGATGCTGTCAAGGCCGTGAGAGTCGACCTGGAGCATTTCGAGCGCTTCCTGTGCAATCGGCAACGTAATGTCGCCGGTTCCGCGCACCTGTGCGTAATCTCGTACGCGCTTGAGCAGCCGGTTGGCGATCCTTGGCGTGCCTCTTGAACGCATCGCAAGCTCTTCCGCCGCGTCCCGGTCGATCGGCGCGCCGAAAATGTCCGCGCTTCTGACGACAATCTCGGCAAGCGCCCTGCGGTCATAATAGTCAAGCCGGAGCGGCACGCCGAACCGGTCCCGCAGCGGCGCCGACAGCGAACCGGCGCGCGTCGTGGCGCCGATGAGCGTGAACGGCGGCAGGTCGAGCCGGATCGAGCGCGCCTCCGGGCCTTTGCCGACGACGATGTCGAGCGAAAAATCCTCCATCGCGGGATAGAGGACTTCCTCGATCGCCCGGCTGAGCCGGTGGATCTCGTCGATGAACAGCACATCACCCGGCTCTAGCGAAGACACGATCGCCGCCAGGTCACCCGGCCGCTCGATCGCCGGGCCGCTCGTCGTCCGGAAATTGACGCCCATCTCGTTCGCGATGACCGAGGCGAGCGTCGTCTTCCCAAGACCCGGCGGACCGTACAGCAGCACATGGTCAAGACATTCTTCCCGTCCCTTCGCCGCTTCAATGAAGATGCCGAGATTGTGCTTGACCCGGTCCTGGCCGATGTACTGGCCGAGCAGCTGAGGCCTCAGCGACTGCTCGAACCGTTCATCAAACGACGAGGCTTCCCCTGATATGACGCGTCCTTCCATGCCGGCACCTCCTGTTTTCCGGTTCTTCATTCATCCCCGGACAGCCGGGGTTCCATTCAACAGCCGGGCGGATTCACCCCTGCTTCAGCAGCAGCGCGAGCGCCCTCTTCATATAGCCTTCCGTGTCATGCTCCTCTTCCTCAAGGCGAGTGCGGATCTTGGCCAGTTCCCGTTCGGAGTAGCCGAGTGCGGCCAGTGCCAGCAGCGCTTCTTCCAGTTCATGGTTGGATCCGGACTGCGGCACGGTCTCTTCCGGATTGAACAACGACGGGCCTTCCGCAACGCCTTCGAGTTTGCCCTTCAGATCCAGGATGATCTGCCGGGCGGTCTTCTTTCCGACACCCGGGAACTTGACGAGGAACTTCTCGTCCTCGGACTCGATCGCCGCGACGACCTGTGCGGTCATGCCGCCGGCCAGGATGGCGAGTGCCCCCTTCGGCCCGACGCCGGTCACGGTGATGAGCTTCCGGAACAGCTCCCGGTCTTCCGCCGTCCGGAAGCCGAGCAGCTGCATGATGTCCTCCCGCACGTGGAGGTGCGTGAAGATCTGCTGCTCTTCGCTGCCCGAATGGAACGCATACGGATTCGGCGTCATGATCTGGTAGCCGATCCCGCCCTGCTCCACCGTGATGTACTCGGGCGTCACTCTCGTGATCTGCCCTTTTATGTAATCGTACAATCCGTTCTCCCCCTGTCACATCCTGTTGATTATAGCATATCTGTTCCCCTTTCCGCACCCCGGCAGGCATGCGCACACCTTCCGACGGGGCAATAAAAAACGGCACGGAGCGGGCCCCGGGCCTCTCCGTGCCGATGCATTCTGTTGTCTTACTTCCCCGACTGCGTCACCTGATAGCAGAGGGGGATCCAACGGGACAAGGCTTTTTCCGTGTAGCGGACGAGCCGTCCGGCAAGCACGGTCCGCTTCTCTTCTTCCAGCGACAGAAGGTACAGCCATTCCCGGAGGATTTCGTTCGGATACAGGATCAGGTCAAGCGATGATCTGGAAAGCCGGGCGAGCGACGGGTGTTCCCCCGCCAGGTAGTCGAAGTCGTAGCCGACATGCGGCAGCACACGGTGGATCCAGAGGGCGGTTTCCGTTCCCGGCGGTCCGGTGCAGGCAAGATCGAAATCGATGAGGACAAAGCGGCCGTCGTTCCCTTTCAGGAAGTTGTGGTGGACGACATCGCCGTGCAAAAGCGTGCACCCTTCATCGGGATCATAGGATTTGCGGATGGCTTTGAGCGCCTCTTCCGCATGGAATACCGTCGTCTCGAATGCCTGGCTGCCGATATACGGTTCGAGTTCCTTCCTTCTGCTCCGGAACCGCTCGAGCCGGTCTTCCCATTTGGCGATGAGCGGGTAGGATCTCATTCCCGGGACCGAGGTCCAGTCAAATACGGCGGACGTGGCATGGAGGGCTTTCAGGACCGCCAGCGTGCGCCCCCTCCCGCTTCTCGTTGCGTAATCCGCAGGCCGCGCCCCTTCCAGCCAGGGCTGGATGACCGTCCGTTCGTCCGCCGCCCCGATCACCGGGAGTGCATGGGCAAATCCGATCTTCTCCAGTTCTTTGTGGATGCGGCGGACTTTCGCTGCCACTTCATATGAATCGTATTTCTTCAGTGAGTATCCTTTCCCCGCGACATCCCATTTCCATACATTCGGCTTGATCTGTCTGAAGTTTCCGCCGGCGGCCATGGCCGGTCAGTAGCCTCCGTGATACGGCGTGCCGCACATGTGGCATGCATTCCAGCCATGCTGGTAAGGCATCCCGCATCCGTGGCATGCAGGCCATCCTCCGCTGTAAGGATGGGCGCCCATTGACGGATAGGCGGACGGCCAGTACGGCCAGGCGGCAGACTGTACGGCGTGCGGCACCTGAACCTGGTCCCCGCCGCATCCGCAGGTTGATTCGGCCGGCCCGTGTTGCATCGGCATCTCGCCGGCGCCCGCCAGGCGTTCAGGATAGTGCATCAGCGACGATTCGCAGGAAGTGGACTCCATGATCGTCCATCCGGTTTTTGGATACGGCGAACCCGGGAACGACGAAGACTCCATCCTCTGTCCCTGGCCGGCAATCGGCGGCGCGGACGGCGGTGCGGCAGGAGGCGTTTGCTCAGGTGATTCCGGATAGGCCGGCATCGGCTGCACCGGATATTGCGGCATCTGCTGGGCCGGATAATCATACATCGGGTATTGCGGCATTTGCTGAATCGGCATCTGCTGCATCGGCATCTGCATGTACGGCATCGCCATGTTCCAGTGGCCCGGCTGGCATTCCATGTCCCAGACCGGCATCCAGCAGCAGTTCATCGGCATGACCGGCATCATGGAGCACGCGCACGGCTGCTGCGGCATCGGCATTGGCATTGGCTTTTCAGGCGATTCTGTCGGACATTCCTGGACAGGAGGCGCCGGCGGAGCAGGCGGTGCCGGTGGCGGGGCAGGCGGTGCAGGCGGCGGTGGCGGCGGCAATGGCTTTTCCGCAGCCGGCGGCACGGCCGGCATTTCCGGCAGCTTCGGCGGGACCGGCGGTTTCATGGCCGGCGGCGGTGCCGGCTTCGTTTCTTTTTTCGGAGGAGCCGGATGCTTGGCCGGAGGCGGCGGAACCGGTTTCAGACCCGAAGACTCTGAAGCCGGCGGAACCCGCGTCGGTTTTTTCGGCTTGCCGTCCTTGTACGGGTGTTCCATCGGCTTCTCGCCCTTGCCTTTTTTCACGTGATCCGGCAGGAAAATCTTCATCCCGGGAACAATGTAGTCGGGATTCGCCAGATGGGCGTTCAGCCGTTTCACTTCTTCAAAGGGCACCCCGTACTGTCTGGAAATTTTCCAGAGGGTGTCCCCCTTCTGCACAATATGCACATGCATGCATGTTCCCCCTTCCATCGGTCTATCGTATGAACCCCCCATGGGCAATGACACCGAAACTTTGACATTGACGCAGTTCATCCTCAAAATAAGCTATGAATCAAGTGGGCGGAGTTATGACGGAAGGAGACCTGAATGTGCAAAAACGCAAGGGGGACGAGCGGCGCGAATGGCTGCTCGACAGACTGAAACAGGCGGACGGACCGGTGAAAGGCGCCGATCTGGCAAGGGAAGCAGGTGTGAGCCGCCAGGTGATCGTCGGGGATGTCACGCTGTTGAAAGCGCAGGACGAGCCGATCATCGCCACGAGTGCAGGCTATGTGTTCGGTGCATCGGCAGGAGCCGGCGGCCGGGCGCTGTTTGAAAAGAAGCTCGCCTGCCTTCATACGGCAGACGATACCGAAGACGAATTAAACGCGGTCGTCGACGCCGGCGCCGCCGTCCGCGACGTCACTGTCGAACACCCGGTGTACGGTGAACTGACGGCCAGCCTGATGGTCGCAAACCGGCACGACGTCCGTCAGTTTCTGGAGAGGGTCCGGGAAACCGATTCCCCGTACTTGCTGCAGCTCACCGGCGGCCCGCATCTCCACACCATCACCGCCGACAGCGAAGAAATCCTCAACCGCGCCGAACAAGCCCTGCGGGAGCAGGGGTTCCTGGCGGATGAGGACTGACCAATCCGGCGCGGAGTGCAGAGTGCGGATTTCGGAGTATGGCTGCTGAATTCGGAGTATGGACCGCAATTTCGGAGTATGGCTCTGGATTTCGGAGTATGGACCGCAATTTCGGAGTATGGCTCTGGATTTCGGAGTATGGACCGCAATTTCGGAGTATGGCCCCTGAATTCGGAGTATGGACCGCAATTTCGGAGTATGGCCCCTGAATTCGGAGTATGGACTGCAATTTCGGAGTATGGACCGCAATTTCGGAGTATGGACCGCAATTGCTCTCTCACGGCGGTCTTTAATCACAGCCAACAGAAAAAACCGGTCCTCCGCGTCAGCTGATGACGCGGGGGGCCGGTTTCTTTTCATACGTATGGTAGGTGCCGAGGGGTTTGACGACGCAACCGAGGGCGGCGAGTTCTTCGAGGGCCCCCCTCATCATGGGGGCGGCCATCGTTTCATCGACGTCGACGATGAAGAAGTAGTCGCCGAGGCCGGTTTTCATCGGCCGGGATTCGATCTTCGTCAGGTTGATCCGTCGCCAGGCGAACACAGACAGCACCTGGTGGAGCGCGCCGGACCGGTTGTCTTTCGGCAGGTTGATCATCAAGGTCGTTTTCGGCTTTTCGCTGCCGCCGGATGCGCCGAGCACGCCTTCCGTTTTCGTCAGGACGACAAAACGCGTCCGGTTGAAGTGGAAGTCATGGATGTTGTCCTGGACAATCGTCAGTCCATATTTTTCCGCAGCGAAACGGTTGCCGATCGCCCCGATGCGCCTGTCGGGATTTTCCGAAACGAAGCGCGCGGCGCCCGAGGTCGATGTCATTTCAATGAGCGGGACGCCCCGGAAACGATAGTGCAAATACTTGTGGCATTGCGCCAGCGCCTGCGGGTGGGAATGGATCGATTCGACCTGTTCCCATTTTTCCGCCTGTGCCGGGTGCATCATCAGGTTTTGCTCAATCGGCGAAAGGATTTCCGCCGCTATGTAAAGCTCCGCCTCGTGATACAGATAATCCACTGTCAGCGAGACGGCCCCCTCCAGCGCGTTTTCGATCGGAACGACGGCATAATCCGCCCTTCCTTCCGATACGGCTTCGATCGCTTCTGGAATGGTCGTGTGGGGAATGAGCCACTCCCCGTGGAACAGGCCGTCCGACGCGAGGTGCGTGAACGACGCCTCCGGTCCGAGATAAGCCACGCGGATCGGTTCTTTTTCCATGGTTGATTGCCCCCTTTCAAAAGGCTCCGGAACTGACGACGTCCGCCGACTCGACGAACGCCAGCCGTTTGAGCGACTGGAGGAACGCGTTCAGCTCCATCGTCATTTCCGTCACGTCCAGCGACAGTGTGACATTCGCCCGTCCCTGGATCGGAATGGTCTGGTGGATCGTCAGCACGTTGCATTTCGCATCCGACACGGTTTTCAGCAGCTCTGCGAGCGAACCTTCCCGGTCTTCCAGCTGGAGGAAGATCGTCAATATCCGTTCCTGCACGACAGAGTGGAATGGGAAGACGGTATCGCGGTATTTATAAAATGCGCTGCGGGACAGGCCGACCCGCTTGACCGCATCCCAGATGGTGGATTCCTCGCCGTTTTGCAAAAGGCGCTTCGCCTCCAGTGTCTTTTGCATGGATTCCGTCAACACGTCTTCCCTGACGAGAAAATAGCTTTCTTCCGAAACATCTTTCACGTGGCTCAGCTCTCCTTCCGCGGCCCGGAAATATGCCGGACCGCCTGCCGGGAATCATTCCCTGCACGGCCGGTCCGGCTCATTTCTTCATTCCACGAATTCAAATTCGTAGTCCATGATGCGGACTGCATCCCCGTTCGTCACGCCGCGCTGCCGGAGGGCATCGTCCACGCCCATGCCCCGCAGCTGGCGTCCGAAGCGGCGGACGGATTCTTCGCGGCTGAAGTCGGTCATCTTGAACAGCCGCTCGATGCCCGCGCCCTTCACAACGTAGGCTCCGTCGTCATCGCGCGCAATCGTGAAGTCCTCTTTCTCGCCTTCAAACTTATAAAGGACGTGGCGGGATTCTTCCACTTCGGCCGGATCATGCAGCGGGAATTCCGGTGTTTCATCCAGCAGGTCCGCAACCGCGTACAGCAGCTCGGCAAGACCCTGGCGCGTGACCGCGGAGATCGGATGGATCTTCACGTTTTCCGGCACCCGTTCCTTGAACTCGGCGAGATTAATCTCGGAGTCCGGCATGTCCATCTTGTTCGCGACAATGATCTGCGGCCGCTCTGTGAGACGGAGGTTGTACTGTTCGAGTTCTTCGTTGATCGTCACCCAGTCGTCGTAAGGATCCCGGCCTTCCATGCCGGACATGTCGATCACATGGACAATGACCCGCGTCCGCTCGATATGGCGGAGGAACTGGTGGCCGAGCCCGACGCCTTCGGAGGCGCCTTCGATCAGCCCCGGAAGGTCCGCCATGACGAAGCTGCGTCCGTCGCCGACATCGACGACGCCGAGATTCGGCACGATTGTCGTGAAATGATAATCGCCGATCTTCGGCTTGGCCGCCGAGACGACCGACAGCAGCGTTGATTTGCCGACGCTCGGGAATCCGACAAGTCCGACATCCGCAAGCACTTTCAGTTCGAGAACGACTTCCAGCTCATAGCCCGGCTCCCCCTTCTCCGAAAGTTCCGGAGCCGGATTGGACGGTGTCGCGAACCGGATATTGCCGCGCCCGCCGCGGCCGCCTTTGGCGATGACCGCACGCTGCCCGTCTTCGGTCAGATCCGCAATGACCGCGCCGCTTTCAGCCTCCGTCACGACGGTGCCGGGCGGAACCCGGACAATCATCGCCTGGGCGTTTTTCCCGTGTTTGCTTTTGCTCATGCCGTGCTCGCCGCGCGGGGCCTTGAAGTGTTTCTGGTAGCGGAAGTCCATCAGCGTGCGGAGGCCTTCGTCCACTTCAAAGATGACGTCCGCCCCGTTCCCGCCGTCGCCGCCGGCCGGTCCGCCGTTCGGCACATATTTCTCGCGGCGGAATGCGACCATTCCGTCGCCTCCGTCTCCGCCTTTAACATAGATCTTTACGTGATCGACAAACATCAGCGATCCACCTTCCTTCCTGCAACAATCAGTTTCAGTCCTTCTTCAGAAGAAGTCAGTTCCGTTTCAAAGGGTGCGTTCTCCCCGGCATCCGGCAGGCCGGCATCCAGGTCAAACGGACCCGACAGATTGAATTCGAGCAGCCAGCCGGGCTCCCGCGATTCCACATGGATCTCCGCCCGGTATTCCGCATACGGGCTGAGCCCCTCCGACAGGGCGCCGAACAGTTCTTCAAGATAACGTTCGACCCACAGATCCGATTCGGGATTCCCCGGGCTTTCAATTTCCACGCTCAGGGACTGTTCGTATTCCGGGTGCCGCCAGCCGAACGTGAGGAGCCACGCGGCCGTCGCCGGCATGCCGAGCGCACCGAGCATCGATTCCCGCCGGCCCTTTTCCACCGCTTCATCGATCGTCCGGCGCACACTGTCCTCCATGCCGAGGTCCAGCTGCATCCGGATCAGATGAAGCGTGTTCATCTGGTCGTGGCGGGCATGCCGCAATAACTCCTGGGCCCTCATCCTGCCTTCCATGCGCACCCCTCCGTCTCTCAAATCGTGTTCATTCCATACGTACAGTATACCATTCCCTCCCCCTCCCGTTTCAAGACGGAGGAGGACAGTCCGGTTTGACCGGAATAAAAAAAGCGGGCCGCATGTCACCATGCAGCCCGCCGCAGCCGGATTACGCTTCTTGCGCAGCCGGGTATACGCTCACTTTTTTCTTGTCGCGGCCGAGACGCTCAAAGCGCACGACGCCGTCAACTTTTGCAAAGAGAGTATCGTCTCCCCCGCGGCCCACGTTCTCGCCCGGGTGGATTTTCGTTCCGCGCTGGCGGTACAGGATGGAACCGCCGGAAACGAACTGGCCGTCCGCGCGCTTCGCGCCAAGGCGCTTCGCTTCGGAGTCACGTCCGTTCTTCGTGGAACCTACCCCTTTTTTCGATGCGAAAAACTGGAGATCCAAACGTAGCATTAAGTCCACCTCCTATCGGTTGATCGTTAATCGGATATGTTCGCCATAGTCCCGTTCAATCGTCTGCAATGAAACGACCATTGATCTCATGATGAGCTGGACGGCCTCGTCGTCTTCGGATTCGGGGAATGAAACGGACAGATAGCCGCCGTCTTCCCCCTGCTCCACGCCGGGCTCCGTTCCGGTCAGCTCGTACACCGAGTTCACGGCGCCGAACGACACGGCCGAAGCCGCCGCACAGACAAGGTCCTTTCCGTGCTCCGCGAAATCCGCGTGGCCGGACATCTCGAACGAGGTGATCCGGCCGCCGGGTGTTTCATTCACGATGACTTCAATCACGGCTGCCCCTTACAGGTTGATGCCGTCGATGACGACTTTCGTGTACGGTTGACGGTGGCCTTGTTTTTTACGGTAGTTTTTACGGCGCTTGTATTTGAATACAACGATTTTCTTGCCGCGGCCGTGTTTTGCGATTTTACCTGTTACGGTAGCGCCTTCCACGAATGGAGCTCCGACTTTCACGTCGTCTCCGCCAACGAACAATACTTTGTCGAATGTGATCGTTTCATCAACGTCACCTGCGAGCTTTTCGATGTAGATCTCCTGGCCCGCTTCAACTTTCACTTGCTTGCCGCCTGTTTCAATGATTGCGTACATGCCTGCACCTCCTCTTGGACTAAGACTCGCCCTTCAAGGCGATCCGGTTGCCGGATGCTTACATAACCTTGTCGGTGCGGTTGTAGCACGGGTGCGCTACAAACCAACATATGAATATTACCATAGACGAAGAGCGCGGTCAATGGACAGGCTAATATTTTCCGTGCAGCCGCTCCACCGCCCGCTCATATTTCCGGAACCGCCAGTGACGGAGGTTTTGGATGAATAAAAAAAAGGATAAAAACACATACGGGGCGGATCCCGGAAGATGAAGAAGCGCCGCGGTGCCGGCCGCCGCAGCGAAAACCATCGAAGCGAGGATGAGCCGGAACTTGATCTGCGGCAGGAGAATATCAAGCGCCCGGCCCCCGTCGAGCGGCAGGACCGGGAGCAGATTGAGGCAGAGCAGGATGAGCTGGACGGAAATGATGAGCGGCTGGCCCGGCACCGGAAACCCCATCGCCAGGATGAGGAGGATGCCCGTCGCAACCGGCCCGCCGGCCACGATGAACAGCCTGTCCTTTTTCGGCAGGCGGGCAAACAGCGGAATATCGATTTCCCCGCCGTAGGGCGTGATCGTGCAGCGGCGCACCGCTGCCCGGACCATCCTGGCCGCCAGCAGATGACCGGCTTCATGAACAAGCAGCGATCCGAGGATGACGGCATACACGGAAATGTTTCCGGTCGCGATGATCGCCAGCAGGAACGGGACCATGACCGGATGCAGCCGGATCATCGGCGCGCGGAGAAAGGGGCGCACCGGATCCGGACCGGTCCCGGTCGAGTTTGCGGCAGAAAGGCCGGTGATCGGAGCCGCGCGCCGGGTCAGCCTTCTCCGTTCGCTTTTCGCTGTTGCGCCAGCCACTCTTTCACTCCTTCGGCATCCAGCATCTGTCCGTCCTGCTCCACCCCGAGGAACATCGCCCCCGTTTCCAGCTCTGCAATCGCCTGACCGTTGCCGACCGCCGTGTACGGAAGCGTGAGGAATTTCCCGACAAACCCGTACGTGACCGTGTCCCCGTCATCATACAGCACCGTCACCGTCTTGCCGGTCTGGCGCGTGTGCCCGGTATAGATGACGAGCCCGTCCCCTTTTGCCGTCACCGGCACCGATGCATTGTACGACAGCAGCACGCCCTCGCGGAACGGCTGCAGCGTGGAAAACCGCGCGATCGGCGGCTCCTCCCCGTCCGCCGACACCGGGATCGCCCGCTCCGGACGCCCGTCCTCGACAAACGACATCACCCACTTCTTCATGACGACCAGCTCCTCGCCCGACCGGACCAGATGCGTGATCTGCGTCTTCATCACTTCATGCTCCTCCAGCTTCGCAACCCCGAACAACACGCCCGTGATCACGATCGCCGCAATCCACTTATCCCGCCACTTCATCGCACCCACCCCGATGTTTGTTTTTTCTACTATATGAGCATTGGGGCGGGGTGATGAGTGAGTTAATAGTTTAAGCCGGGGCGATTGAGAATAAGGCTTATGGATGACGGGTGATCTGGCTGCGATTTCTTCCCTGTAAGTGCGAAACCGTCGCTCTAAGTGCGAATTCTCTCCTGTAAGTGCGAAACCGTCGCTCTAAGTGCGAATTCTCTCCTGTAAGTGCGAATCCCTCGCTCTAAGTGCGAATTCTCTCCTGTATGTGCGAAACCGTCGCTCTAAGTGCGAATTCTCTCCTGTAAGTGCGAAACCGTCGCTCTAAGTGCGAATTCTCTCCTGTAAGTGCGAATCCCTCGCTCTAAGTGCGAATTCTCTCCTGTAAGTGCGAAACCGTCGCTCTAAGTGCGAATTCTCTCCTGTAAGTGCGAAACCGTCGCTCTAAGTGCGAATCTTCCCCTTGTAAGTGCGAATCCCTCTCGCTCTAAGTGCTTTTCGAGCTTCTTCATCGCTTATACATGAGATAGTTAATATATGGGGTCAGGCGATGCTTCTCCTCGGGGATTTTATAGGTTCTATAGCGCTTTTGATCAAAGGGCGCATAATCATTTAAAAGTCTAAGGGCGACAAACCTCGATTCCACTGCCAAAAAACCACATCGCCTGTTTTACCGTGATTTTGTCACCAAACAAAATCCGAAACTCCTGCAGGGCAGTAAGATGCGCTTCTTTTGAAGGGCTGCCGCAACCATGACAGATCCAGCGGCCGTGGATTCTTCCCATCCCCAGCAGATGACACTCCGGGCAGCGGACGCCGACCGAAAGATCCGACCAGATGAGGCCGTACCAGCGGAAGTAGTTGTCGCGTTTCTGGAATGAAGAGCCGGACAACTGCTGCTCGATGCTCCTCAGGCTGCCGGCAGAAAGAATCGGCCGGTTTTCCGCTTCCAATTTCTCTAGATGCAAAGGCAGGCGGTCGACGGTCAGGGCGGGACGGGTGATCGGCGCCTGCTGAAGGAGTCCGTTGTAGGAGGCGAGAATAATGGCTCCCTGGACGGGCACCGGGAATCCGGCCGACGCCAGAAATGTTTCCAGTGCGCCGATCGCGCGGTTCAGCTGGTCTTCGGGATTTCGCATGCCTTCCCGCTTGCCGCCCTTGATCCGGTAGAACTGGCCGCTTTCATTGTCAAAGTACAGCTCGCCGGTCACGTTCTTCACTTCCGCCACCAGAACAAATGACGGATGCAGGACGAGCGTATCCACCTGGACGGATCTTCCGGCACCCGGAACATCCACATCCTTCAATACAATCGGCCGCTCCCTCAACTTCGCTTCCGACAAGAAGAAATCCGCACGCTTCTCTCCCGCGAATCCTGAAATCCGGTTGGCGCAGTCCTCTTTGATCCGGCCGCTGCTCTCGTGCTCCTTCGGCACACGCGAAGCGAGCACGGCCAGCGCGAGAAGCCGCTCTGGCATTCCCCTTTTCCGCTTAACTTCCATTTTTCCCCATCCCCTTCTCCACAAAAATAAAAGACCCCCGCCGCATGCTCAAAAAGCATGCGATGGGGGTCGCAATCCACTCACACTATTCAAAAATCATTTCCCGGGAAACCCTGGTCACTTCGAGAACAAAGACTTCAGCCGGCCGAAAAAGCCTTTCGGTTTGTCGTTCATCGACATGAGCGGGACGGATTCGCCGAGGATCCGGCGGGCGATGTTGCGGTAGCCGATCGCGGCCCGGTTGGAAGGATCCATGACGACGGGTTCGCCTTTATTCGAAGAAGAGATGACGTTTTCGTCGTCGAGGACGATGCCGAGCAGGTCGATCGACAGGTGGGTCGTGATATCGTTGACGTCGAGCGCTTCGCCGGTGTCCATGAGATGGCGGCGGATCCGGTTGATGATGAGTTTCGGAGGCTCGATGCCTTCTTCCTGCTCAAGCAGGCCGATGATGCGGTCGGCGTCGCGGACGGCCGAAATTTCCGGGGTCGTGACGACGATGGCGCGGTCGGCTCCTGCGACGGCGTTTTTATAGCCCTGTTCGATGCCGGCCGGGCAGTCGATCAGGATAAAGTCATACTCGCGCTTGAGTTCGGTCACGAGTTCTTTCATCTGCTCGGGCGAGACGGCGAGTTTGTCGGTCGTCTGGGCGGCGGGCAGCAGGAAGAGCCGGTCGTCGAACCGCTTGTCCTTGACGAGCGCCTGGTTCACGCGGCAGCGGCCTTCGACGACGTCGACGAGATCATAGATGATCCGGTTCTCGAGTCCGAGGACGACGTCCAGGTTGCGCAGGCCGATGTCGGTGTCGATGAGGCACACTTTCTTGCCTTGAAGGGCCAATGCAGTCCCAAGGTTGGCGGTCGTCGTCGTCTTGCCGACGCCCCCCTTCCCTGATGTTACTACGATTGCTTCTCCCACATTAGCTTCCTCCCTTGAATGTAGATAGGTTCGGCCTGAGGTTGCGCAGTTCCTGCAGGCGGTCGATGGCGATGAAGCCGTTTTGATGGATATAGGCGCACTCCATCTCCGGGCGTTCGGACAGGACGGTCAGTTCGTCCGTCATCGTTTCGATTTTATCGGCGATCATGAGATGGGTCGCCTCCAGCCAAGAGGCGGCGATCACTGCGTCAAGATTGCCGCCCGCGCCGGCGTGGGCGATGCCCTTCAGCCGGCCGAGCACGAATATATTGCCGTTCGCGATGGCCTTTCCGTTCGGGTTCACGTCCCCGATGATCACGAGGTCGCCGTCCGCCCTGACGATCTGTCCGGAGCGGACGATGCCGACATAGGTCTCCGACTGGCTTTCAATGATCCGACGGTTGCATTCCTCCATGCGGATCACATCACTCTGCACTTTCGAAACGCGGAGATGGGGCGACTCCTGAACAATGCCGATCAGCTCCTTCACCTGGTCGTCGGTGCAATACCGGTTTCCGAGGTGGAGCTGGACTTCCGCCATTCCCTCGAGTGCCTCCTCCCCGACTTTCTGTCCCAGTTCGCCGAGCAGGTCGGCGTAGGAACATTGGTCATCAAGGCGCAGCACGAGGCCCGACTTCGTCCCTTTGATCATGACCAGCTGCTTTTTCGTCAATTGCGTCACCCCGCATTCTCCTCCATTTGTTAACGATTGTTTATGAGATTCCTTCCTTGCTCAGGACATTTCTCCGGTTGATCAGCATCTTGAACACCCAGCCGAGCATGACCAGGAACACCGAATTGGCGATCATCGTCGGCAGCAGCCGCTCCTTCAGGAACACATTGAAGTCGACCGCGACAAAGCCGATGAGCGTAAAGAACGCGTAGAGCGCCGTCTCCAGCAAGGCCACGAGCACAAGCGAGATGACGGTGACAACGGCGATATGCTGGTGGATGTGCTTAACGATCCAGCACGCCAGAAGGCAGAGCACCGGATACAGAAAGGCGTATAAACCAATAATATCAATGTGGAACATATCGTACAAGAGTCCAAAGATGATCCCGTAGACCACCGCCCGCTGCCGGCTGTAATAAACCCCGACGAAAATGAGGAACATGATCAGGAAGCGGGGCACGAGATAATAGTATTCTCCGCCGATCTCAATCGGTGAAAACAGGCCGAACACCGGCTCCACAAAGAACAAAACGACGGCGATGAGCGGGATGGCGAGCCGGATCATGATCCGCTCCCGCCTTCCGCCTCATCCGCCGCTTTGTCCATCGCTTCGCCCGTATTGCCCGCATCCGAACCGTCGACCGCCATCATCGTCCGCTTGGCGATGATGACGTGCTCGAGCATCGAGAAGTCGGCGGCCGGCTTGATGAACGCCTGTTTGGTCAGGCCGTAGTCGTCCGTCGACACTTCCGTGATTTCCCCGATCAGCAGCCCTTTCGGGAAAATGCCGCCGAGGCCGGAAGACACGACTTTCTGTCCCGGCTTGACGTCGAATGCCGAGTCGATCCGCTTCATGATGAGCTCGTGGCGTTCGGTGTCGAACCCTTCGATGAGGCCGAATGCCTCGGTTTCGCCGGTCACGAGCGCGGACACCCGGTATGTCGGGTCCTGCGTGGCGAGCAGCTGGACGGTCGAGGTGAACGGGGTCGTCAGGACCACTTTCCCGATGAGCCCGTCCGCCGTCATGACCGCCATGTTCTTTTTCACGCCGTGCACTTCCCCGCGGTCGATGACGACTTTTTCTTCCCACTGGTCTGGGTTCCGCGCAAGCACCGTCGCCTGGACCGGTTCAAAATCCCGGAGATCCTCTTCCTTGCCGACGATCGCCTTGAGCCGGCCGTTTTCCTGGCGCATATCGCTCAGCTCCGCCTGGACGGAAGCGTATTCCGCGAGACGGGTCTTCAGCCGCTTGTTCTCCTCGTAGGTGTTCAGAAGGAGATCCACGTCATCGATCAAATCCGTTATGTATTGTGCCGGCTTCGAAAAAACGGACTGTCCGAAGCCGACGACATCTTTTACAATCTGTTCGGGGACGCTCGCGTTTTCCCGGTCTTTCAGGGTGAAGAAGATCAATGCCACGAGGACGATGACACCGACGAGAAGGAGGATCAGCCGTTTGTTCGAGAAAAACTGCGGCATGCTGCCGTCCCTCCTAGATTATCTGGCTTGCTGTTTCTTGATGACGTCGAAGTTGTCGAGTGCCTTGCCCGTGCCGATGGCCACGCAGTCGAGCGGATCGTCGGCGATGAAGACCGGCATGTTCGTCTGCTCGGAGATGACTTTGTCGAGGTTGCTCAGAAGTGCGCCCCCGCCCGTCAGCACGATGCCGCGCTCCATGACGTCCGCAGACAGTTCCGGCGGCGTCGTCTCGAGCGTTTTCCGCACGCCGTCCACGATGGCCGCGATCGATTCCTTCAGTGCTTCCGCAATTTCTTCGGACGAGATTTCGATCGTCTTCGGCAGGCCCGTCAGCAGGTCGCGGCCGCGGATTTCCATCTTCGCCGGCTTGTCCGCGACTTTCGCGGAGCCGATTTCGATTTTGATCTGCTCTGCGGTGCGCTCGCCGATCGTCAGGTTGTACGTTTTGCGGATGTACGAAATGATCGCCTGGTCCATCGCATCCCCGCCGACGCGGATCGATTCGCTCGTCACGATGCCGCCGAGGGAAATGACCGCAACTTCAGTTGTACCGCCACCGATATCGACGACCATGCTGCCGGTAGGTTCCCAGACCGGCAGATTTGCGCCGATCGCCGCCGCAAACGGTTCTTCGATCGTGAATGCGTCTTTTGCGCCCGCATGGCGGGATGCGTCGATCACCGCACGCTGCTCGACGGACGTGATGCCGTATGGCACGCAGATCATGACATTCGGCTTTTTCCACGAGCCGCCGGATGCCTTCTGCGCTTCTTTCAAGTAGTACTCAATCATTTTCGCCGTTGTTTCAAAGTCTGCAATCACGCCGTCCTTCATCGGGCGCGTCGCGACGATCGAGCCCGGTGTCCGGCCGATCATGTTCTTGGCGTCGTTCCCGACTGCGACGATTTCCCCCGTCTGCACGTTTTTGGCAACGACCGACGGTTCCCTGAGGACAATGCCCTTCGCCTTGATGAAAACCAGTGTATTTGCTGTGCCGAGGTCAATCCCGACATCTTTCGATCCCAATCCAAACACGCTTTTACTCCCTTTCTGCACGGCCGTCTACTGTTGCCGGTTTCAAATCATACACATCATTATAACGGAAACCGTGCGGAAGTGGCAATGTTAGATGAAGTCGCCTTCTTTGAGACTGAGAAACTGGTGATCGCCGATAATGATATGGTCGAGCAGGTCGATCCCGACTATTTTCCCGGCTTCGGACAGCCGCTTCGTCACCTCGATGTCTTCGGGGCTCGGCGACGGGTTGCCGCTCGGGTGATTGTGAGCACAGATGATCGATGCCGCCGAGCGTTTCACCGCCTCGCGGAACACTTCCCTCGGGTGCACGATCGACGAGTTCAGACTGCCGATGAAGATCGTGCTTTTGTGCAGCACTTCGTTTTTCACGTTCAGGAACAGCGCGACGAAATGCTCCTGGGTGAGCGGCGCCATGTCCGGCATGAGATAGGCCGCGGCGTCTTCCGGCGAGCGGATGACGTACCGTTCACTCGACTGCTTTCTCGCGAGCCGCTTGCCGAGCTCGACCGCCGCAAGCAGCTGGACCGCCTTCGCCTCTCCGATCCCCTTGACGCTCGTCATCTCCTCGATCGTCGCGTGCTGCAGGTCCTGGATCTTGTCGTAGAAGCCGATCACCCGGTTGGCGAGCTGCAGCACCGACTCCGAGCGGGTCCCGCTCCGCAGCAGGATCGCGATCAGTTCCTGGTTCGACAGGCTCTCCGCTCCCTGATTGATGAGGCGCTCGCGCGGCCGGTCGGCGATGTGCAGCTCGCTGATCTTCGGCACGTACAGATCGAACGTCATGGCTCATCCTCCGCTTCTCCGATGATCCCCATGTCGTCCAGCTCCCGGAACAGGTCCGAAATCGGCAGCCCGACGACGGCATGGTAGTCACCGCGGATTTCCTTGACGAACAGTGCGCCGCCCGACTGGATTCCATACGCCCCCGCTTTGTCGAGCGGGTCGCCGGATGCGACATATGCGTCGATCAGCTTGTCCGGAACTCTTCGGAACGTCACTTCGGTGTCCTTGGCGAACGTCCGCACTTCCTCCCCGCAGCAGATGCAGACGCCCGTCGAGACGGTGTGCGTGCGGCCGGACAGCTCTTTCAGATAAGAGCGGGCCTCTTCATCGCAGGACGGCTTGCCGTACATCCGGCCGTCCAGGTGAACGACGGTGTCGGAGCCGATCACGACGGCGCCGCCGGACCCTTCAAGGGCTGCGGATGCCTTGATCGAGGCGAGCCGGATCGCGTAGTCGGCCGGTGTTTCACTTTCCCTGGCGGGCGGTTCGAACGCGTTGGTTGCGAGTACATTGAACGGGATGCCGGCGAGTTCCAGCAGTTCCCGCCTCCTCGGTGAGCCGGATGCGAGGATCACCGGCTTGGTCGTCTTGAATTTCATCAGTCATTCCCCCTATCAGCGCTATGCGTCCATCATAGCCGAAAGGGGCGAAACAGGAAATTCGCCATTTTTCAATTTTGAGCACGAAAATGGCTTCAAAATTCAATTTTGAGGCACCCGGAATTCGGCAAATAATGCCCGATCAGCTGCAGCCGGATCACCGACATTTCATCGGAAATCTGCGCAACGGCGCCGATATTCTGGTCCCAGTCCTTCGGCAGACCGGCCTTTTGGGCGGGGTCTTCAAATTTCAAACTTGCCAGTTCCTTCCCCGCAAGCAAAACCGGCAGTTTCCCGTCCCCGTCGGCCGGGCAGGCGGCCGCGTCCAGCGTGAACGGCTTGACGAATGTGTCCGCCGTGAGCGCATCCTTCGCCTCCGAATCGGTGAGGTGGACGGACGACCAAAGATAAAACTGGCCGTCCACCGGGAAGATCGCCGCGTTGCGAAGATTCCCGTTTGCCGCGATGAACGACTGCGCCGATTCCCCGGTCGAGAACACGCCGTGCTGGACGGCGAAGAACGCCGTTTTGCGGTTCGCGGTCGGCTCCCCGGCCCCTTCCTCGTTTTTGCCCCCGTCCGCCTTCTGGCCGTCCGCAGGCGCATCCACCGGCACGGTCCCGTCCCCCTCCTTCGCCTTGCTGCCGATGCCGTCCCCCGACATGACGATGAACCCGAACAAAAGCACGCCGCCGATCCCCATCAGAAATCCGTGGAACACCGCCATCGCAAGCGCGCCTGTGGAATATTTCTTTTTGAACCGCATGACAACACCCCTTTACAGGCGAATTTACCATTCGGGACGTGAAAAAGGACAAGACGCGTGTCGTCTTGTCCTCAAAATTTATCGGGTTAAAAGAACAGGTTTACATACGAGCCGACAATCCGGTCGCCGTACAGATAAGCAATTGACGCTCCGAGTGCGATCCACGGCCCGAACGGGATCGGCGTCCCGCGTCCCTTCCCCTGCCGCTTCAGGTGGATGAATCCGGCAACGGTGCCGACGAGCGCCGCCAGAAACAGCGACAGGAACGAATCGGCCAGGCCGAGCACGAGCCCGATCACAACGTACAGCTTGATGTCGCCGCCGCCCATCCCGCCCTTCGACAAGATCGCCGTCAGCAGCAGCACCGCCGGCAGCACGACCGCCGCCGCTGGGCCATCCCACCACGGATGGAGCGGCAGGGCGATGCGCAGCAGCAGGAGCGGAATGCCGAAAAACAGCAGGAATTTGTCGGGAATGAGCATATAGGCGAGGTCCGACACCGTGATCGTGACGAGAAGCGACATGAACAGGAGGGCGACGACGAGTTCGCCGGAAAAACCGAATTTTAGATAAGAAAGGGCAAACGCAACACCCGTCAGCAGCTCCATCACCGGGTACACCCAGTGGATTTTCGAGCCGCATGACCGGCACTTGCCCTTCAGGAAAACAAACGAAAAAAACGGGACGAGGTCGGCTGCCGTCAGCCGCCGGTTGCACTTCGGGCAGTGCGACGGCGGACGGACAACCGACTCACCGTTTGGCACTCTTAGCCCGACCACATTGAAAAACGAGCCGAACACGAGGCCGTAGATGAAAAACAGCACCGCCCAGAGCCACGTCATTCTCCGGCCCCCTGTTCCGTGTTGTCCTCGAACGGGAACGGGTCTTCCTTCAGCGAAGCAGGCGGCGCGGCCACTTTCGGCACTTCGCCTTTCAGCGTTTCGAGATCGGGGCGGTAGAATGAGGAGAACGTCACTTCAAGCGAGATCGGTTCATCCTCGTCCGCTTCCTCGGTCTTTTCGGCAGGACCGGTGAACGTCGCCGAATCCAGCACCGTCACGCGCTCCAGCCGCTCGATCTCCTCGATGAACGCGGCGACGCCTTCGTAGTCGGGCGACAAGATCGACACCGTCGTCAGCAGTTCGTTCACATTCTCGACTCCCTCCGGCGGATTGTCGATGAGCATCTCGCCGGTTGTGAAGGCGACGTTTTCGATCTCCGTGCCGGAAACGGTCTCCGCTTTGCCGAGCTGGAGCAGGATCATCTCCTCGACCGGCTCGACCGGGACTTTCCGTTGCAGCGGAAGCGAACTCGCCGGCTCGCGGTCGGTTTTCCCCGCCGCTTGCTGCTGGAGCGTCGACAGAACCTGCCGCTCTGTCTGCAGGTTCTGCTGGGCCTGCTGCCGCAGCTCATGCGCCGGTTTAAACAGGAGGAAATAAGAATACAGCAGGAGCGAAATGAAGAACAGGACCGACAGGACGATAAGAATCGTCTCTTTGCGGTTCAGATTGAGCCGGTTCACTGGCCGTCGCCCCCTTCATTGCCGGAGCCGGACTCATCGGCAGTCGTGTCGCCGGCGGGGTCGTCGCCGGTTTCCGTATCTGCCGGGTTCCCAGTGTCCGTCTCTTCTCCCTGGTTATTGACATTGACGTCCACGTCCGTGTCGACATCGACATTCGTTTCATCCGCTTCCCCGGTGTCGTCCGCCGGTTCGCCGTCCGCCGGCTCTTCTGCCGTGCCCGCCGCATCGTCTCGCGGATCGACGAAATCAATCGTATAGGCGGCAATGTAGCGCGGCACGAGCACCTCGTTGCGGTCGACCGGATTGCCTTCTTCGTCCGTTTCTTCCTCAAGTGGATCGGCGGTCACTTCGTTCATCGTCGCCGCTTCGACCATCGTCGCGGCTTTCAGGCGGGCGAGGTAATGCGCCGCCTGTTCATATGTATCAAACTGCACACTCAACTCGGCCGTGTGCGGGCCGGTGTATGTAAATTCCGTGATGAAGCCGCGGACGGGCAAAAGCGATACGAGATGGCGGATGAGCGGCGCGGTCAGGAACCGGTAAGATTCCGCCCACTCCACCGTCCCTTCGAGCTGCGCCCGGTCGGCCATCGTCTCCGTCCCGTCCAGGCGCGACTGCAGTTCCGCCTGCCGGGTCCTCATTTCTTCGGCACGGGCGTCCGCGCGCTGGGCCTCTTCGGCGTTCCGGTTCGCCATGAGGAAGAAGGCCAGCCAGAAAATGAGCGCCGACAGGAGAATGGCGATCGACACGATGAGCGCCTTTGACCTCCCCCGGTCGCGTCCGGGCAATAAGTTAATATCGACGAGCATCCTCACACCTCTTTCAGCGCCAAGCCGATCACGCGGTCATAACGGGTCGGCAACGCCCGTCCGTCCGCCGTCTCGACGGCTTTCTTCATGAGCGGACCGGCATCGATCCCCATCTGATCGCGGAACATGGCGGCCAGCTCACCGGCCCCGCCATATTCCCCTGCGATCAAGACGCAGTCAACCGACTCCCGGCCGTCCATCATGTTGTATGTATAGAAATTGATCAGCTTCCCGATCTCCCGGTACGCGACATCGGTGAGTCCTTCATCGCCGTCATTGAAATCGATCGGCCGCATGAACAGCGGATGATGGCGGTGGAAGATTGACACGGTCAGCTCAGAACCGCGGAAGTCCGCGATCAGCACATTGTCATGGGAATCAAGATCATGCTGGAGGTAGGCCAGCCGGTATAGCGCAAGCGGGGCAATGTCGCACTCCACCGGCTTCACCTTCGCCTCATCCAGCACGCCTTCGTACTGGCGGATAATCTCTTCTTTCGACGCAATGATGATCGATTCCTTCTCTTCTCTTCCACTGTCGTACGGAACGACATCAAACAGCGGATCATCGAACGGCAGATAAAGAGAAGAGCCGATCTCGATGAAGAAGTAGCCTTTCAGCTCATCTTCAGGGACATCGGCCGGGGTTTCCACTTTTCGGATCATGACATACTGGTCGGGTGCGAGGAACCGCACGCGCTTGCGCCGCAGCCCCCACTCCGCAACCGCCCCCTCCACCACCGTCTCGAGCGCCGCCCGATCAACAACCTTGCCTTCATCCACCAGCCCCTCCGGAACCGGCAGCTCGCCCGCCCGCTCGACGACGAGCGGATCGGCCGAACGCAGCTCCGCAAAGCGGATGGCGTCTTCCTCAACGGTTATTGAAATGATGCGTTGCCTGCGGCGGAATGGATTCATGGGGGATCAGCTCCTAAAAATGATAATACTTAACCACCAATAGCATTAATAGAAGGCGCGCTTCCTTTTTGGTCATCTTTGTTAATATCGTCGGTAGTAGCACCGTTAAATGTTATTGTCTTATCACCTGAATATTTTACGTCTTTTGCAGTGAGTTTTCTAGGACTAGCTTTAGATACTGTAGCAGTATCAGGAATTTTACCGGCTGTTTCTAGATAGCCATCGGTCTTGAGCTTGTCGACCGATACATCACCTTCAGTGTCTGTTTTCGTTTCAGAGTAATAAATTTGGGCAGCGCTCAGCACATTTAAAGCATCGCCTTTCACTGCATTGTATCGGCTATTCTCAATAATATTCCCAATCGCCGGAATGGCAATCGCTGCGATAATGCCGAGGATGACAATAACGGCCAAGAGCTCAATCAGTGTAAGCCCTTTTTCCTCTTTCAATTTGTTTTTGACGAAATTCCTCATAATTGATTCCTCCTTGGAAAATCTTGTAGTATTCTACAACTCTATTATACCAATACCCCAAAAAATTCGATAGATACATAGAAAATATTTTTACGATAAGAAGTCAATTGTTACAAGATGGTTACACGATTATCCGACCTGTTCATACATGCTGAACATCGGTACCATGATGGCCAGCACGATGGTTCCGACGATAATCGCGAGGAAGATCATCATGAGCGGCTCGATGAGTGATTTCAGACGCTCTGTGGAAGCGTCCACTTCCTTTTCATAAAAATCTGCTACTTTGGCGAGCATCTTGTCGAGCGAGCCGGTTTGTTCCCCGATGGCGATCATATGCGGGATCAGCGGAGGGAACGCCCAGTGGCCGGTCATCGGGCCGGCGATCGAGTTCCCTTTCTGCAGCTGGTCCCGAGACTGGCGGAGCACCCGCTTGATCACTTCGTTGTCGATCACTTTCTCGACCATGGCAACGGCCTGGATGATCGGAACCGAGCTTGTAAACAGCGAACTGAGCGTGCGCGTCATCGTGGCGAGCGCCGACTTTTTCATCAGATCGCCGATGAGCGGCATCCGCAGCATAAACGTATCGAGCATATACTTGCCCTGCGGATTGCGGTACATCATGTAAATTCCGAGCACGATCAAGACGACGATCCCGACGATGATGTACCACGAATGCCGCATGAAATCGCTCGCCCCGAGCACGAACAGCGTGATCGGCGGCAGTGTCGCGTCCAGGCTCTCGAACATGTCGACGAACATCGGGATGATCGTCGTCAAGAGGAAAATGACGACGCCGGCCGCGAGCACGAGCACGACAACCGGATACACCATCGCTGACGTCACTTTCTGTCTTGTCGCAAACGATTTTTCATAATGGACCGCCAGCCGGTCGAGCGCATCGTCGATGTTCCCGGACGCTTCTCCCGCCGCAATCATGTTCAAGGTCAGCGGCTCGAATGCCTTCGGATGCTTCGCCATCGAGTCGCTCAACGAACTGCCGGCGCGCAGGTCATCGTCGATTTCCGTCAAGATTCTGCGGAACGGCTTGGATTCCACCTGCTGGGACAAGATATTGACCGCATCGACAATCGTGACGCCCGCACGCAGCAAGGTCGAGAACTGCTGCAGGAACATGATCAATTGCGCGCGCTTCACCGGCTTGCCGATCGAAATTTCTTTCGTCAGCGTCGTCTCCGGCAGTTCTTTCAGATCGAGCACGCGGACGCCCTGCTCGCGCAGTTTCACGACGGCGTCCCGCTTTGTGTCCGCCTGGATCGTGCCGCGCCTCACGCGCTTGCGGTCGCGTCCTTCATATTGAAAGCGCGGCATCAGTGTTCGTCTCCTTCAAGATACGGCTTGGCCACATCATAGGAAATCGCACCGGTGTCAACGAGGTGCTGGATCGACGATTCCATCGTGTGCATGCCCGCCGCCCGGTTTGTCTGGATGGTGCTCGGGATCTGGTGGATCTTCTCCGTCCGGATCAGGTTGCCGATCGCCGGATTGTTGATCATGATCTCGGTGGCGGCACGCCTTCCTTTTCCGTCGGCCGTCTTGAACAGACGCTGTGAAATGACGGCTGTCAAAACACCGGCAAGCTGAACGCGGATCTGCGTCTGCTGGGCAGGCGGGAACACGTCGATGATCCGGTCGATCGTGGATGCGGCGCTCCACGTGTGAAGCGTCCCGAACACGAGGTGGCCGGTCTCTGCGGCCGTGATCGCAATCGAAATCGTTTCCAGGTCTCGCATCTCCCCGACGAGGATGACATCCGGATCCTGACGGAGTGCGGCGCGCAGCCCGTTTGCGAAGGATTCCGTATCGAATCCGACTTCCCGCTGGTCGATGATCGAGGTGCCGTGGTTGTGGACGAACTCGATCGGGTCTTCCAGCGTGATGATGTGCTTGCGCATCGTTTCGTTGATATGTCGGATCATCGCGGCGAGCGTCGTAGATTTCCCCGAGCCGGTCGGACCGGTCACGAGGATCATGCCCTGCGGCGTTTCGGCAAGGCGCTTCAGCGTGTCCGGCATGCCGAGTTCCTCGACGCTCATGATCTTCGTCGGGATCGTCCGGAACGCAAGCGACACCGAACCGCGCTGGTGATAGGCGTTCACCCGGAACCGGGACACCCCCGGCACCGAATAGGAAAAGTCCAGTTCGCCATTTTGAAGAAAATCATCATACAGCTTCTCGGGGATGACCGCCTTGGCCACATCCGCCGTGAACTGCGGCGTGTTCGTCTCTTTCCCGTACCGCTTCAGGTCCCCGTGGATCCGGAAAACGGGCGGCACGCCGACCGTCAGGTGAACGTCGGACGCCTTGAGCTGGAAAGCGGCCGTCAGCAGTGCGTCGATCGTCGGTTTCATTGGATCGCCCCCTTAATCGAGCATCGCGACGCGGAACACTTCCTCCGTCGTCGTGATGCCTTGTTTTACTTTCAGTAGTCCGTCATCGAGCAGGAAGATTGTTTTGTTGCGGATCGCGATTTCCCGCAGCTTCGAGACACCCGCCCCGCTGTTGATCGCGCTCCTCATCGCTTCGTCCATGATGAGCACTTCATGGATCGCTATCCGCCCGCGGTAGCCGGTCATATTGCAGGACGGGCAGCCTTTCCCTCGCATGACGGTTTCGATCTTGATGCCGCGCTTGGCGGCGATTTCCTTTTCCCTTGCGGTTGCCGGTTCTTCCACTTTGCAGTCTCGGCACACCCGCCGCAGCAAGCGTTGTGCGACGACCGCGTTGAGGGATGCCGTGACGAGGAACGGCTCGACGCCCATGTCGAGCAGGCGGGTGATCGTCGCGATCGAATCGTTCGTATGGATCGTGCTGAGAACGACGTGGCCGGTGAGCGACGCCCGGACCGCGATTTCCGCGGTTTCGGCATCCCGGATCTCCCCGACCATGACGATGTCCGGGTCCTGCCGGAGGATCGAGCGCAGGCCGGCCGCGAACGTCATGCCGACGTTCGGGTTCACCTGCACCTGATTGATCCCCTCGAGCTGGTACTCGACCGGGTCCTCGACCGTGACGATGTTCACTTCTTCGCGGTTCAGCTTGTTGAGCGCCGCATAAAGCGTCGACGATTTTCCCGAGCCGGTCGGGCCGGAAATGAGGACGATGCCGCTCGGCTTTGTAATCTCCCTCATGAACCGTTCGAGATTAATCCGGTTGAAGCCGAGATGATTCAGGTCGGAGAGCGTGCTGCTCAAGTCGAGGATCCGCATGACGATCTTTTCCCCGTACACCGTCGGCAAGGTCGACACCCGGAGGTCGATCGGCCGGAAGTCGACGTTCGTCTTGATCCGCCCGTCCTGCGGGACCCGGTGCTCGGTGATGTCAAGGTTCGACATGATCTTGATCCGAGCATTGATCATCGGCTGCATATGCTTTGGCAGCACGCGTTCGTCATGCAGCATGCCGTCAATCCGGAACCGGATGAGCAGCTGGTGCTCCTGCGGATCGATATGGATGTCCGACGCCTTCTGGATGACCGCAGCGGACAGCAGCTGGTTAACGAGCCGGACGACCGGAGAATCCAGGTCGGTCAGGTTCTCTTCTTCCTCCTGCTGCATCTTTTCGGTCTCAAGGAACAGTTCATCGAATGATTCCTCATAGTATTTCGCGATTGTCCGGAGAATGTCGTCTTTGGACGCGATCACCGGCTCGATCGTGAAACCGGTCGACAGACGGAGATCCTCGATGGCGATGTAGTCCATCGGGTCGACCATCGCCACGAACAGCTTGTCCGCTTCGGTTTTCAGCGGGACGAGCAGGTTGCGCTTGGCGTATTCCTTGGAAACGAGCGAGAAGATCTGCGGCTCAAACGGGTAGCGGTACAGATTCACGTGCGGGATGCCAAGCTGGATTTCCAGCGTCTCGACCAGCTGCAGCTCTGTGATCAGCCCGCGTTCAAGGAGCGCATCCCCGAGCCGCTGGTCTTTCGATTTTTCTTTCAATACGTTGTTGAGCTGCTCCTGCGTGATCAATCCCGATTCCATCAGGATGTCCCCGAGTCTCTTGCGTGCCTGGGGCATGGGTTCACCTTCCTCCGGGCGGGCAGCCCGTCAAGGCTGGATCGGGTTGCCGCCCTTGTCGTATTCCACTTTGTTGCCGGATCCATTATTGTTTCCTGAACCGTTTCCGGAACCGGTATTCCCCGAGCCGCCGTCGCCGCCCGAGCCCGAGCCATTGCCTGAGCCGGAATTCCCCGAACCGCCTGAGCCGGAGTTGTTGTTTCCGGAGCCGCCGGATGGGTTGCCGGAATTGTTGCCCGAGCCGGAGTTTCCGGATCCCGAATTACCGGAACCGGAGTTGCCGGTACCTGAATTGTCCCCCGGGCCATTGTTATTGCCTTGTCCTGAACCGGAATTGCCGGCCGAGCCGGAACCGCTCCCGTCAGAACCCGAGGAATTGCCGGAACCGGTTGTTCCCCCGGATCCGACCGAACCGCCGCTTTCATTCGTTCCGGATCCGTCGCCGGATTCCGCAGGCTGCTCTTCCGGCTTCAGCCGGTGCACTTCGATGCGATGGACAGGCGGGTAGAAGTCGGTCGACACTTCTTCAAACCGTTCTTCGATCGGCCCGTTGTAAACATGCTTGAGCACCGTCACCCGGATTCCGTCTTCGCCAACTTCTTCGATCCGCGGAGCGACCGTTTTAACGTTTTCGCTGTATTGCTTGATCGTTCGAGGCTTGTAATTTTCCATTCCCGTCAGGTTCGTGTCGTATTCATAGAAAAACGGCAGCCCTTCAAGCGAGAGCGTGACGCTGTCCCCTTCCGTCTGGGTGGCGACGTTGAATGAAGTGCCGTTCGGATTCGTGAACATGAAGTCCACTTCCGTGAACGGATTGATCGCCGCTTCGTAGCCGACCGGGACGCCCGCAGGCAGCCGGTCGCTGATCGACCGCTCGTCGATGATGAAATTCGTCTTCAGCACGGCTGCATACAGCAGCGAAGCAAGACGGGTCATCTCTTCTTCAGAAAGCGAGCCGGCATGGGCATCTTCCATCATCCGGAGGAATGAAACCGACGAACCGCCTTCGATGCGGTACCCTTCAATCGCGGCCAGCCCGTTTTGGAGGCCTTCGGTGACCGGCATGCCGGAGAAGGTGGCCTGGGCGGCAGCCGCCACCTTCTCCGCGCGGGAGGCGTCCAGGTAGTCGGAGATCTGAACGTTCGCCGGCATCGTTCCGTTGCGAAGCCGGCGTTCGATGCCGCTTGTGATCGCCGCCACTTCATCGTCTGTAAAGTCAAGCATGCCGAAGTTCTGATTCAGCAGCGTGCGGACCGCCTCTTCCTTTACATGGACGACAAGCGGGTTCTCTTCGCCGGTGCTGGCCCGGTCGATCGTGCCCTGAACGTCGTAGAGGACGGCTTCCGGAGGCAGCTTGAAGGAGGCGTCCTGATAATAGACGTCCACGTCAAAGCGTCCTTCCAGATCCTGAACGCCTTTTCCCAGCACTTTTGTCGTCTGGGCTTCCTTGAAGTCCGACACATCATACGGACCGATATATGTATTGTCCCCGAAGTCTTTTGACGGGAACAGCCAGTTTCCCGCGAGCAGCGAGCCGCCGGAGGCAAATAAATAAAAGAACACCGTCGAAAGGAGGACGCCGAGGAAGACGGTCAGCGTTCGTTTATTGTTTTCCATCTTCGTCCTCCTCCGCGATAAAGTCGTCGTCTTCAAGCAAGTCAAACGGATTGTAATCGGACAGGTCATCCGCCGGCTCCGGGTCAGGTTCTGCCGATGTTTCCTCATCGATCAGCGGCCGGCTTGAGAGCCACATTTCAAGATCCTCCGCACCGGGCAGCTCGTCCGATTCTTCGCCTGGAGCAGAAGCCGGGGCAAGCGCAGATGGATCGATGTAATCGTCGTCGCCGAGGACTGCCGCTTCCTCTTCCGGACCGATGTTCGTGCGGGAGATTTCTCCGGCCTCGTCGGTTCCGATCACATCTAGGCCGTCCGTGTAGTCGTATCGTCCCGCGTCACCCGCCGCCTTGACGACTTCGGCGGGGTTGGCCTTTTCCGGCTCGTCTTCCTCAAGCTGCGGAGGGTGCACGATGTCCGCCGTTCCGGGCAGGACGATTTCTTTCATACCAAACAAGTCGTCAAGCGCCGGCTCTTCCCGGATTCCGGTTTCAATCGGCTCGATTGTGTCATCGTTTTGATGAAGGATGGCTTCACGGACTTCTGCCGGCGTAATATCCGGCGTTTCGTCACGGGACGCCGCTTCCTCCGGTTCTCCGCCGAGACGGATCGGCTCCCGGACCACTTCTTCGATCCCGTCCGCGACCGCGGCATCGCCCATCCGCTTGTCGATCAGGACGCCTGCCGCAAACGCCAATCCGATCATGGCCAGCACCGCATAATAAAACGCAAACCGGTCCTGCAGGTACACACCGGCGAGCACGATGAGGAACCCGGCGGCCGCCATGACGACGACCGACTTCCCGGCCTTCCCTTTTGTCATCAGGTAATACAGCACCGGAAACACAATGATCGCGGCGATCACGAGAAATATATACTCAAGCATGGCGGGCCTCCTTTCCAACTTTTATTTTTCTTTTATATTGGGCGAACTTATTTCCGCGTGCGCAGGTGCGTTGTTGCCACCTGAAAAGATGGGATTATCTTCTGTGTTCACTTTCTTTGCAGTGATCACTGCGTTATTGCCCAATGTAGTTTTCAGAGAAACAATAGAACCGTACAGGACGGCATTATTATTCACCTCTACAACCGCTTTAGGAGCATAAATTAAAGTCGATTGATCCTGACTGTCAGCTGTGGAGTTGTTGGAAAACCTGACGGACTTTCCGCCAGTCACCACCACTCCTACTATGCTGGCATTGTTTGAAAACTCTATGTTTGCATCAGAAGCATACAATGAAGCGGTGACAATTGAATTATTTCCAAACTTTATTTCTCTTGGATTATTTTTTCTACCCGAAGGCCCGATATAGATTGTAAGGTTTTTTGTTTGTTTTCCTTCAATCACCGAATTGTTGTTCAGTGATAGACCCCCAGTCAAGTAGATCGACACTTTGCCGGTGCCGTTAATTTTCAAGACGCCACTATTAGAAATGTCCAAGTCGTTCATCACAATGGTCGTGTCCTGATTCCCCGTGTTAAACGTAAGTACCGCATTATTTTCAAGTTTGACATTGTTGTAACCTGCCAGGTCACCATTGATCAGCTCAGTCTTATTACCAGAGATGGTAAGGTTCTTAGTTGCGGGGATATTTGGCTTTGCCGGGAAAACGGGCAATTGATAATCGGGGACGCTCAGGTTTCCAACTATCACCTTTTGGACCTTCGCTTTATTGCCTCGATCGACCACTTTATCGCTTTGCACATAAGCAGTCCCATTGATTTCTGAATTATTCCCCATTGATAGCCCACCGCTTATATTGCCGCTTAAAATGGCATCGCCGTTAATGACTGCATTATTATTCAAGTCAATCTTTTGCTTGGCGTATATGCCCATGCCCGGTGGAAGGGTGATACCGCCGCTTCCTTCTTTGAATTCAATTTTAAAAGCGCCAGCGACGGTACGCTTTCGTGAACCAATTTCACCTATTGATTCAATTTGATATTGACCCTGAGGGCTCCCGACCGCTTTAGATATCGTTACATAGGCAAATGGTGATTCGCCGTTATTTTTAGAAAAGCCGTCAACCTTTTGGGTCTTTATAAACTCTTTCTCAAACTGATTGTAAAAACCGGAAGCGCTTTTTTGAGACTCAGCAATATCTTCAATTCGGTCTGAAATCATCTGCATTACATCCGCTACGCCGCCCTCCGCAACATAATAAGCTCCTTGGGAATCCTGTTCCTTGTCAGTCTGCTTTAAGTCGTTGGTCATCTTTAGAGAGAGTCCCGCCATCGTGAGTGAAATAATCGTGACAAATAGCAGGACGAGGACGAGTGCATACCCTTTATCATTTAGGTATTGCCGCATCGCACTCCCCTACCTTTCCATGTTGATCATTGTGGCCAGTCTCCGTTTTTCTCCGGACCGATTCGGCGGTCCTTCAAGAATAACAATCACCCGTTGCTTATCGGCATCTCCTGTATCGATTGGCCTGCAGGCAAGCTGATCCTCACTGTAAACTTCGTTTCTAGGAGGACGGCAGGTCTCAAACGATGTAATGTCTTCCGCGACCGTTTGTCCGTTTTTCAGCAAACGGCCGTCCTTGGCTGTGTATTCCGTTCCTGCGAGGATCAGTTTGTTTTTTTCGACAACCACCTGATCCATATCTGTGGAACGGATATCTTTCGTCAGGACTTTCATCCCGAGCAGCAAGTTCGCCTGGACATCGGTTTCCGAGGAAAGCGAATCTGCATTGCGCTGGGTGAATACGAACACGGTGTTGATCAGGACAACGACGAGCGAGACGAGCACGAGGGCGGCGAGCAGTTCCACGAGTGTCATTCCTCGTTCATTTTTTATTTTGGTTCCCATTGTCTTTTCGTCTCCATCTGCGAGGCGAGCCTCTTATGTTGTGGGTCCCTGTAAACTTTCAAAAGAATATTTTTGAGCGTGGAGTCGGGCTGGGCACCCGTGATGGTCAGCTCAAGGTAATAGCCGGAGGCCTCCCGTATGTATCGTTCGCCGCCGGAGTTTTCCTTCGTCCACCCCGCTCTGCCGAGTTCGGCGCTTCTCTCGCTGTCTTTTGTGTGGTCGGCAAGCTGATAGATTTCCTCCATATACCGCTGGTTCACGTAAGAGGCGTCCAGCAGGGTTTCCGACGTGTCATTCGTTTTGACGGCGGTGGTGAAAAACGCCATCACGCCCATGATGATGATGGAGATCAGTGCAAGTGAAGCAATGACTTCAACCAGTGAAAGACCGTCTTCGTTGATGTGATTTTTCTTCATCCGGCCCATCGCTCCTCTTAATCTCTCATCATTATGATAGATTCGACATCGTTTGTCATTTTCCTTTTCCCTGTTTCGGCAGCCGAAACACAAAAAGGCCGGGACGCGGTCAGGTGCTGTACACACCCACCCGGTTCCGGCCTGCCTGTTTGCCGCCGACGTAGAGTGCGCGGTCGGCGTTTCGGAGGAGCCCCAGCGGTTCGTCCGTGTCGTCGGGGGCAGTGGCGACGCCGATCGACACGGTGATGGAGACGAATGTCGGCCTGATGTCCGGCCCGAGATCCGGGCTGACTTCAAAGACCGATTGTTCAATATATCTGCGAAGATGTTCGGCAAAGGCCGCGGTTTCGTCCTTCAGCCAGCCCGGCAGCAGGATGACGAATTCCTCACCGCCGAACCGGGCAACCCGCCCTTTCCCCGTGGATTCGCGTTCTAGGATTCCGGCGAGCCCTCTCAGGATGTCGTTGCCGCTCTGGTGTCCGTATGTGTCGTTGAGGCTCTTGAAGCGGTCGATGTCGAGCATGATGAGCGACAGCCGGCTGAGCGCTCCGCCGCCGACGAGCGACATCTGGTAGTTCAGTTCCTTTTCAAACCACCGGAAGTTATACAGGCCGGTGAGTGCGCACCGTTCGCTTTCGGTGAGCGCGGTCTCATGGATCCTCGCTTTGTCGAGGGAGACGCGGAAGTGGGTGCAGATGAGTTCGAGGATCGGCCGGTCTTCCCGGCTGAATGCGTGTCGGCGCTGGGAGGCGACGATCACCCAGCCGGTCAGCCCCTCATCGCGGCGGATCGGCGCGGTCATGACGCTTTCCATCCAGTCCGGCATCCGGATCGGCAGTTCCCGCTGCCACTCCTTGACGGTGTTGTACATGCGGACGGCGGACCGGTTGAGGCCGGCTCCTCGTGCCCCTTCCGAAGAGATTGAGAACAGCCTCGGAACGGAAGTGTACCGCCCGTCTTCATAGGCGCTCACCGTGACGAGCCGGCCGCCCGCCGATTCGACGACGTAGACGGCGTCCGCTTCCTCCATTTCCTGCAGTCGTTTCGTGAACAGTTCCACCAGCTCGCCCTGCGACAGCCGGTCAGCCAGTTCGTAGCCGATTTCGGATGCCTTGGACAGCCGCCGGTTGATCCATTCGGTCGTGTTGTACTTGGTCGCAAAAACGAGTGCGATGAAAAACGGGACGGCGAGCGGCAGGATTCCGTAAAGCCCGTATTTCATTTCCATGAAATAGGCGGCTATCCCGAGCGGGAAGATGACGAGCAGCGAGGCGAAGTCCCAGAATGTCTCGATCGACCGGAACTGGTACGGCCGGCTCGACAGCCTGGAATCCACGAACAGGCACAGATGGTTCACGAGCAGATAGACGATTGAGTAGAGCGCGCCGAATCCGAGCACAGAAGCAGGATCAAGCATGCCCGTCTTTCCGCCGGCCGCGTAAAAGGCCGCCGCCGAGATGACCGAGCTTGCGAAGAAGATGAGCGAGTTGAGTGTGAACCGGTGGAATGACGGCAGGGTTCCTTTGACGGCGATGATTGTTGAAATGGTGATGATCTGCGACACCGCGACTTCCGGACCGAGTCCGAACTGCAGGAAAATCGCGATGAGCAGCCATTCTTGGAAGGACACGGTGATGTTCTGGAATGAAAGCGGATAAAGGGACGTCACCAGGGCGACAAGCGCCAGGCCGCCGACCGTGAGCCATTCATCCGGCGACAGATTGAACCCGCCGTTGGCCATGATAAACAACAGGCCCGGCGGCACGATGAGCAGCCAGGCTGCCGGCAGCAGAATCCGTTCCCGTTTACTGATGGTCACCCTGTCCCCCCCCTTTTTGTCAGCCGGTGTAAACCGCCACTTTGTTGCGTCCTTCCTGTTTGGCACCCGTGTAGAGCGCCCGGTCGGCGTTGCGGACGATCGACATCGGATCTTCCCCGTCGTCGGGCGCTGCGGAGATGCCGATGCTGACGGTGACCGGAATGCGGATGTCTTCCCCGTCTTCTCCCCGGATGCAGAACGGATGGCTGCCGACCGCCCGCCGGAGTTCTTCCGCATAGTTGAATGCCTCGTCTTTTGGCAGATCCGGCATGAGCATGACGAATTCCTCGCCGCCGTAGCGGGCCACCGTCCACACCGGGTCGGCGGCGCGTCCGATCAGCCCGGCGAACTCCACGAGGATTTCATTGCCCGCCTGATGGCCGTACGAATCGTTCACATGCTTGAAGTGGTCGATGTCGAGCATGAGGAGTGACATCCGTCCGAGTTCGCCGCTGTTCACCTGCTCAACATGCTGGCGGATCGCCTTTTCCATGTAGCGGTAATTATACAGTCCGGTCAGTCCGCACCGCTCGCTTTCCTTTACGGTCTGCTGGACGTGACGGGCCTTGTCCAGCGCGACCGCCAGATAAGAGCCGAGCAGTTCGAGGATGCGCAGCTGGTATTCCTCGTAGGCGTTTTTGCGCTTGGACATGACGCCGAGGATCCCCTCGACTTTTTTGTTCCGGACGATGTGGACGCCGATGAGGCTTTCGGCTTCCTCTGGGTAATAGTCGTTTGCATAGACGGACCATTCCGACTGGCTGCCGAACATCCGGCCTTTTTCAGACCGGTAGATCATTCCCCCGATGCCTTCTTCGGGGACGTCTTTTTGGAGCCGGATGTCGACGAACCGGCCTTCTTCCTTCACTTTCAGCGGTTCGACTCGGCCGTTGCGGACGTCAAATATATACAGATAGTCGACCGGCAGAAGGGCCGATACGCGCTCTGCGAACAAGTCCAGCACCTCCGGCTGGGTGAGCTTGCCCGACAGTTCGTGGCCAAGGCTGACCGTTTTCATCAGCATCGTGTTCACGCGTTCGGATGCGTCGTACAGCCGGACGAGCAGCGTCACCGCGAAAAACGGGACGGCGAGGAGCGGCAGGCTCCAGTGGCCGATCTGCTCATACAAATAGTAATGGGCGAGTGCAAGCGGGAAAACGGCCAGCGCCGTAAGGGCATCCTGCCGGTTCACCTGCGACCAGAGCGGCAATCGGATTCCCGACAGATATTGGTAGACATGAAGGAGCACCGTGTTCCCAGCCGCGTGGACGGCCGTATAGGCGACGGCCGGCAGGATGAGCGTGAACAGCCCGGTCGTGCCGATTTCACCGCCCGCCAGCCGGAACGCACCTGCAGACGCGATGGACAGGAGAAAGAACATGAGCGAGTTGAAGAAAAACCGGTGAACGGGATCCGGCGCGCTCCGGTTCAGCGGGATTGCCGCAAGGAGCGCCGCCTGCATGATGGCGGCTTCCGCGAGCACCCCGTGCCCGAAGAACATCGGGATCGTCAGCCATCCTGCGAGGAGGAGCGGGATCCCGTTCCGGATCACCGGGAAGTAAACGGCTGCCATTGCCAGGACCGTGATGGCGATAAATTCGGGCCAGTCGGGCGACAGCACCGGCCGGTTGACGACAAGCCAGGCGAAGCCGGCCGGCACGACGAGAAGCCAGATGATGAATATGGCGGTTTTCATCCGGCGTTTCGGATCAATCATCCGGCATCACTTCCTTTTTCCTGATCAGAAAATTGAATCCACTGTCCTTCAACTCTACCAAATTCCGCCGGTTCTGTCTTGCCTGTTCTTGCTAAAGTTCCGGATTGTTCAGAATAAACGGCCGGATTTCAGACAGCAGATAAAGCGATCCGGTGATGACGGCGGGGGCGTCGCCGTGCGCCCATTTTCCCTGCTGTACGTCTTCCAGCGACAGTTGCCGAGACGGCATGCTTGAGGCTTCCGCGAGCTGTGCGGCCGTTGCCGCTTCTTCGTGCGGAAATGAAACGAAGGTCAGTGATCGGGCGACAGGCTCGAGGAGGCGGATGACTGCGGCATAATCTTTCCTCGCGAGCATGCCGATGAGGAAATCGGCTTTCGCCTTTTCTCCGAACGATTCCCTGATCGTGGCGACGAGCGCCTCCGCGGCCGCAGGGTTGTGGGCGCCGTCAAGGAAGACGCCGGGACGGATCTGCTCGAACCGCCCGGGCATCGACGCGCCGAGCGCCCCTTTTCGGACGGCTTCCTCCTCAAGGGGAATTCCCGCCAGCAGGAGCGCTTCGATCGCGAGCGCCAGATTGTCTCGCTGGTGCGGTCCGGCGAGCCCCGGACGGACATTGCGGAATATCCGGCTGTTCGTGAATGTGTCCTGATCGAGGCGGAAGTCGCGGCCGATGCGCCGGATGGGAGAGCCGGTCTTCGCGGCCGCCCGCTCCGTCTCCTCCATCGCTTGTTGCGGCAGCGGGCCGATCACGCCCGGCCGGCCCGATTTCAGAATGCCGGCTTTGTGCGACGCGATTTTCTCCAGCGTGCTTCCGAGGAATCCCGTATGGTCCATTGCGACCGATGTGATGACGGAGACGGCCGGGTCCACGACGTTCGTGCTGTCAAGCCGCCCGCCCATCCCCGCTTCGATCAGAACGAGATCCGGGCCCGCCTCTTTGAAGACGAGAAAGGCGGCCGCCGTCAGCAGTTCAAAGTCGGTCAGCCGGGCGGACAGGCCCGCGGATTTGATTGCCCTGAAGGCCCGGTCGAGGGTTTCCGGTGAGACGGGCTGTCCGCCGATTTTGATCTGGTCGTGCAGGTCGGTGACGGCGGGTGAGGTGAAGGCGGCCGTCTGGAGGCCGTGTGCGCGGGCGACCGAGTCGAGGAAGGCGACCGTCGAGCCTTTGCCGTTCGTGCCGGCGACATGGATGATGCGGCCGCACTTTTCCGGGTGACCGAGCGCGTCCATCGCCTCTTCCATCGCCTCAAGCCCCGGGCGGATCCCGTCCGCTGACTCAAGTTGGTGCTTCTCTTTGTAGAAATCCAGTTTTGGAATCAATGCCGTCCCCTCCGAGTGTGGTAAGATTAGCTTGAATTGATTTATTCAGTATAGCATCAGTAGTTGGAGGAAGCGTCATGAACAGCTGTTGGATCATCTATAATGGTAGTCTCTCTTCAGATAAATTTGCAGATCAGGCGCGGCTCGTCGCGGAGGCGGCGGATCGGGCGGGCGTCCGGGCGGAGATCCGGAAAAATTACGAGGTGTTGATCGATCTCCGGGAAGGGCTCGCGGCCGGGGGGCGCCCGGATTTTGTCGTGTTCCTGGACAAGGACATTCTGCTCGCCTCTTGGCTGAAGTCGTGCGGCGTGCCGGTGTTCAACGACCCGGACGTGATCGAGACTTGCGACAACAAGGCGAAGCAGTACATCCGGCTCGCGGCGGCCGGGCTGCCGATGCCCCGCACGGTCGTCGCCCCGAAAGTGTACCCGGCGTTCACGATTGCCGGCACCGGATATTTCGAGCGGGTGCTCGGCGAGTTCGGCCTGCCGCTCATCATCAAGGAAGGCCACGGCTCGTTCGGCGCGAAGGTGTATCTGATCGAGACGGAAGAGGCGTTTTTTGAGAAAGTCGATGCGCTGCGCGGCGTGGATTTCGTGTTCCAGGCGTTTGTGGAATCCAGCCGCGGACGCGACATCCGGGTGAACGTCGTCGGCGGAGAAATCGTGGCCGCGATGTACCGCCATTCGGAGACCGATTTCCGCGCGAACATTACAAACGGCGGCAAAGCGGAGCCGGTCGAGCTGACGGAAGCCCAGCGTGCGGTGGCGCTCGCTGCGGCGGAAGCGGTCGGCGCCGAGTTTGCAGGCGTGGACCTGCTGTTCGGGCCGGACGGCGAGCCGGTTGTCTGCGAAGTGAATGCCGCCGCGCACATCCGCAATATTTTGAACGTGACGGGCGTGAACGTCGCGGACCGGATGATCGCGTACATACTGGAGAAACTCGGATGAACGGCGTCGTTTATTACCGGCCGGAAGACGCAAAGACGAATGCCGGGTTCATCCGCATGCTGAAGGAGGCGGCGGACCGTGCGGGGCACGGGCTTGAACTCGTCACGGAGCGCGGGAAAATCCCGGATTCTGCGGATTTCGTACTGTTCCGCGACCGCGATCCGGAGCTTGCGCACGAACTGGAGGCGGCCGGTCACCGGCTGTTCAACCGTGCGCAGGTGAACCGCGTGGCAAATGACAAATATGCGACGTATGAGCTGGCGCTGCTGCTCGGCCTGCCGACAGTGCCGACGCGGCGGGTCGCCCACCCCGATGAGATCCGTTCGTACCCGTCCGTCCTGAAGACGATCGACGGGCACGGCGGCACCGAAGTCGTCCGCTGCCTGGACAAAATGGACGCCGGCTGGTTCTTCTCGCGGCATGCCGGCCGCCGGATCATCGGCCAGCCGTTCATCGAATCCGGCGCCGCCGACGTCCGCCTGTTCATGATCGGCGAAGAAGCGGTCGGCGCCGTCAAACGCACCGGCAGCAACGGCTTCAAGTCCAACTACACGCTCGGCGGCCGCGCGGATCCGTTCAGCCCGACCGCCGGCATGGAAGAAGCCGCCGCCAAAATCGCCCGCGCCCTCAAGAGCGACTATATCGGCGTCGACTTCCTCCTCCTCCCCGATGGCGGCTTCCTCCTCAACGAAATCGAAGACCCCGTCGGCTCCCGCTCCCTGTACGACACGAGCGAGGTCAACATCGCGGACCGCATCATGCAGCGAATCGCGGAACAGATGAAATGAAACCCTTCCTCGGAGTGATCGCCGGGGAAGGGTTTTTGGGTGGTTCGTGCGGAATCGGACTATTCAACGTGCGAATCGAGCTATTGGCGGATCGAATCGGTCTATTCGGAGGTCAAATTGATCTACTCACGGTGCCACATCGTTTTTACTTGTCATTTCCAAAACTTTATTTTGCCCCTTCCCCAGAAACACGCCGATTTTCCAAGCTTCCTGGAAGAATTGTCGTTCGTAGTCAAGCTCATATACTGTCGCTCTGCCTTTGCCTATTTTTCTGACGGCAAACAAACCGATCAGACTTCTGGCATAAGTCCTGCTTTTGATCGATAGGAGTTCCATGCATTGATTGACGGTAATCGTGCAGTGGCCGAGCAAAAAATAGATCAGCAATGTCCGTATATTTGCTTCGGGGTCCGGCTTTCTGCATTTTGGGCAGATCCATGTTCGTTCGCTCGGTTTGTCCAGCGGCACCTCACATGTTTTACACATCGGCTTTAAATAGATGGACTCGGACGTCATATTAAAACGTTGTCGGAGAGGAAAAGCCAGATACGGTTTATGGAGACCTCGCAGGAAACGGGCAATCTCTTGTATTTGGCCTGCACTGGTTGTTCTTTCCTGGCTTAACCAGTAACGGAGCATTCTTCTTAGCTCTCTCAATTTAATCACCGGCACATTTGGGGGAATTTGTTCGATGATCGGGTGATTGGCGAAGACCACGGCACCGTTGATAGGGACGAGCAGCCCCTGTCTATCCAGCAATTGGGTCAAGTTTCCTTTCTGATCCTCAAGCTGAGCGACCGGACAATCCATCGTCAGAGTGATCCGGCCTTCATCATCCAGCTTGTTCAGCGTTGCTGGCCAACTGCTGAATCGCAGTCTGCCGCCTATCTGTTTTGATTCGAGCACCAACAGGCCGCTTGGCATGACGATCATAATATCAATCTGAAACTTCCATCCGCTTGCAAGCGGAAGATTCAGATCGACCAGCACCTCACACTCTTCGGGAAGCCGTACGGACCGGACAACATCCATTACCCGCTCCTCTCCTGCTTTTCCTGCTCGGTGATTCTTTAACTGTTTAATCACGTCCTCCCGCTTTTCGTCTGACTTTGCCAGACGCATCACCAACTCCTCAAGTGCAAATTCCATGACTTCTGAAATCGGCGTCATTCCCCAACAACACCTGCTTTCCGTTTTCATAACCATACCACGAATGAGAGAAGAATGGCGCCCCACTTTCCGAATAGTCCAACTTCCATTCTGAATAGATCAATTCGTCCCGCGAGTAGACCAATTCTCCCGCTGAAAAGGCCGATTCTCTCTCTGAGTAGTCCGATTCGCAACACACACCCCCTCCTCCCCACGCAAAAACCCCCGCCACGCATCACGCGCGGCGGGGGTCCCTCACTCATTCACTCAAAGTTCTTTCAGTTCCGCGATCCGCTTCTGGACCGCGTCGTATTTCTCCTGGTAGTCTTTCTGTTTTCCGCGTTCTTCTTCGACGACGCTCTCAGGCGCCTTGGAGACGAAGCGCTCATTGGAGAGCTTGCCTTCGACGCGCTTGAGTTCGCCCTGCCATTTGCCGAGCTCCTTCTCAAGCCGGGCGAGTTCTTCCTCGATGTTGATCAACCCTTCGAGCGGCAGGAACAGTTCCGCGCCGGTGATGACGGCGGTCATGGATTTGCCCGGCGCTTCGAGGTCACGGCTGATTTCAAGCGTTTCCGGGTTGCAGAAGCGCTCGAGGTAGTCGCGGTTGCCGTCGAGTGCCGCCTGGGTCGCGTCGTCGTGCGTGCGGATCATGAGCGCGACTTTCTTGCTCATCGGCGTGTTCACTTCCGCGCGGATGTTGCGGACGGCTTTGATCGCGTCCATCAGGTGCTTCATGTCACCAGCCCGCTTTTCATCCGACAGCGAAGGATCCGCAACCGGCCACTTGGCCACGGTGATCGATTCGCCTTCGTGTGGGAGGTTCTGCCAGATCTCCTCCGTGAGGAACGGCATGAACGGGTGCAGCAGGCGCATCGTGTGGTCGAGGACGTAGGCGAGAATCGAACGGGTCATCTTCTTCGCGGCTTCGTCTTCGCCGTAGAGCGGCAGCTTCGCCATTTCGATGTACCAGTCGCAGAAGTCGTCCCAGATGAAGTTGTACAGCGCGCGGCCGACTTCGCCGAATTCGTACTTGTCGGCGAGCTTCGTCACCGTCTCGATCGTTTCGTTCAGGCGGGTCAGGATCCACGCATCCGCCGCGGACTTCTTGCCGCCGAGGTCGATTTCATCGAACGTCATGCCGTCCATGTTCATGAGCGCAAACCGGGACGCGTTCCAGATCTTGTTCGCGAAGTTCCAGATCGCCTCGACTTTCTCGTTCGAGAAGCGGAGGTCCTGGCCGGGCGACGAACCGGTCGCGAGGAAGTAGCGCAGGGAATCCGCGCCGTATTGGTCGATGACGTCCATCGGATCGACGCCGTTGCCGAGCGACTTGGACATCTTGCGGCCGTCTTCCGCGCGGACGAGCCCGTGGATGAGCACGTCTTCGAACGGGCGCTCGCCGGTGAACTCAAGACCCTGGAAGATCATCCGCGACACCCAGAAGAAGATGATGTCGTAGCCGGTGACGAGCACGTCCGTCGGATAATAGCGCTTGAACTCCTCGCTCTGCGCATCCGGCCAGCCCATCGTCGAGAACGGCCAGAGCGCAGACGAGAACCACGTGTCCAGCACGTCTTCGTCCTGGTGCCAGTTTTCCGGATCGGCCGGCGCGTCCATGCCGACGTACACCTCGCCGGTTTCATTGTGGTACCAGGCCGGGATGCGGTGGCCCCACCAGAGCTGGCGGGAGATGCACCAGTCGCGGATGTTCTCCATCCAGTTCAGGTACGTCTTCTCGAACCGCTCCGGCACGAAGTTGACTTTCCCCTCGCCCTGCTGAAGCTTGATCGCCTCATCCGCGAGCGGCTGCATTTTGACGAACCACTGAGTGGACAAGTACGGCTCGACGACCGCGCCGCTCCGCTCCGAGTGGCCGACCGAGTGCAGATGCTCCTCGATCTCAAACAGGACGCCGAGCTCCTGGAGATCCTTCACAATCGCTTTCCGGCAATCAAACCGGTCCATGCCTTCGTATTTGCCGGCACGGGCGTTCATCGTGCCGTCTTCGTTCATGACGAGCACGCGCTCAAGGTTGTGGCGGTTGCCCACCTCGAAGTCGTTCGGGTCATGCGCCGGCGTGATCTTCACCGCGCCGCTTCCGAAGTCCATCTCGACATAGTCGTCCGCGACAATCGGGATTTCCCGGCCGACAATCGGAAGAATGACCGTCTTGCCGATCAGGTGCTTGTACCGCTCGTCTTCCGGATGAACGGCGACTGCGGTATCGCCGAGCATCGTTTCCGGACGTGTCGTGGCAATCTCGATCGTGCCCGTGCCATCCGCGAGCGGGTATCGCATATGATAGAAGGCACCCTGCACGTCTTTGTAGATGACCTCAATGTCCGACAGGGCCGTCTTCGTCTTCGGATCCCAGTTGATGATGTATTCGCCGCGGTAGATCAGGCCTTTTTCGTACAGCTTGACGAAGACGGTACGAACCGCTTCCGACAGCCCTTCATCGAGCGTGAACCGTTCGCGGGAGTAGTCAAGCGCCAGGCCGAGCTTTGCCCACTGCTCACGGATATGGCCGGCATATTCCTCTTTCCACTTCCAGGTTTCTTCAAGGAATTTCTCACGGCCGAGATCGTAGCGCGATTTACCTTCTTCGCGCAGCTTCCCTTCGACCTTCGCCTGTGTGGCGATTCCGGCATGGTCCATCCCCGGGAGCCAGAGCGCGTCATAGCCCTGCATCCGCTTCATGCGGATGAGAATGTCCTGGAGCGTCGTGTCCCACGCATGGCCAAGGTGAAGCTTGCCCGTCACGTTCGGCGGCGGGATGACGATCGTGTAAGGTTCCTTGCCGCTGTCCGGCTGCGCCTCGAAGAATTTGCCGTTCACCCACCACTCATAACGCCCCTGCTCGATCGACTGCGGGTCATACTTCGTCGGCATCGACGGCTGCTGATTGTTCTGTTCCATCGGTTCTCCTCCTTCTCATTTCCGGGAAATCAAAAAACCCCCCGTCCTCGGATAAAGGACGAAGGGCTGATTTCGCGGTACCACCTTTAGTTCCGGCACGCAAAGAAGAGCGGCCGGCGCTCAATACGATAACGGTCTGGGACCGGCGCTCCGCTACTGCGTTCACGGAGGCTGCTCGCGGGCGACATTCGGACGGCGCTGCCGGGGGCTCTCACCGGGCACCCCCTCTCTGAAGACAGCATCCGGGCCTACTCTTCCCGTTCGATGCATCGTTATCCATTTCGTTCATTGTACAAAACGGCCGACGGCAAGTCAACCGTTGAAAGGAGTGATCCCATTGAGGAGAAAATACAATCCGTATCTGCTGCCGACCTGCCTGAGGAAAACCCGGTTCTACTGCAAAGCGATCATCATCCCGATCTGCTGTTTCCAGCTTATCCGGACGCTCATCGTGCCGACGACCGGCGATTTCCTGCTCCTCTTCGCGTTAGTCGGACTCGCGTTCGCTTTTCACAAAGATCTTATATGACGGATAGGAAAAGACCGTATACGTGTCCTCCAGCCCCGCGATGAACGCCTTCGCCTCGTCCGGCTCATCGGGAATCGACACATCATCCGCCCGCGCGGCACCCAGCGGAGTTGATTCGAACGGCGATTCTGCCGAGGTCGACTCCGCCGTTGCCTGCGCCACCGGCTCCCGGGCAGGCGGAACTACGGCGGCCGCCTTCACCGGATTATCAGCCTCTGCTTCCGCCCGCTCGACGGGCTTTTCTTTTTGCGCAGGGGGCGCTTCCGCAACGGCCGGCCGTTTTTCTTCCCGGGCTTCTGCGCGCTCCTCTTCCGATTCGGCCCCGTACTCGCAGTCCACTTTCCAGGACACGCAAAACGCCCCGTCGTCCATCACATGCGCGCGCACATCATGCGCCTTCAGCGAAGCGGCTTCCGTCTTGTCTGCGGGAAGATCGATGTACAGCGGCACCGCGTACTCGAAATACCCAGTCTCCCCGTCCATCTCGATCTCCTCGATCATCGTCGCCCCGTCCGGCAACCCGGCCGACCCATCCCCGTCGAATACCGCCATGCACGTCATATGATAAACACCCGTCAGCCGGTACGAACTGTCCGTCCGCTCATCCGAATACTGCGGCGTCACATTCACCGACTCCGCCCGCACCGGCTCCCCGCAGGACTCCGGGAATCGGAACAGCTGCTCCATCGACCAAGTCGACATACCCATCTGCCTCTCCTCCTTCAATCAATCCGCATACGGGATTATATGCGCGGACAGGCAAGGATATGGCGAATAAATTCCGTGCGGCCGCCGGAACACTGCGGACCGTCCCGGATGGAAGACCCGGGAGGAAGAAAAAAGGGGCTGTCCAGAAGGTACTGAACGGCCCCGTGAAACAGCAAAAAGCAAGGACGGCGGGCGACTCCTGCGGGAAAGCCGACCGTCCGAGACTCCAGAAGAGCGCAATGCGCCTGCTTAGCCCCGACAGGCATAAGACAGGGCGCAAAGCGGAGCCTGCTCCGCAGCGCGCAATGGCTTATGACCCGAGGGGCTGGCGCATGGAGCTTGCCCCGCACGGCTGTAAGCCGGAGGAGGCTCGGCGGTTGGCCCGCGGAAAGCAACCAGAGTCCTTGCTTTTTGCATTTTTAGTGGGGCAATCGACTGTTGGACAGCCCCTTTGACCTATCGTTTCCTTTACACTTACCGCTTCAGCTGTCCGAACACTTTGTGGAACGCTTCGACCGTGCGGGCGATGTGTTCTTCGGTGTGCGCGGTGGACAGGAAGACGCCTTCAAACTGGGACGGCGGAAGGAAAATGCCTTCCTCGGCCATCAGTGCGTAGTACTTGCCGAACAGTTCCAGATCGGACGTCTTGGCGCTTTCAAAGTCGATTACGTCTTCATTTGTCAGGAAGTAGCCGATCATCGAGCCGGCGCGGTTGACGGTGTGCGGAATGTTGTTTGCTTCGGCCGCTTCACGGAAGCCGGCCTCCAGCTGGTCGCCGAGCTTCTTGAAATGATCATACGTCTCCGGTGTCAGCTTCTTGAGCGTGGCGAGGCCGGCGCTCATGGCAAGCGGGTTCCCCGACAGCGTGCCGGCCTGGTAGATCGGACCGCTCGGAGCGACCTGTTCCATGATCTCCCGTTTGCCGCCGAACGCACCGACCGGAAGGCCTCCGCCGATGACTTTGCCGAGGCAGGTCATGTCCGGCGTGACGCCGAAATGCCCCTGGCCGGAATTGTATCCGACGCGGAAGCCGGTCATCACTTCATCGAAGATGAGGATCGTCCCGTTTTGTTCAGTCAGCTCACGCAGGCCCTCGAGGAAGCCCGGCTGCGGAGGAACGACACCCATGTTGCCGGCGACCGGCTCGACGATGACGGCTGCGAGGTCTTCGCCGTACTGCTCGAATGCCGTGCGGACCGCTTCCAGGTCATTGTAGTTGACCGTGATCGTGTTGCCGGCGATCGACGCCGGAACACCCGGGCTGTCCGGCAGGCCGAGCGTCGCGACGCCCGATCCCGCCTTGATGAGCAGGGAATCGCCGTGGCCGTGGTAGCAGCCGACGAATTTCAGGATTTTATCGCGTCCGGTGACGCCGCGCGCCACGCGGAGTGCGCTCATCGTCGCCTCTGTCCCGGAAGAAACCATGCGTAGCATCTCGATCGACGGGACCCGTTCAATGACGAGTTTCGCAAGTTCATTTTCAACGAGCGTGGAAGCGCCGAAACTCGAGCCTCGGGATGCCTGTTCCTGGATCGCCGAGACGACGTCCTCGTCTGTGTGGCCGAGGATGAGCGGGCCCCAAGACAGGACGTAGTCGATGTATTCATTGCCGTCGATGTCTTTGATGGTCGCGCCTTTGCCTTCGGACATGAAAATCGGATCCATGTCGACCGCCTTGAACGCGCGAACCGGCGAGTTGACGCCGCCCGGCATCAGATCAACGGCTTCGGCGTAAGCTTTCCGGGAGTTTTCATATGAACGAGCCAAATCAGTTCCCCTCCATATAACGTACCGCGTCCTTCGCGAAGTACGTGATGATCATGTCCGCACCGGCGCGTTTCATGCCGGTGAGCGTCTCCATGACGATTTTCTCTTCATCGACCCAGCCGTTCTGCGCGGCCGCCTTGATCATGGCATATTCGCCGCTGACGTTGTAGGCGACGAGCGGCAGGCCGGAAAAGTCCTTCACTTCGCGCATGATGTCCATGTAGGCGAGCGACGGCTTCACGATGAGCATGTCCGCCCCTTCCTCGATGTCGGACTGGGCTTCGCGGATCGCCTCCAGGCGGTTCGCCGGGTCCATCTGATACGTCTTGCGGTCGCCGAACTGCGGCGAGCTGCCGGCCGCTTCACGGAACGGACCGTAATAAGCCGATGCGTACTTCACGGCATAAGACATGATCGGAACATCTTCAAAACCCGCTTCGTCAAGCGCATGGCGGATGACGGCGACGAATCCGTCCATCATGTTCGACGGAGCGATGATGTCGGCGCCCGCTTCGGCCTGGCTGACGGCCGTTTTGGCCAGCAGGCCGAGCGACAAGTCGTTCAGGATCTTGCCGTTTTCGATCACGCCGCAGTGGCCGTGGTCGGTGTACTCACACAGGCAGGTGTCCGCGATGACGAGCAGTTCCGGATGGCGTTCCTTTGCAAGGCGCGTCGCTTCCTGCACAATGCCGTGGTTGTGGTAGGCGCCGGTCCCTTCGGCGTCTTTCTCTGCCGGCACGCCGAACAGCATGATGGCGGGAATCCCGAGGGAGACGATTTCATCCAGCTCTTCGCCGAGCAGATCAAGCGAAAGGTTGAACACGCCCGGCATCGAGCTCACTTCCTGGCGGATATTCTCGCCTTCCGCGATGAACAGCGGATAGATGAGGTCCTCTTTCTGGAGTTTCGTTTCCCTGACCATGGAGCGCATCGCCTCCGAGGAGCGGAGCCGGCGGTGACGGGAAAATTGAATCGGGTTCATGAAATCCCTTCCTTTCGATTGCGGAGTTCTTGCACGAGATCGAGTAGTGTATATTTTTCAGGCATGACATCGGCATGGACACCTGCGTCCAGGAGCGCCTGTTCGGTCACGTGGCCGATGGCGCCGATCGTGAAATCGTCCCAGCCGGTCTCGGGCGCAATCCGTTCATTGAATGTGCGGACCGCCGACGGGCTCGCGAAGAGGACGGAGATCCGTCCGCCGCGGCCTAGTTCGCCGATCAGCTCCCGGATGCCGTCTTCATCCTGCACCGTTTCATAGACCGTCCATTCGTCGACTTCATTCGGAAGCCCTTCCTTGATCGTATCGCCGGCGAGCGCGCCCTTGACGAACAGGCAACGCTCGCCTTCTGATGAAACTTCCGGAAACTCTTCCACAAAGAAATCTGCACTGTACGTTTCCGGAATGAAGTCTGCCGTGAAGCCGATCGTTTCAAGCGCCTTCGCCGTCTCGCTGCCGACAGCGGCGATTTTCACCGGAATGTCGGCGGCGGTCATTCCCTCCGCCTCCATCTTGCTGCCGAACACGCGGACCGCGTTGGCGCTTGTGAAGATCAGCCATTCGTAGGAGGCACATGTCTGCATGCGGAGCGAGTCCGTCGGCACGACCCGCTCGACAGTCTTGATGAGCGGCAGGATCAGCGGCCGGCCGCCGTACAGGCGCACCGCCGCAACCGCTTCCTTCGCTTTCGGGGTGCCGGTGAAAATCACCGTTTCACCGGCCATCGCATACTGATCACTCATCGAGCTCCGCCTTCACTTTCTCCAGGACTTCATCTGCGCCCTGCTCTTTCAGCATGCGCGCAACCTCCAATCCGGCATTGACCGGGTCCGCGTCCACGACGGTCGCGCGGAACACATCCGCCGCGTCCGGACTCGCGATGAAGCCGGTAAAGCGGACCTGCCCGTTTTCCACGACCGCATGGCCGCCGATCGGAACCTGGCAGCTGCCGTCCATCGCCGAAAGGAACGTCCGCTCCGCCTGGACGGCATGGAGCGTCGTTTCTTCCGTCAGCTTCGACAGTTCCGCAAGCAATTCCTCATCGTCCGCGCGGCACTCAATGCCGAGCGCACCCTGGCCGACCGCCGGAATGCACTCTTCCTCACCGAGGTACTGGGTGACGATGTCCTCATTCCAGCCCATCCGCTTCAAACCGGCCGCAGCGAGCAAGATCGCGTCATACTCCCCGTCCTGCATCTTCTTCAGCCGGGTATCGATGTTGCCGCGGATCCACTTGATCTCGATGTCCGGGCGCATGAGGAGCAGCTGGGCGCTCCTGCGAAGGCTCGACGTCCCGATGACGGCGCCTGCCGGCAGGTCCTCAAAACGCACGCCTCCGTTGGAAATGAATGCATCGCGCGCATCTTCGCGTTCGGGCACGCAGCCGACCGTGAGGCCTTCCTGCAGCTCCGCCGGCATGTCCTTCATCGAGTGCACGGCAAAGTCGATTTCCTTGTTGATCAGCGCCTGTTCGATTTCTTTGACAAACAAGCCCTTTCCGCCAACCTTGGACAGCATGACGTCGAGGATCTTGTCCCCTTTCGTCACGATTTCCTTCACTTCAAATTCAAACGGTGCGCCCGCTTCCTTCATCTGTTCGATGAACCAGTTTGTCTGTGTAAGCGCGAGCTTGGATCTTCTCGACCCAACGATTATCTTTCGCAAATTGACCCCGTCCTTTCAAAACGTCAATACCAGAAATGAAACACCGAGAGGCGGCTGACCAAAAGGAAATTGATCACAACGGCGAGGAAGGCAAACATGTGCCCCCACGCGACGTCCGGCCCGTTCAGCCGGCCCCGCCTCTGCATATACAGCAGAATACAATAAATGATGATCAAAAGAAATGACCCGATGATCTTCGGATCCCACACCGGGAACTCGCCGGCCGCGATGAATGCCCACTGCAGGCCGAGAATTAGACTCACGAGCAAAATCGGCACGCCCGCCATGACGGACACCGTCATCGCCCGCTTTGCCTGGTCGAGGGAAGGAAGCCTTCCCCACTGGCTGTTCCACTCCTTTTTCTTCAGCGTCTTATACAGCCTCAGATAAAGGATCGCGAACACGAACGACAGGGAGAACGCCGTATAAGCCAGCATCGCCGCCGTGATGTGGATGAACAGCAGTTCCGAAATGAGCGCGTCCCCGACGGCAGAGCCTTTTGTGCCCGCGGCGCCGAATGTGGCGATGACGACCGCCGCAAACCCGATCACATTCAGGAAGAAAACCGCGAAGTCTCCCTTCCTGAACAGATGGATGATGAGCGACACGCTGATCACCAGCCAGGCATAGAAATTCACGCCCTCAAACAGGCTCAGCACCGGCAACCGGTGCTCCTCCAGAACGGAGATCCCCAAAAATACGGACTGCAAAATCCAGACAGCGACCACCGCCCAGCCGGCCATCCGCCTGAACCGGGCGTTGCCGTTCAGAAAATCAAAGAAATATAAAACGAGGCTCACCGCATAGACGACGACCATCACCTCATGCAGCCTCATCGTCCCGATATCGGTCATAGAACTCCTCTGCTTTCATAAGAAAAAGGCGTTTCCGCGTCTATAGTGTATCACATAGACGCGGGGACGCCCCGAATAAAACTCAATGTGCGGCGGACGGTTCCAGTTTGGCTGCAGATGCTGCGGCCACCCGTTTTTCCCGTTCCTTTGCGGCAGTGTCCGCCTTCTCCTCGGCGACCGCCTCTTCAATCCCAAAAATCTTCTGGAACAGTTCAAGCTGGCGCGCCGCATCCGAGGATCCCGCAATTTCCTTCGCCTGGAGGATCGGCTCCTTCAGCATCTGGTTGATGATCGACTTCGTATGCTTGCTGAGCACTTTTCTTTCGCGCTCATCGAGATCCGGCATTTTATTCAGGATGCTGTCCATCGTCTCGGCCTGGATCGCAAGCGCCTTTTTGCGAAGCGCGGAAATGACCGGCACGACCCCGAGCGTGGCCACCCAGTCATTGAAGGCATCCAGTTCGGCTGCCACCATGCCCATGATCTCATCGGCTGCCCGGCGCCGCTCGGCGAGATTCGCCTCGACGATCCCCTGCAGGTCATCGATGTCGTACAGGAAGACATTCGGCAGGTCGCCGATCCGTGGATCCAGGTCCCGCGGCACTGCAATGTCCACCATGAACAGCGGCTTGCCTTTGCGCAGCTTCTCGACGAACTGCATGAGCTCAAGGTCGATCACATAGTCCTTCGCCCCTGTGGAGCTGATGAGGATATCCGCTTCAAGCAGCGTGCACTGGAGCTCGTTCATCGGCTTGGCCTTCCCGTTGAACTGCTCGGCCATTGCCTGCGCCTTGCTGAACGTCCGGTTCAGGACCGTCACTTTGCCGACGCCGCTCCCGTACAGGTTCTTCATGGCCAGTTCGCCCATCTTGCCCGCCCCGAGGATGACGACATGCTTTTTCTGAAGCGATCCGAAAATCTTTTTGCCGAGCTCGACCGCCGCATAGGAGACGGACACCGCATTCCCGCCGATATCCGTTTCGGAATGGGCCTTTTTCGCTGTCGTGATCGCCCGCTTGAAAAGCTCATTGAAAATCGTGCCGCTCGTTCCGTTCTCCTGCGCCAGCAGGAAACTCGTCCTTACCTGACCGAGGATCTGCGTCTCCCCGAGGACCATCGAATCAATGCCGGCAGCCACTCGGAACAGATGCTCCACGGCCTGGTCCTGTTCTTCGATGATCAGGTACGGCTCCAGTTCTTCCAGCGGGATGCCGAACCATTGGGCGAGGAACCGCTTCACATAGTAGCGTGCCGTATGGAGCTGGTCACCGACGACATACAGCTCGGTCCGGTTGCAGGTGGACACGATGATGTTCTCGAGGATGCTCTTCTCTTTTTGGAGTGCCTGCATGGCGGCGGGCAGATCCGACTCATGGAAGCTCAGCTTCTCCCGCAGTTCCACCGGTGCAGTCCGGTAGTTGACTCCGACGACAATCGTATACATAAAGATGTCACGCCTCTCACGTTCTGATTCACATATCTTATTATAACACGGAAGAACCCGCGCATTCCCTGCCAATTGTGAACAGGCCATGAACCGCGCAGCCCTGCTTTTTCCTGCTTGTTTGTAATGATTCTAAATAATAATAGCACAGCAGCCGCCCGAATTCAAAACAGCCGCCCCTGTCCACCCAATACCCATCGTGCAGGCATGAAAACCATTGGGCAGTCTGGTATTTTATGCATGGACGGGCGGCGAAATGTTGGCCCGGTGCATCGGACCGGCAGCCTCATCGATTCGGGAGGGCCGGATTTTTCGCACCTGCTCCGGCCGGTTTGGAACCCGCTTGCCCTCTTTTCGAACCGCGAACATTTTCGGGTGTCACGATGGAAGCAAGGAAGAAACCATTTCAGTCAATGGAGGAAGTTGGCAAACCCCTTCTCCCGCTCGTCTTTCACATAGCAGCCGCTTTCCGGGTCAGTCGTGCTTTTTTTGATCAAACGAAAAGTCGATGGCCTTCTCGAGTTTCCTGACCAGGTGGTGCTCCGGGACCATTTCATCAAGCGAGACCATTTCTTGTTGACCACGATTGGTTCCATTCAATTTTTACAGCATGTTTATCACCCGTTTGAAACCGCTTGTCTCAACACGCTTAAGGTGGATTGAAGCGGAGGGCCCGAGACACCTGCGGGAAAAGCGTTAGCCGAAGACCCCGCAGAGCGCAGCTCGAGGAGGCGGCCAATGCTGCTCAACGCGATCGCTTTTGAGCGCAGACGCCAAACTTCGCGTTGGCGTCGGCAACGCCCGCGGTAAGAGGGGACCCGCAGCGGAAATCCGAAGGATATTCAGGAAAAAGAAAAACTGCAGCCAAAGGAGCATCAGGCTCCCTTTGTCTACAGTCTGACAGGCTGCCCTGAGGCAGCCTGTTTCATCTTACTTCATTCTCTTTTCCAGTTCGGCCCAGGCTTCCTCTTTTCCCTGTCCGGTTTCCGAAGAGAAAAGGATGAGCGGATCGGACGGGTCGAGGCCCAGGGCGTCCTTGATGATTTTCCGGTGCTTCTGCAGCCGGCTGCGCGGGATCTTGTCGGCCTTGGTGGCGACGATGATGCACGGCAGGTTGTAGTGCTTCAGAAAATCATACATGAGGATGTCGTCTTTGGACGGCGGATGGCGGAGGTCGACGAGCTGGATGACGGCGCGCAGCTGTTCGCGCCCCGTGATGTACCGCTCGATCATTTTGCCCCACGCCTCGCGCTCGGACTTGGATACTTTCGCATAGCCGTAGCCCGGAACATCGACGAAGAAGAACTGGTCTTCAATCTTATAAAAGTTCAGCGTCTGCGTCTTGCCCGGTTTGGATGAAGTGCGGGCGAGGCTCTTGCGGCCGATCATTTTGTTGATGAACGACGATTTCCCGACGTTCGAGCGGCCGGCGAGAGCGAATTCCGGATAGCCGTCTTCCGGATATTGCTCCGGCTTGACGGCGCTGATGGTGATTTCTGCTTGGTTGACTTTCATGGTCAGGCCTCCTTGAGTGCAAGGGCGAGCACTTCATCGGCCGAATGAACAAGGTGGAAAGTCAGGTCTTCCCGGACACTGTCCGGAATGTCATCGATGTCCCGCTCGTTGTCAGCCGGGATGATGAGTGTGGTCAGTCCCGCACGGTGTGCGCTAAGCGTTTTTTCTTTCAAGCCGCCGATCGGGAGCACCCGGCCGCGGAGCGTAATTTCACCGGTCATGCCGACTTCCCGTCGGACCGGCCTTTTGGTCAGGGCCGATACGAGCGCGGTGGCGATCGTGATGCCCGCGGACGGTCCGTCTTTCGGCACGGCGCCTTCCGGAACGTGGATGTGGATGTCGGTATCATCAATGAACCCAGGGTCGATCCCGAGTTTCTCCGCATGGGAACGGACATAGGAAAGAGCCGTCTGGGCAGATTCCTTCATCACATCGCCGAGCTTGCCGGTCAGGATCAGCTTGCCTTTCCCTTCCGACAGGGCGACCTCGATCTGGAGCGTGTCGCCGCCGACCGTCGTGTAGGCCAGGCCGGTCGCCACGCCGACCTGATTTTCCTGTTCGGCCATTCCGTATCGGAACTTCGGCTTCCCGAGCATTTCTTCCACGGTTGCCGGGTTGACGGTCACCCGCTTGTTTTCTCCCGAGACGATTCGCTTCACCGCTTTGCGGGCAATCGAGGCGATCTGCCGCTCAAGTGAACGGACGCCCGCTTCCCTCGTGTAATAGCGGATGATGTGCAGGATGGCTTCGTCCGTGAGACGGAGCTGGCTTTTCGTGAGTCCGTGCTCCTCCAGCTGTTTCGGATACAGATGGTTGCGGGCGATCGCCTGCTTCTCGAGTTCCGTGTATCCCGCGATGGTGATGATCTCCATCCGGTCCCGCAGCGGGCCGGGGATCGAGCCGAGGTCGTTCGCCGTGGCGATGAAGAGCACGTTCGACAGGTCGTAGGGCTCCTCGATATAGTGATCGCTGAAGTCGTGATTCTGCTCGGGGTCGAGCACTTCGAGCATCGCGGACGACGGATCACCGCGGAAGTCATTTGACATCTTATCAATTTCATCAAGCAGGAACACCGGGTTGATCGTCCCCGCCTTGCGCATTCCCTGGATGATCCGTCCCGGCATCGCGCCTACGTATGTGCGGCGGTGGCCGCGGATCTCGGATTCATCCCGGACGCCGCCGAGCGAGATCCGGACGAATTTCCGGCCGAGCGATTCGGCGACGGAACGCGCCAGCGACGTTTTGCCGACGCCGGGAGGTCCCGCCAGGCAAAGAATCGGTCCGCGCAGAGACTTGGTCATCTGCCGGACGGCCAAGTATTCGAGCACCCGCTCCTTCACCGACTCAAGCCCGTCATGGTCGCGTTCAAGGATGCGCTCTGCACGCTTGAGGTCGAGACGGTCCGCGGTTGCATCCGTCCAGGGCAGCACGAGCAGCCAGTCGATGTAGCTTCGGATGACGCCGCTTTCCGCAGCCGCCGCCGGAAGCCGTTCGTACCGGTCCAGCTCCCGGAGCGCGACGGACATGATGTGGTTCGGCATGTCGGCCTCGAGGATCTGTTCGCGCAGTTCCGCGACTTCCCCGCCTTTTCCGTCGGCATCGCCCAGTTCCGTCTGGATCGCCTTCATCTGCTCGCGAAGATAAAATTCCTTCTGGGTGCGTTCCATCGCTTCCTTCACGCGCTGGTTGATCTTCTTCTCGAGTCCGAGCACTTCCTGCTCATTGAGAAGGCGGCTGATGAGCCATTCGAGCCGCTCTTTCACATCGAGGATTTCCAGCACTTCCTGCTTGCCTGCAACTTTCAGCGGCAGATTGGCGGCAATCATGTCGGCGAGCCGGCCGGGTTCCGCAATGTCGGAAACCGAATCGAACGTTTCGGCCGTCACTTTCTTCGAGAGCTTTGAATACTTTTTGAACTGCTCAAGGAGCGAGCGCATGAGTGCCTCGTGCTCGATGTCCTTCTCGGCCGGGTTTTCCAGGAGTTCGATGTCGGCCGTGTCAAAGTCGTCTCCCTCATGAAGCTCTTCAAGCTTCGCGCGTCCGATTCCTTCGATGAGGACGCGCATCGTGCCGTTCGGCAGTTTGACGGTCTGCTTCACTTCGGCCAGTGTGCCGATGTCGTAGAGATCTTCCCTCTCCGGCTTTTCGACGGCGATATCCCGCTGGCTTCCGAGGAACACCTTGCTGTCTTCAAGCAGGGATTGTTCCAGCGCATTCATCGACCGTTCTCGGCCGACGTCGATATGAAGCACCATTTCGGGAAAGACGAGCATGCCTCTCAGCGGCAGGAAGGGAATGTCAGTTTGTTTGGTTGTCGGCATATCCGGAGTCACCTCCATGTATTCATGTCCGTTTAAGGACGGTTTAAACATCACCGGTTGCGAAAAAGCCGGCGTCCGCTCCTGCCGTCCGGCGGCTGGGCGAATGCCGGCTCTTTAATTGCAAATCAAGCCGATGTCTTTTCGCTGTTTGGATCGTCGTCTTTGATCGGGCTGCCGTCCTTGTCAAGCAGGATCGGATCTTCCCCTTCAGTGACGGATGCCTTCGTGATGATGCAGTCCACGACATCTTCCCGGGACGGGAGGTCGTACATCACATCCAGCATGATTTTCTCGATGATCGACCGGAGTCCGCGTGCTCCCGTCTTCCGCTCGATCGCTTCAGCAGCGATGGCATGAAGGGCTTCGTCCTCGAACGTCAGGCGGACGCCGTCCAGTTCAAGCATCTTCTGGTACTGCTTGGCGATGGCGTTTTTCGGCGCCGTCAAAATCTGGACGAGCGTGTCTTCGTCAAGCGACTCGAGGCTCGCGAGCACCGGCAGGCGGCCGATGAATTCCGGAATGAGGCCGAAGCGAAGCAGGTCTTCAGGGACAAGCTTCGAAAGCAGGGACTCTTCTTCTTCCGGCTGCTCGTTCGGATCGGCACCGAAGCCGATGACTTTCTGGCCGACCCGGCGCTTGATGATGTCTTCGATGCCGTCGAATGCGCCGCCGACGATGAACAGGACATTCGTCGTGTCGATCTGGATGAACTCCTGATGAGGATGCTTGCGGCCGCCCTGCGGCGGAACGCTTGCAACCGTGCCTTCGAGGATCTTCAGGAGCGCCTGCTGGACACCTTCGCCCGACACATCGCGTGTGATCGACGGGTTCTCGGATTTGCGGGCCACTTTATCGATTTCGTCGATATAGATAATGCCTTTTTCCGCGCGGTCCACGTCGTAGTCCGCTGCCTGGATGAGCTTCAGAAGAATGTTTTCCACGTCTTCGCCGACATAGCCGGCTTCCGTGAGCGATGTGGCGTCCGCCATGGCGAACGGCACATCGAGGATGCGCGCGAGCGTCTGGGCGAGGAGGGTTTTCCCGCTCCCTGTCGGTCCGATCAGCACGATGTTCGACTTGGCCAGCTCGACGTCATCAATCTTGCTTTCGGAGTTGACGCGCTTGTAGTGGTTGTAGACGGCGACGGACAGCGCCTTTTTCGCACGGTCCTGGCCGATTACATATTCGTCGAGGATGGCCTGGATGTCGCGGGGCTTCGGAACGTCTTTGAGCTCAAAGCCTTCTTCGGTCCCCACTTCTTCCTCAACAATTTCCGAGCAGAGCTCGATGCATTCATCACAAATATATACACCCGGTCCGGCTACAAGTTTGCGGACCTGTTCTTGAGGCTTGCCGCAGAAGGAGCAGTTCAGGTTTTCATTTTCGTCATTGAATTTAAACAAAGTGGTTCACCCCTTATCAAGTGACAATCTTACAAGATTACCTATATGATGGCAAATAATTCGTCCTTTCCCCGGCGGAGGCCGGCATGTCCGTTTTTCACCGGAAGGAGGACGTCAATTATGTATAAAATAAGGCGCTGGGTGTCCCGGCGCCTTATTTGTTCTGCTATGCTATGTCTCCAGCTGGCTGGATTATTCTTTGATGGAAGCTTGGTCGACGAGGAATTCGATCGTCTTCTTGAAGCGGATATCATTTTCGAGCATATCCGTTCCGCCGAGAACGGCTTTGATCTGGTCGGTGTCCATGCCGAATTGCCCGGACATGGTCTTCAGTTCTTCCTCGATGTCCGCTTCGTTCACTTCGATCTTTTCGGCTTCGGCGATCGCTTCGAGCACGAGCGAAACGCGGACGCGCATTTCTGCATCCTCACGCATCTGCGCACGGAGAGCGGCTTCGTCCTGGCCGGAGAACTGATAGTACAGGTCAAGCGTCATGCCCTGTTGCTGCAGGCGCTGTCCGAATTCCTGAACCATGCGGTCCACTTCGGATTCGATCATGACTTCTGGAAGATCGATCTCAGCGTTCTTTGCAACGGTTTCGACGAGCTCGTCACGAAGCGCGACGTCCGAAGCGTCTTTCTTCTCGGCTGCCGTCTGGTCCTTCAGCTTGCCCCGCAGCTCGTCGAGTGATTCGACTTCACTGTCGATTTCTTTTGCAAACTCATCATCAAGCTCCGGAAGTTCCGGCGCCTTCACTTCGTGCACCGTTACTTTGAACGTTGCAGGCTTGCCTGCAAGCTCAGCCGCATGGTACTCCTCAGGGAATGTGAGCTCCACGTCTTTTTCTTCGCCGGTCTTGAGGCCGACGAGCTGTTCTTCAAAGCCGGGGATGAAGCTGCCGGAGCCGAGTTGCAGCTCGTAGCCTTCCGCTTTGCCGCCTTCGAACGGTTCGCCGTCGGAGAAGCCTTCAAAGTCGATGACGACTGTATCGCCTTCATCTGCCGGCTCGTCTTCCTTGACGATGAATTCAACGTTTGCCTGACGGCGGTCATTGAGCTGCTCTTCGATTTCCTCATCGGTCACGTCTGTGTCCTGGCGCTCGACTTCGATGCCTTTGTAGTCGCCGAGCTTGACTTCAGGCTTGACGGTCACAGTCGCCTTGAAGATGAGCGGCTGGCCCTGTTCGATCTGCTCGATCTCGATCTCGGGACGGTCGACAGGCTCGATGCCCGCTTCTTCGATTGCAGCGGAGTATGCTTCCGGAAGGATTTCGTCCACTGCGTCCTGGTAGAGGGACTCTACGCCGAACATGCTCTCGAACATTTTGCGGGGCACTTTCCCTTTGCGGAAGCCCGGCACGTTCACTTGCTTGACGACTTTCTTGAATGCCTTGTCGATGCCTTCGCTCACTTTTTCAGCGGGTACCTCGACGGTGAGGACGCCTTGGTTCCCCTCTTGTTTTTCCCAGTTAACTGTCATATTAGTAACCTCCAGACATGATCATTCGCATGCTTGCGCTTATGTTCACTTGTTTGACAACTTTTTCAGTATAGCACAGATGCACGCAGTTTCAACACTTTCATAACTGCCGCCCGCTGTGGGCAAGCTCGATCCGGTTGATCAGATCGATGACCGGATGCGCCCCCGCATCTGTGCCTTCGAATAGGCATTCGATATATGTATGGTAGGCGTCGGCCACTTCTTCCGCCGGATGTCCGGGCCATTCAAACGGATAAGCGGTGAAGCGGTATGTCTTCAGCAGCTGGACGGCGATCTGTTCTTTGGACGGATCCTTCGTGAAATGCTCTAGCAGCAGCTTCTCCACCTCGGCCGCTTTTTCCAGCTGATCCGGGCCCGCCAGTGCGAGAGGGAGGAATTCCCCTTCCATGCCCAGCTTTCTGACGGTGACGGGATGAGTGCAGCCGGCGGCCGAAAGGAGGATCAGTGCGTATGTGATGACGAGGGGAGAAGCTTCCGGCCTTCCGCAGAGCGCCTCAAGGAACGGGATCCACCGGCCGACGTCCTGTTCGGGCGCCGAGGACAGGAGGGTGTGCTGCTCCACTTCCGGCAGCGCAAGGAACTCTTCGATGTCCGGCGGATCGGTTGCGGGGGAAGCTTCCATTTCTTCATAGCGGCCCTTGAGCCTCCGGTTCAGGCCCTGCAGATAAAGGAATTTCTCACGGCGCTCGGGCGGGATGGCCCCTTCGTCGAGGAGCGCGGAAACCGTCTCCTCCACTTCATCGTATTCGCGGAGCTGGATGCAGATGGACAAGTACATTTCCATCGCTTCCACGTATTTAGCCGGCCCCGCCTGCAAATAGCGCCGGGCCGCCTCCCTCGCCTCCGAATATTCCCTGAGCTCGTAGAGACAGACCGCCAATGCGCCGAGCAGCCTTGGATTCGCCGGTTCATAGCCGAGCGCCTGCCGGATGAGCGGGATCGCCTCGGAAAAGCGCTCTTCCGCCACGAGGCGCAGCCCTTCCGCGTACAGGCGCTCGAAAGTCCCGGGCAGATAGATGACATTGCCCCGCTTTCTCACATTTCTTTTTCTTCTGCGCAACGATGCCACCCCTTCCGCCTTTTGTCTATTCATCATAGCATAGCCGGGGGGAGGATTGAACTATGCATTTGAAGCCAAATGCCGGCCGGGCTTTTTTCGGCTGTCATGGTGAAATTCAAAAAGCCAGTCCGCGGGCAATGGCCCGAAAACTGGCTTTGAATACGTCCCAGGCAGGATTCGAACCTGCGACCGACAGCTTAGAAGGCTGTTGCTCTATCCTGCTGAGCTACTGGGACATGCGGCAACCGGAAAAGTTGCGCAAGACAAAAACTATTATAGGGCCGTCAAAGTAGATTGTCAACGGCTCCCGCGGAAATGCGGAAAATTCTTCGCCTCCGCCTCGCTTCCGTCCGGACGCATGAACCGCACCGTCACCCCTTCTTCTCCCCCTTCGACCGTGGCGTAGGTCGGCGGATTGCCGGGCCAGGGGAGACGCGGACTTCCCGGATTGACATACAGGACGCCGCCGGCTTCCTCGGCGCCGTACATGTGGGTGTGGCCGAACAGGACCATGTCCGCACCCGTCTCGGCCGCACGGTACCGGAGCCGGAGCATGCCGCTCTTGACGTCTTCCAGATGGCCGTGGACGACCAGCACCCGCAGGCCGCCCGCCTCCGTGGTGAGCCGGTCCGCAAACGCACCCGGCGGATCGCAGTTGCCCTGGACGGCCAGAAAGCCTTTCATGTCCGGATCGTCCGCCGTGAATTCGCTGTCGCCGCAGTGGATCAGCGCATCGGATGAAGACTGCTCCCGTTCCCTGAACTGACGGACGGCTTCCCGGCTGCCGTGCGTATCGCTCAGGACGGCAAGTCTCCATCCCATCAGTCAGCCGCTCCGAACAGTTCGCCCGCATCCTCTTCCAGCCTGCGGATGGCTTCTCCCCGGTGAGAGACCGCCGCTTTTTCTTCCGGCGTCAGCTGGGCCATCGTCCGTTCTTCATTCGGCACATAGAAGACCGGATCATATCCGAAACCGTTCTCGCCGGCGGGGGTCCGCATGATGCGCCCTTCGCATGTCCCTTCATAGTAACGGGTCTGCAGGCCGGGACCGGCGACCGCAAGCACACAGATGAAACGCGCCGTGCGGTCCTCGTCGCCGACGTCCTTCAGTTCACCGAGCAGCTTTTCGATGTTTTTTTCGTCCGTCGCCCCTTCGCCGCTGAACCGCGCGGAGTAGACGCCCGGCCGTCCGCCGAGCGCATCGACAGCCAGGCCGCTGTCGTCGGCTATGACGATCTTGCCGAGCCTTTCGGCGACGGTTTCCGCCTTCAGTCTCGCATTCTCATGGAACGTGTCGCCCGTTTCCTCCACGTCCAGGTCTTCCGCCACGTCATGCAGCGTGAGCACGCGGATGCCGTACGGGGCGAGAAGCGTTTCAAAGTCCTTCGCCTTTCCCCGGTTCTTCGTTGCAATGATTACGTCTTTCATCGGTTTGTCCTCCTGACTGAGATCAGTTCGTATTGTATTCTAACCGGATTCCACAATGCCAAAACCCGGAGGCGCCGGCCTCCGGGTTCGCGTGTCAGCGGGATGATTGCTCTTCGTTCTTTTGCTTTCTCCGCTTTCTGCCTTCCTTCATCCCTTCATGAAGCTTCGTCAGCATGGCGGAAAGTTTGACCATATCATCTGATGTAAAATCCGTGAGGACTTCCTGAAGGTCATTCCGCCGCTTGTCGATCACTTCTTCGATGATGCGCTCCCCGTCTTCCAGAAGATGAATCCGGACGACCCGGCGATCCTGTTCATCCCGGACCCGTTTCACCAGTTGGTTCTTCTCCATCCGGTCGACAAGATCTGTCGTCGTTGAAAAAGCCAGGTACATTTTGTTCGACAGGTCTCCGATTGTCATGTCTCCCAGCTCCAGCAGCCATTGAAGCGCCACGAATTGGGGCGGCGTAATCGGATAATTATCCAGGATTTCGCGGCCGCTCTGCTTGATCAGCGCCGCGATGTGACGCAATTCCTTTTCCACGAAGGCGATCTCTTCTGGATTGTGCCGCTCTTGTCCGCTGTTGGACCCAGCCATCTGCTCACCACTCCCCGAAACCGTTAACTTACCTACATTGTGACGGGTTTCAGACGGAATGGCAAGGGGCATTTAGTCAAGCGAGAGTTCCGACAGCCGAAGAAGCTCGACAATCGCCTGAGCGCGCCCGGATACCCCCAGCTTCTGGATTGTATTTGAAATATGGTTCCGGACGGTTTTCTCGCTGATCCCGAGCCCGGCCGCGATTTCCTTTGTCGTCTTGTCCTTCACTAGCAGTTGGAAGATTTCCCTCTCCCTTTTCGTCAGCAATGAACGATGTTGCAGCTCATCCGCCACTTAGCGCCCCTCCCCTCAACTCTTCATCACAGAGTATGTCGAAAAGGCGCTGCGGGTGAGGGCTTTCGCCCGGTCAACTTTTTGGAATCACGCGCACCGGGCCAAGATCTGATTCAGCGGGCTGCAGAAGGAACCGGTCCGAACGCCGCCCGGTCCGCCTCCGTCCACGGCGCCGACTTGCCCGTTTTTCGGCTGATCTGCACCATCGTGCCGCGCCCGGTGAACAGGGCTTCCCCTTTCTTGTCTGTCGCAAGATAATGGATATCCACTGACGACCCTCCGAGTTTTGCCGCTTTCACATGAATGTCGATGGCCTGGTCAAAAAACACCTGTTTCAGATAATCGCACTGGAGGTCGGCGACAACCGGAATATTCTCCCCGTCCGGATCGAGCCAGTCATTCATCAGTCCGATATGCTTCAAGTATTCGATCCTCGCGTATTCAAAGTAGGCAAAGTTCACCGTATTGTTCAGGTGGCCGTACATGTCCGTTTCGGAAAAACGGACCGTCACCGGTGTGGAAAAGCGGAAGCCTGCCTTCCATTCATCAAAATCCCCGATATACTGCGCCTTCATTTTGATCCCCTCGCTTCATTGAAATGAACAGCCATTCATTTTTCTATCATAGCAGAAAATTCAGGGATTTGGAAGGATGTCCGCTCCATCTGAAAAACCCGCCGCAAGACCGGGATATCCGGCCGTGCAGCGGGTTTTGGGAAACTCCGGTTCAGTCGACGAGATGGTCGGAACCGAAGAAGTTCTTGAACGAGTGGATCGTCGCCGAGCGGTTCATCGCCGCGATCGACGTGGTCAGCGGAATGCCTTTCGGGCAGGCCACCACGCAGTTTTGCGAGTTGCCGCATTCCTGCAGGCCGCCGTCTTGGAGAAGGGCGTCGAGGCGCTCATCTTTGTTCATCGCACCGGTCGGATGCGTGTTGAACAGACGGACCTGCGAAATGAGGGCAGGACCGATGAAGTCGGTTTTGTCATTGACGTTCGGGCATGCTTCGAGGCAGACGCCGCAAGTCATGCATTTCGACAGCTCATAAGCCCACTGGCGCTTGCGTTCCGGCATGCGGGGTCCTTCGCCGAGGTCATATGTGCCGTCAATCGGAATCCATGCCTTGACGCGCTTGAGCGAGTCGAACATGACTTCACGGTCAACGATGAGGTCCCGGACAACAGGGAATGTGCGCATCGGCTCCAGTTTGATCGGCTGTGCAAGGTTGTCGATCAGCGCTGTGCAGGCTTGCCGCGGACGGCCGTTGATGACCATTGAACAGGCGCCGCAGACTTCCTCAAGACAGTTCATTTCCCAGTTGATCGGCGTCGTTTTCGTGCCGTCGGTGTTGACCGGGTTGCGCCGGATTTCCATGAGTGCCGAGATGACGTTCATATTCGGGCGGTATTCCACCTCGAATGATTCCCAGTACGGCTTCGAATCCGGCGTGTCCTGACGTTGAATGTCAAAGTGGACCGTCTTATTCGGAGTTGCCGCATTTCGTTCTTGCACGGCAGTTTGTTCAGCCATCGTATCTCTCTCCTTTCCTGGTGATCAGTGCTTCTTCGTATAGTCGCGTTCACGCGGCGGGATCAGCGATACATCGACATCTTCGTACGAGAAGACCGGTGCGGAGACGCCGTCGAACTTGGCCATCGTCGTCTTGAGCCACTCTGCGTCGTTCCGTTTCGGGAAGTCCGGCTTGTAGTGGGCGCCGCGGCTTTCGTCCCGGTTGAGTGCGCCGAGCGTGATGACGCGCGCCAGGTAAAGCATGTTCTTGAGCTGGCGTGTGAACGTCGCGCCCTGGTTGGACCAGCGCTGCGTGTCGTTGACGTTGATGTTGTTGTAACGTTCCAGGAGCTCCTGGATCTTGTAGTCCGTTTCCTGAAGCTGGTCATTGAAGCGGACAACCGTTACGTTTTTCGTCATGATCTCGCCGAGCTCTTTGTGAAGGACGTAGGCGTTTTCGGTGCCGTCCATCTTCAGGATGCCTTCCCACTTGTCCTGTTCTTTCTTGACGGCGCCGTCATAAAGGGTCGAGGACAGGTCTTCGGCATGCTTGTCGAGGCCTTCGATGTACTTGACCGCGTTCGGGCCGGCAACCATGCCGCCGTAGATCGCGGACAGGAGCGAGTTCGCGCCGAGGCGGTTCCCGCCGTGCTGCGAGTAGTCGCACTCGCCGGCTGCGAAGAGGCCCGGAATGTCGGTCATCTGATCGTAGTCGACCCACAGGCCGCCCATCGAGTAGTGGACCGCAGGGAAGATCTTCATCGGAACTTTGTGCGGATCTTCGCCAGTGAACTTCTCGTAGATTTCGATGATGCCGCCGAGCTTGACGTCCAGCTCATGCGGATCTTTATGAGAAAGGTCAAGATAGACCATGTTCTCGCCGTTGATGCCGAGCTTCTGGTTGACGCACACGTCGAAGATTTCGCGTGTCGCGATGTCACGCGGCACGAGGTTTCCGTACGCCGGATATTTTTCTTCGAGGAAGTACCAAGGCTTGCCGTCTTTGTAAGTCCAGATGCGGCCGCCCTCACCCCGTGCGGATTCGGACATGAGCCGGAGCTTGTCGTCTCCCGGGATGGCAGTCGGGTGGATCTGGATGAACTCGCCGTTCGAGTAGGTTGCACCCTGCTGGTAAACGATCGACGCGGCAGAACCGGTGTTGATGACCGAGTTCGTCGACTTCCCGAAGATGATCCCCGGTCCGCCGGTCGCCATGATGACGGCATCCGAACGGAACGAGACGATTTCCATCGTTTTGAGGTTCTGCGCCATGATGCCGCGGCAGACTCCGTCGTCGTCTGTGACAACGCCGAGGAATTCCCAGTTCTCATATTTCTTGACGAGGCCTTCCACTTCGTAGCGGCGGACCTGCTCGTCAAGTGCATAGAGGAGCTGCTGTCCCGTCGTTGCACCGGCAAATGCCGTGCGGTGGTGCATCGTGCCGCCGAAACGGCGGAAGTCCAGGAGGCCTTCCGGCGTCCGGCTGAACATGACGCCCATGCGGTCCATCAGATGGATGATGCCAGGAGCCGCTTCGGCCATTTTCAGGACCGGCGGCTGGTTGGCGAGGAAGTCACCGCCGTAGACGGTGTCATCAAAGTGGATCCACGGGGAGTCCCCTTCCCCTTTTGTGTTGACCGCACCGTTGATGCCGCCCTGCGCACAGACGGAGTGCGAACGTTTAACGGGAACCAATGAAAACAATTCGACCGGCGTGCCGGATTCGGCAGCCTTAATCGTCGCCATGAGGCCGGCCAAGCCGCCGCCGACGACGATCAATTTGCTATTCGCCATTTCTCAGTTCACTCCTCAGTTCGTTCAATACTAAGCAACAATGTTTGACCGGTTCATCAGACGAACGCGAAGATCGCGCGGATGCCGATCACGGACAGTGCGAGGAACAGCACCATCACGACGTATGTGGAGATGCGCTGCGAACTTTGCGACTGCGTGACGCCCCATGTGACGAGGAACGACCAGAGGCCATTCGCAAGGTGGAATGTTGCAGAGATGATGCCAACCACGTAGAACGCGATCATGAACGGGTTGGACAAGATGTGCGCCATCATGTCGAAGTCGACTTCGGTGCCGAGCGCCTTCTGAATGCGTGTCTGCCAGATGTGCCAAGCGATGAAGATGACAAGGAACACACCCGTGATCCGCTGCAGCAGGAACATCCAGTTCCTGTACGTGCTGTAGCGGTTCACGTTTGGCTTCGAAGTGAACGCTATGTACAGGCCGAAGAATGCGTGGAACATGAGCGGAATGTAAATGACGATCCACTCAAGCCAGTTGACGAACGGCAGGTTGCCCATGAAGTTCGACGCCTTGTTGAACGATTCCGCTCCGCCTGTGGCAAAGTGGTTGACGACAAGGTGCTGGGTCACAAACAGGCCGATCGGAATGATCCCGAGCAGCGAGTGCAGCCGGCGCAGGCCAAAATCATAATCTCTCATGAATTTTTTACCCCCCTTAATAGTGACAAACAGGCAGGCGACGACGCCCCCGCCTGTTGGACGGAAGCGAGCATTGACTGCTTATTTCATCATGATTACAATAATAGGACAAAACCATTGTACTCCTCCCCTATGGGGAAATCAAGGCGACCGACACAAATTCGACAAGAGCCGCCAATCCGGCTCCGGGGCAGCAGAATGCCGTGCCGGGGGAGTTTTTATGATACTGACGGAAGAGGCGATGACATTGACTTCGGAAAACGGGACGACGGTACGGGATGGCACTCCCCGCTTCGGATATGAGCTGATCAGGGACCATGTGCTCCCTTCCATCCTCGGCAAGCACGAGGAGGATATTTTGTACTGGGCGGGAAAAGAGCTTTCGCGGACCTTCCCCCTCTTTAAAATGGAAGAAGCTATTGATTTCTTCGGAGAGGCCGGATGGGGAGAGCTTTCCGTTTTGCAGGAGAACAGGAAAGAGACCATCTGGCTGTTGGCCGTCGAGCCCGACTGCATGAAACGGGGCCGCTCCTACACGCTGGAAGCCGGATTCCTGTCCGGCCAATTCTCCAAGATCCATGAGTGCGTCTGCGAATGCAGGCCGGAGGCGGACCCGAAGAAAGGGGAAGTCCGGCTGATCCTCGTCCGGGAATGAAATCTCCCATCTTTGCTGAAAAGCGGCCGTACCGGGTTTTCCGGGCGGCCGCTTTTGCTTTGCAGAACAGCCGGCGGTTTCACCATTTCAGCTTGTCCTGGATCTGCCGGTTGTACTCCTTGAAGGCGCTGCTGTTCGTGCGGACGCCTTTCTTTGACAGGAGCGAGTTCATCTTTTTCATCTGCTTGTTGTAGGCCGCTTCGAGTTCCGTCTTTTCCGTTTCGGGCGCATGATGGAGCCGGCCTCCAAGATCGGTTATTTCTTTCTGGACGAACATGGCCTCATCATCATAGCCGCTGTTCCTCAGGATCCGGACCGCCATCCGGATGTCCGGCGGCAAATGCTCAAGTTCGTCTTTAGGAAGCGGCTTCCCCCGGCCGGGCAGATTGTCGAACTCCCCTTCCTCCCTCGCTTTCCGGATTGCGTTTTCGATGAGTGTCCAATTCATCTCATTACCTCCCGCACTAGTCTTTGGCTGCGTCCTGTTCCCTGAAATAACCTTCCACGGCTTCGGCCACCGCCTGGGGGAGCCCCGCTTGCCGAAGAGCTTCTGCGTTCGCTTCCCGGATCTTCTTCACCGAGCCAAAATGGCGGAGAAGCTGGGTTTTCCGTTTTGGCCCGACCCCCGGAATGCCGTCAAGAGACGAAGTGAGCGATTTCGCCCCCCTCCTCTGTCGATGGAACGTGATGGCAAACCGGTGGACTTCATCCTGAATTCTCTGCAGCAGATAAAACCCTTCGCTCGTCCGCTTCAGCGGCACTACTTCCGGCGGGTCGCCGTACAAAAGGAGGGCCGTCTGGTGTTTGTCGTCCTTGGCAAGCCCGGCAATCGGGATGTCCAGTCCGAGTTCGTCCTCGATCACTTCCCTGGCAGCGCCGATCTGACCTTTGCCGCCGTCGATCAAGATGAGGTCCGGGAGCGGCAGGCCGTCCTTCAGCACGCGCACGTACCGCCGGCGGACAACCTCGCGCATCGCCCCGTAGTCATCATGCCGGGCGGCGGCCTTCGTTTTGTATTTCCGGTAGTTTTTCTTGTCGGGCCGGCCGTCGATGAACGTCACCATGGCGGAAACGGCTTCGGCGCCGTATGTGTGGGAGTTGTCGAATGCCTCGATGCGGAGCGGAGCGGCGATGCCCATTGCGTCGCCCAGTTCCTCGCACGCACCGACGGTCCGCTGTTCCTGCCGTTCGATGAGCTGGAACTTCTCGGACAAGGCGATTGTCGCATTTTTTGCCGCGAGCCGGACCAGGTCCTTTTTCTTTCCGCGCTGCGGAACGCTCACTTTCACTCCGAGGAGCTCCTGAACGAGTTCCGAGTCCGTTCCTTCGGGCAGGAAAATTTCCCTCGGCAGGATATGCTCCGACTTGTCGTAGAACTGTCCGATGTATGTGAGGAACTCTTCGTCAGGGTCCCGGTAGACCGGGAACAGCGACACGTCCCGTTCGATCAGTTTCCCCTGCCGCATGAAAAACACCTGGACGCACATCCAGCCTTTGTCGACCGCATAGCCGAACACATCGCGGTCCGTCATGTCGGTCGTCGTCATCTTCTGCTTTTCCATGACGGTCTCAATGTGGGTGATCTGGTCGCGGTATTCCTTCGCCCGTTCGAACTCGAGCTGCTCGGCCGCCCGGTTCATCTTCTCCGTCAGTTCCCGCTTCACGTCTTTGTAGCCGCCGTTCAGGAATTTGGCGATGCCGTCCGTCAGTTCTTTGTACGTGTCAGGCGAAACTTCATTGACGCACGGGGCGAGACACTGGCCGAGATGGTAATACAGGCATACTCTGTCCGGCAGCGTCTGGCATTTCCTGAGCGGATAAAGCCGGTCGAGCAGCTTTTTCGTCTCCGATGCGGCATACGCATTCGGATAGGGGCCGAAGTATTTCCCTTTGTCCTTTTTCACTTTGCGCGTGATCACGAGCCTCGGGTGGCGCTCCGCGGTGATTTTGATGTAAGGATACGTCTTGTCATCCTTGAGCATGATGTTGTATTTCGGGTCATGCTTTTTGATCAAGTTCAGTTCCAGTATGAGCGCTTCGATGTCGGATGATGTGACGATGTATTCAAAGTCCTCGATTTCGGAGACGAGCCGCTGTGTCTTCGCATCGTGGGAGCCCGTGAAATAGGACCGGACCCGGTTTTTCAGGACTTTTGCCTTCCCCACGTAAATGATCGTCCCCTGCCGATCTTTCATGAGATAGCAGCCCGGCTGGTCCGGCAATATGGCCAGCTTCTGCTGGATGCGTTCATTCATATTTTCTCACCTGCCAAAAAAACCGGGTACCTTCAGAGGCCCCGGTTTCCGTCGTTTCTGTTACGCGTGCTGTTCGATGAACTGGACAAGCTTTTCTTTCGGGTTGAATCCGACCACTTTGTCCACGATTTCGCCGTCTTTGAAAAGAACGAGCGTCGGAATCGACATGATGCCATACTTTCCGGCAGTTTCCTGGTTTTCATCGACGTCCACTTTGACGATCTGGACTTTGTCGCCGATTTCGGCGTCCACTTCTTCAAGGACGGGCGCGATCATCTTGCACGGTCCGCACCAGGTCGCCCAGAAGTCGACGAGAACGAGTCCGCTGGAAACTTTGTTTTGGAAATCCTGGTCCGTTGCATGTTGAATAGCCATTTTGGAGATCCTCCTTATTAATCAGGCAAGTCTGCACCGCTTTTCGCAACCGGTTGATGCAGCTGCGGCAATGTGCCGCTCCTCCCGCCGTTTGCGGGATATTGCCTCTTTATGGTCACGCTACACAGAGTATATCACGCCGCCGGTTTGGGGGGCGAATGTTCTGCCCGCGCGCGAAAGTCCTTCTGAAAGGAAGCGGCCCCCGATGTATTCCATACCCGGGGGCCGTCCCAATCATGCATTCACTTTTGTTTTCTTGATCTCTTCAATCATCATCGGAACGACTTCGAACAGGTCGCCCACGATGCCGTAGTCCGCCACCTTGAAGATGTTGGCTTCCGGATCTTTGTTGATTGCGACGATGACTTTCGAGTTCGACATTCCGGCCAAGTGCTGGATGGCACCGGAAATGCCTGCAGCGATGTACAGATCCGGCGTGACGACCTTCCCGGTCTGTCCGATCTGAAGCGAATAATCGCAGTAGTCGGCATCGCATGCGCCTCGGGAAGCGCCGATCGCACCGCCGAGCAGGTCGGCGAGATCTTTGAGCGGCTCAAAGCCTTCAGGGCCTTTGACGCCGCGGCCGCCCGCGACGATGACTTTCGCTTCGGACATGTCGACGCCGTCCGTGGCCTTCGTGACCACGTCTTTGACGACGGAACGGAGGTTCTGGATATCCGCGGAGACGGACGACACATCGCCGGAACGGCTGTCGTCTTTTTCAGGCGACGCGATGTTGTTCGGGCGGATCGTGAAGAAGACCGGTCCTTCATTGATCTTCACTTTTTCAAATGCCTTGCCGGAATAAATCGGACGGATGAAGATCGCATCTTCTCCTTCGCCTTCGATTTCCGTTACGTCGGAAACGAGTCCGCTCTGGAGTTTGGCCGCGATTTTCGGCGACAGGTCTTTCCCCTGCGCCGTATGGCCGAAGACAATCACGTCCGGCTGCTCCTGCTCATGGACGGCCATGAACGCCTGGCCGAAGCCGTCGGAAGTATAGTGTTTGAGGTGCGGGTGCTCGACAGTGACGACGCGGTCTGCGCCGTATGCGCTCATTTCCTGTGCCACGCCCTGCACATCGTCGCCGATGAGGACACCGACGATTTCACCGCCGCCGGCCACTGTTTTTGCGGCACCGATGGCTTCAAACGAAACATTTCGCAATGCGCCGTCGCGCACTTCCCCTAGTACAATCACTTTATTGGACATAATTACCCCTCCTGATTCGAATAGTACGGTTCAGATCAGATGACTTTCGCTTCGGTGCGGAGAAGCTCGACCAGTTCTTTCACCTGGTCCTGAAGCTCTCCTTCAAGGATCCGCCCCGCAGCCTTTTCAGGCGGGAGGAAGATTTCAATGCGCTCTGTTTTCGGTTCCACGTCATCTTCTTCGATGTCAAGATCATCGAGCTCAAGCTCCTCGAGCGGCTTCTTCTTCGCTTTCATGATGCCCGGCAGCGAAGGGTAGCGAGGGTCGTTCAGGCCCTGCTGAGCCGTCACGAGCAGCGGCAGTTCCGCTTCGATCGTTTCCGAGTCGCCTTCGACGTCGCGGACGATGTTCGCTTTTTCCCCGTCGATCTTCAGCTCGGTGATGGTCGTGACATAGTTGATGCCGAGAAGTTCCGCCACGCGCGGACCGACCTGTCCGGACCCGCCGTCGATGGCCACGTTGCCGGCCAGGATAAGGTCCGCATCCTTGTCTTTGAGGTATTCGGCGATGATCGCTGCCGCCGTGAACTCGTCCATGTCATCGAGGTCGTCTTCCGTGTCGATGAGAACGGCTTTGTCCGCCCCCATGGCAAGTGCCGTGCGGAGCTGCTTTTCGGCGTCTTCTCCGCCGAGCGTCAGGACCGTGACTTCGCCGCCGTGCTCGTCGCGCACGCGGATCGCTTCTTCGACCGCATATTCGTCATACGGGTTGATGATGAATTCCGCCCCGTCTTCTGCAATTCCACCATTCTGTACGGAGATTTTCTCCTCCGTGTCGAACGTCCGTTTCACCAGTGCGTAGATGTTCATGTTCCATCCTCCCCTTCGAATGTTTACTTCCCTTTGAATTCGGGCTTCCGCTTTTCAAGGAATGCGGAAATGCCTTCTTTGGCGTCTTCCGATCCGAACACTTCCCCGAACGATTCGGCTTCCGCCTTCACGCCGTCCCGGAAGCCGGCATGCTTGCCGTATTGGATCATGCGAAGTGCCGCCCGCACGGACACCGGGCTCATGCCGGCGATCTTGCGCGCCGTCTTGAGCGTTTCGCCGAGCAGTTCTTCTTCGCCGAATGCCCGGTTTGCGAGTCCCCATCCGACAGCGTCCTCGCCCGTGATTGGCTCTGCCGTCAGCATCATTTCCGCGGCTTTCGCCGGTCCGACGTACCTCGGCAGGCGCTGCGTGCCCGCGAAGCCCGGGATCAGTCCCAGAGAAAGCTCGGGCAGGCCGAGCTTTGCGCCGCTCGTGACGAAGCGCATGTGGCAGGCCATCGCAAGCTCAAGCCCTCCGCCGAGCGCCGCACCGTGGATGGCCGCGATGACCGGCTTAGGAAAATTCTCAAGCCGCTCGAACGTCTGCTGGCCGTTTTCGGACAGGCGGGTGAACGCCTCGCCCGATTCGACTTCCGTAAATTCTTTGATGTCCGCGCCCGCCGAGAAAAAACGACCTTCCCCGTGCAGGACAATCACCCGGACATCGGAATCTTGCTCAACCTCATCCAGAAGTTCCCCGATTTCACGGATCAGTCCCCGTGAAAGCGCATTCGCCGGCGGCCGCGTGATTGCGGCGATCGCCAGCCCGTCCTTCTTCTCCACCTTCAGGAATTCCATCCGAATCTCATCCCCTTCAGTCGGCTTTCATGCCTTTCATGAGCAGCCTATGTACATTCGGCGCCAGTTTCATTAAATCATATTTCTGATCATTCATCACCCATGAAGTGATAATTTCATCCATGGTGCCAAATACCATCTGGCGGGCCAGCCGGATATCCATCCCTTTCTCGAACTCCCCCTGCTCAATCCCTTCGGCCAGAATCCGGTCGAGGAGAGCCAGGTAATCCTTGAGCACATTGTTGATCTCGTGCCGCAGATCCTTGTTGGACTGGCGCAGTTCGAGCTGGGTGACGATCGCCAGGTGATGGTCAGAGTGAAGCACCCGGAAGTGATTTTCGATCATCCGGTACAGCTTCTCCTCGGAAGACACATCCGCTCCCAGGATCTTCTGCAGGTTTTCCACGAAGATCGACATCTTCTCGCGGAACACCGAAACGAGGATATCTTCTTTGTTTTTGAAATAAAGATAGATCGTTCCGTCCGCAACGCCCGCCTGCTTGGCAATCTTGGAAACCTGTGCCTGATGGTAGCCGTTTTCCGCAATCACGACAACGGCGGCGTCCACGATTTGTTTGTATTTCGGTTTGTTCCGCTTCAAAGATTCCACCACCAAATAAAAAAAGAAATATGAATGATGGTTCATTCATATTTCTATATTAGACTGCATATGCGTGTCTGTCAAGCACTCTCAGGAGCCGACGATTTCTTCTCCGTGTGCTGATTTTTCATCTTCCAGCTTCTTTTTTTCTTCATCCACGAGCTTGCGGCGCAGGATCTTTCCGACCGCCGTTTTCGGCAGCTCGTCGCGGAACTCATACAGCCTTGGCACTTTGTAAGAAGCGAGGTGCTTTCGGCAATACTCGTTGAGCTCCTTTTCCGTCACCTGCCGGCCCGGTTTCAAGACAATATACGCCTTGACGGTTTCCCCCCGGTAGGGATCCGGCACGCCGGCAACCACGCATTCCATGATGTCCGGATGCTCATAGAGCACTTCTTCGATGTCTCTCGGATACACATTATACCCGCTAGCGATGATCATGTCTTTCTTGCGGTCCACGATATAGAAGTATCCGTCCTCATCCATATAGCCGAGGTCCCCGGTGAGAAGCCATCCGTCCTTCAGGGTCGCCTCTGTTTCTTCGGGCCGGTTCCAGTACCCTTTCATCACCTGCGGCCCCTTGACGGCGATTTCCCCGATTTCTCCGGTGCCAAGCGGCTCCGCCGTTCCGTTTCTGAACACGGCAGCTTCGGTGTTCGGCCACGGAATGCCGATCGATCCCCGTTTTCGCTCCCCGTCCCAGATGAGGTTGGCGTGGGTGACCGGGGAGGTTTCGGACAGCCCGTATCCTTCGACCAGCTTGCCTTTTGTGATGGTTTCGAACTTTTCCTGGATGTCCACCGGCAGCGGTGCGGATCCGCTCAGGCAGGCCTTGATCGAAGAAAGATCGTATTTGCCGATATCCGGATGGTTGAGCAGGCCGATGTAGATGGTCGGCGCGCCCGGGAACAGGGTCGGCGACTGCTTGTCGATGAGCTTGAGCACGGTTTCCGGGTCGAACTTCGGCACAAGCACCATTTTGTTCGCTTGCGTGACGCCGAGGACAAGGACGGTCGTCATTCCGTACACATGGAAGAATGGCAGGATGCCGAGAATCGTTTCTTCGCCCGGCGTGCACTTGTACATCCACGCATCGCACATTTTCGTGTTCGCCATGAGGTTTCGGTGGGTGAGCATGACGCCCTTCGGGGAACCGGTCGTGCCGCCCGTGTACTGGAGAAGCGCCACATCTTCCGGATCCGGCTGGTCAAGCGCGATCGGCTCCGCCTTGGAACGCTTGATCGCTTCGGTAAACAGATGATTGCGGCCCCTGTGCTCGACTTTGACCGTCATGCCGTACTCCTTGCGCTGCACGAACGGGTAAAGAAGGTTTTTCGGGAAAGGCAGATAGTCTTTGATGCCCGTGATGATCACCTGTTCAAGCTCTGTCTCCCCGATGATGCGGGCGATCCTCGGATACAGGATGTCCAGGCCGACGATCACTTTGGCGCCCGAATCCTTCATCTGGTAGGCCAGTTCCTTTTCGGTGTACAGCGGGTTCGTCTGAACGACGATTCCTCCCGAGAACAGGATCCCGTAGAAGGCGATGACATTCTGCGGACAGTTCGGCAGCATGATTGCGACACGGTCGCCTTTTTTCACACCGAGGCCACGCAAATAGTTGCCGAATTTCAACGCCGACTCATACAGTTCCCCGTACGTCACTTCCCTGCCGAGAAAATGGATGGCGACTTTATCCGGGTAGCGTTCGGCCGACCGGATGAGGCCCGTCTGGATCGGCTCGTCCGGAATGTCGACCACCGGCGGGATTGCCTCCGGGTAGTTCTTAAGCCATGGTTTTGCCGTCATGATCTAACCCCTTTCTCCCTTCAATCGTTAGAATATTCCTATTTTAAGAATACACGAACCTGAAGGCGCTTTCAATCCCTCCATATAAAAAGCGCGGAAATTCCGCGCTTCCTATTTGAAAAACAGCCACCAGATGCCGACGATGATGAAGCCGGCGCAGAACAGCAGCAGCAGTTTTGCCAGTTTGACCATATCCAATTTGATTGACCGCCTTTCGATCGTCCTCCGCGTCCGTCAAGGTGTCAGGTGATGCTCGCACCGATGACAAAGCTGAGACCGACCGAGATGATGAATGAAATGAATCCCACCGCCCGGTTGTCGTCGCCGATTTCCTTATCTATATGAAACTTCGGAGTAAGGAATTCAAAAAGCCAATAAGCCATGATGAGCAGGAAAAATCCGAACAGTCCCCACAGCAGCATTTCCGGAAGCGTCGAATGCTGCTGGATCGAATGGCGGAAAATGTTGGCGACCCCGAAGATCTTGCCGCCGGTCGCAAGGGCCACCGCCATATTGCCGTTCTGGATTTCTTCCCAGTTTTTGTACTTGGTGACGAGTTCGAACACCACCATCGCCACGATGAGACAGAGGACGGTGACACTGAAATAGCCCGCAGCTTCCACGAGCGGATGAGTCCAAAAGCCGGATAGCAGCATACAGTTGGCTCCTTTGCCGTTTTAGTCTACTTATACGGCGGGAGCGCCGGGAAGGTTTCAAGTTTCCTCAATTGTTTTGTTTTCAACGTTGGCCGGATGCGTTCCGCATGCATTGCCTTACTTCAGCTCAACCACGGTGACGCCGTAGCCGCCCTCGCCGGCTTCGCCGAAGCGGAAGCTCTTGACGCGGGAGTGGCGGCGGAGGTATTTCTGGATCCCTTCCCGAAGCGCGCCGGTTCCCTTGCCGTGGATGATCGAAACGCGCGGATAATTGGCGAGCAGGGCATCGTCGATGTACTTCTCGGTCCTGCGGATGGCGTCTTCATAGCGCTCGCCGCGGAGGTCCAGTTCCAGTCTGACGCCGTCTCCGGAACGGCCGCGTACATTTGTGACGGTGACCGTTTCTTTTTGTTTTTCTGGTTTCACCCACTCCAGGTCGGTTTCGTGCAGGCGCATTTTCAGGATTCCGATCTGGACAAGCCACTCTTCGCCTGACGCCTTTTCGATCAGGGTTCCTTTTTGGCCGTAGCTGATCACCTTGACCTCGTCGCCGGCCTGGAGTTCGTGTTTCGCCGGCTTGGCACCGGATTTCGCCTTTTTGCGGAGCTGCTCCTGAGGCGCTGCCCCTTCAAGCCGCTTTTTCGCGTCGATGAGTTCGTGTTCCTTCACCTGTGCACCGGCATTCAATCGCAACGCCCGCAGTTCGGAAATGACAGCTTCCGCTTCCCGGCGTGCGTCTTCCACGATCCGCTTTGCCTTTTCCCTTGCCTTGTCTTCGAGCAAGTCTTTTTTCGACTCATACTCCGACAGCCGGGTTTCCAGCTGTTCTCTGAGACTTTCGGATTCCCGGAGGACCCTTGCCGTTTCTTCGGCATCTTTCTCCGCCTGGACACGGCTTGCCTCGAGCGATGTGATCATCGTTTCCACTTCATGGCGGTCCTCGCCCGTGAATGTCTTGGCGTGGCGGATGATGTGCGCCGGGAGCCCGAGTCGCTGGGAGATCTCAAACGCGTTGCTCCGCCCCGGCACGCCGATCAGCAGCCGGTACGTCGGGCTGAGCGTCTCCACGTCGAATTCGACGCTGGCATTGACGACGCCCGGACGGTTATAGCCGTAGGCCTTCAGCTCCGGATAGTGGGTCGTCGCCATGACGCGGGCGCCCCTGCCGTGCACTTCGTCAAGGATGGCAATCGCGAGCGCCGCCCCTTCCTGGGGATCGGTCCCGGAACCGAGCTCGTCAAACAGGACCAGTGACCGGTCGTCAAAGCGGCCGAGGATCCCGACGATATTCACCATGTGGGAGGAAAATGTGCTCAGACTCTGTTCGATCGACTGTTCATCACCGATATCGGCAAACACTTCATCGAAAACGGCCGTTTCGGATCCTTCAAGAACCGGGATGGGCAGCCCCGCCTGGGCCATGAGTGTGCAGAGGCCGACCGTTTTCAGCGTGACGGTCTTGCCGCCCGTGTTCGGTCCGGTGATGACGATTGCGGTCGTGTCCCTTCCGAATTCGATCGTGTTCGTCACCGCTTCTTCCCTTGGAATGAGCGGGTGCCGTGCCTTCACGAGCCGGATGTAGCCTTCATCGTTCACGGACGGGATCGTCGCCTTTTCGGCCATCCCGTACTTCGCCTTCGCGAGGACCGCATCCATGTCGCCGAGAATCCGGATGAGGATGAACAGCTCTCGGGCATGCTCCTGTACCTGTTCGGAGAGCACCCGGAGAATCCGTTCAATCTCTTCATGTTCCTTCATCTTCAGTCTGCGGATTTCGTTGTTCGCCTGGACGACCGCATCCGGTTCGATGAACAAAGTCTGGCCGGAGGAAGACTGGTCGTGGACAATGCCCCCGAAATGGGTCCGGTATTCCTGCTTCACCGGGATCACATATCGGTCGTTGCGGATCGTCACGATCGCGTCAGACAGCATTTTGGCGTTGTTCCGGGTGTATTGCTCGAGCTTGTCCCGGACGCGTCCTTCCTGGGCTCGCAGTTGCTGGCGGATCGACCGCAGGGCGGAAGATGCGCTGTCGAGCACTTTTCCGTTGTCATCGATGCATGCGTTGATCTCATGCTCAAGCGCCGTCAGGACCGGCATCTCCTCTTTTTTGGCGAGGAAGAGCGGGATTTCAATCTCTCCCTCTTCCCCGATGACCTCAAGGAACTGTCTCAGGATCCGGCCGGCACGGATCGAGCTTGCCGTTTCCATGAGTTCCGTTGCACCGAGCACCCCTCCGGCCTGTGCACGTTTTGCATAGGGCCGGATGTCGAACAGTCCCCCCATCGGCACGTTGCCGCGGATGCGGTAGATGGCGAGGGCCTCGTCCGTCTCTTCCAGAAGCGCCGTCACTTCACCGATTTCGCCGGACGGGGCGAGATCGGCAATCCGGCTTCTGCCGAGGACGGAAGTGCAGTGGCCCGACACATCGTCGCGGATTTTATCAAATTCGAGCGTTCTCAGGACTCGAGGGTCCATCGGCTCCACTTCCTTTCTTGCATGGTGCGGCGCCCGTCAGCCTTTCAGGTGATCAAGGAACCGCTCCAGTGTCCACGTATTGACGATATTATCCCGGTTCATCCATGCACGCTGCGCGTACCGGACACCGGTTTCCATATAGCCCAGCTGGCCGGTGCTGTGCGCATCGGTGTTGATCGCGACCGGAACGCCTTTCTCCTGTGCCAGCACCAGCCATTCCTCCGCCAGGTCAAGGCGGTACGGATTGGCGTTCAGCTCCAAGATTTTGCCGTATTCGGCCGTCCATTCGATCAGCTGTTCCAAATCCGGCGAATATCCTTCCCGCCTGCCGATGATGCGGCCCGTCGGGTGGGCGATCATGTCGACGTGCGGATTCGAGATCGCCGCGTGCAGCCGCTCCATGATTTTTTCCAGCGGCTGGCTGAAGTTGGAGTGGATGGAGGCGATGACGAAGTCCAGCTCCGCCAGCAGTTCATCATCAAAATCCAGCGTCGCGTCCGGCAGAATGTCCATTTCGGTCCCGCAGAGGACGGTGATGCCGTCGATCTCCGCGTCGACCGCCCGGATTTCCCTGATCTGCTCCCGGAGGCGTTCCGGCGTCAGGCCGTTTGCGACTTTCAGGTAGTGCGTATGGTCCGTGATGACCATATGGCTGTATCCCCGCTTCCGGCAGGCTTCCGCCATTTCCTTCACCGACTCCGCTCCGTCCGACCAGACGGTGTGCATATGAAGGTCTGAGCGGATGTCGTCAAGCCGGATGAGGCCGTCCAGTTCGGCCGTGCGCTCCAGTTCCGTGCCGTCTTTTCTGACGGTCGGCGGGAAGAACGGCAGGCCGAAGTGGGCGAAGAACGCTTTTTCCGAATCAAAGGTCAGAACGGATCCGTCTTCCTGCTCCACACCATACTCGCTGATCTTCTCCCCGCGTTCCTTGGCCAGCTGGCGCATGCGGACATTGTGGTCCTTCGAGCCGGTGAAGTGGTGGATGGCGCTCGCGAACTGCTCTGCGGCGACAAAGCGAAAATCAACGTCGACGGGGTTTTCCGCGTCGAGCGTGACGGACAGCTTCGTGTCTCCGGAGGCAACCGTCTCCAGGACGGGCAGCGAGTTCATGAGCCCTTCTGTCACGCGGTCCGGCAGCTTTGTGACGACGATGAAGTCCAGGTCGCTGCTCATCTCGGCCATCCTGCGGTAGCTCCCCGTGACGAGGAACCGCTCCGCCTCCGGGATGGCGTGCAACACATTTTCAATCATATGGACAACCGATTCCAGCTCCCAGTGCGGAAGCTTGTCCGGCCGCTGCCCGAATGTCTCCAGTTCCGCCAGCAGTTTCTCCTCGGTCTTTTTGCCGAAGCCCGACAGCCTGCTCACTTCTCCTGACTCGCAGGCCGCCTTCAGCGACTCGGCCGAATCAATCCCGAGTTCCTTGTGCAGCTTGGCGATCTTCTTGCCGCCGAGACCCGGGATCTTGAGCAGGGGGATCAGCCCGTCCGGCACTTCTTCCCGCAGCTCAGCCAGCAGATCGGATTCCCCTTTTTCCAACAGGTCGGTGATCACGGCACCTGTCCCTTTCCCGATGCCTTTGAGTGACAGGATATCCTCCATTTCGGAAAGGCTTCTCGGATCCTGCTCCAGGACGCCCGCCGCTTTCCTGAACGCCGCGACCTTGAACGGGTTTTCCCCGAGCAGCTCCATGTGCAGTGCGATGTCTTCCAGCGTATGGATGATGATTTTCTTGTTCATGTCGAAAACCTCCCCTTTCGGCTAAAAAGCTCCCCTCGCGGGAGGGAAGCTCATTTCAGGTAGATGTACCACCAGTTTTTCACCGCTTCGGAAATAAGCGGCGTATGTTTCAGGATGGCACCGGCAAGGACCGATGAGCCGATCCTGTCCTGCACGAAGCCGATCGGCAGCATGGCGAACACGTAGAGCAGGAAAAAGAGGATCAGGTAAAACTCCACGAATCCGAGCGCGGCTCCCGTGAAGGCGTTGACCGATCCGAGGACCGGCAGATACTTCAGGAAGTCGAGCATCGACGCCAGCAGCTGAAGCACGAGCTTCACCGCCAGGAAGATGAAGACGAAAGCGAGCAGGCGATAGAACGTCTGGTCGAAATCGATGGTCCCGAAGGCGATCTTCAGGGAGTTTCCGGCCTCCACCGCCGGGTACGGGACCCACAGGACAAATTTATCGGCGAGCGGCTTGTAGTAGGCCCAAGCCACGATGAGCGCGACGATGAAGCTGACCATATGTATGAGCTGGACGATCAGGCCCCGCTTGAAACCGGTGATCAGTCCTCCGAGCAGGACAAAAACAATGATTAAATCGAGCATTCGCGTCAACCCTTCAGCAATTTCAGTTCGTTTTCCAGCTCCTCGATGCGCTCTTTCAGCTTAATGGCATCGTTCACTGTGTTCACCGCCGTCAGTACGGCAATCTTTGTTGTATCGAGCGACCGATTTTTCGAGGAGATATCGCGCATCATGTCGTCCACCAGCGAAGCGACAAGACGCATATGGCTGCTGCTCTCCGTTCCGACCATCTGGTATGTCTGGCCATAGATTTCAACGGCCACACGGATTTTTTCCGGTTCAGTCACTCCCGCCACCTCCTTGAAAAATCCTATACACCATAATACCATGAAAGCAGATTCAATGTGTAGGACGGAAAACGGCCCTTTGCCCTTTTCCCGGACCGGCCGGATCTGCACAGGACGGAAGGATGAGGATATGTCAAATACAGTCATAGTGATGGACGCCGTGCAGATGAAAAAACTGATCGACCATTATGAGGGTTCAAAAGTGGTGCGCAATGCCCCGGGAGTCGTGTTCGCCGCAAAGACGGGCGGGACATCGATCACCGCCTATAAATCCGGCAAGGTGATGTTCCAGGGGGCCGCCGGCGCTGCCGAAGCCGCCAAATGGACTTCCGGGGGTGCGGTTGCCGGCCCTTCCGCCAAGCCGAAGTCTTCGGCCAAGGGCGACCGCCTGCCGGACGGCCTTGCCAGAATGTCTGTCATCGGATCGGACGAAACGGGCACAGGAGATTTCTTCGGCCCGGTGACGGTGGCGGCGTGCTATGTGCCGGCCGAAGGAATTGCGCTTGCCGAAGAGCTCGGCGTCAAGGACTCCAAAATGCTTACGGATCCGCTGATGCGCCGGATCGGGCCTCAGATCAAGGCAGCTTTTCCGAACAGCGTGCTCGTGCTGCCAAACGGCAAATACAACACCGTCCAGGCGAAGGGCTGGTCACAGGGCAAGATCAAGGCGCTCCTGCACAACCAGGCGATCCGGCATGTGCTGCGGAAGCTGGACGGGCGAAAACCGGATTACATCCTGATCGACCAGTTCGCCGAACGCGGCATCTACTACCGCCACATCAGCGGCGAACAGGACATCGTGCGGGAGAACGTGCTGTTTTCAACAAAGGCGGAGAATCTCCACGCCTCGGTCGCCTGCGCCTCCATCCTCGCCCGCGTGGCGTTTCTCGAGGAAATGGACCGGCTGAGCGAAGAGGCCGGCGTCACCCTGCCGAAAGGAGCCGGAAAACCGGTTGACGAAGCCGCCGCAAAGATCCTTCTTGCGAAGGGAGACGACTTCCTCGCTTCCATCACGAAAAAACATTTTGCCAATACGAACAAAGCCGCCGCCCTCGCTTCAAAAAAGCGCGGCCGGTGAAAAGATCCATCCTGAGCCGACACATCGTGTTGGCTCTTGTTTATTTCCTGAGAATGGAAGGAGCATTCACCACGGCGCGGATCCTATCGCGACATTCACCACGGAGCGGTTCCTATCCCGACATTCAACAGCGCAATCCCGACATTCGGCGCCTCTATCCCGACATTCACCACGGCACGCTTCCCATCCCGACATTCAACGGCGCAATCCCGACATTCGCCGGTCCGATCCCGACATTCGGCGCCTCTATCCCGACATTCACCACGGCACGGGTCCCATCCCGACATTCAACGGCGCAATCCCGACATTCGCCGGTCCGATCCCGACATTCGGCGCCTCTATCCCGACATTCAACCCGGCACGGGTCCCATCCCGACATTCAACGGCGCAATCCCGACATTCGCCGGTCCCATCCCGACATTCGGCGCCTCTATCCCGACATTCATCGCCCCTATCCCGACATTCGCTCCAACACCGCTTTTCCCACACGACAAAAGGCGAGGTTGCAGCCCATTAATTGGGTGCAATCTCGCCTTTTTCGATTAACTCAGCTGCGGACGCGTGCGCCTTCGGCTTCGAGTGCCGCAATCACGCGGCTGTGTGCTTCGGTCACTTCTTCGTCGGTGAGCGTGCGTTCCGGATTTTGATAAGTAAGCGAGAAGGCGATCGACTTCATGCCTTCATCCATCTTATCTCCTTCATAAACGTCGAACACATGCACTTCCTTCAGCAGGCTGCCGGCGCTTGAGCGGATGGCGGCCTCCAGTGTTCCGGCTTCCGCGGCTCTCGGCATGACGAGGGCCACATCACGGCTGATCGACGGGAATTTCGGAACCGGCGAATAAATGAGCGGCTCAGTTTCACGGGTCAGGACGGCCTGCAGGTTCAGTTCGGCGACGACGGTGTCTTTCAGGTCACGCGCCTTTTGTTCGGTCGGGTGGAGCTGGCCGATGACGCCGACCCGTTCTCCGTCGAGCAGGATGTCCGCGGTCCGGCCGGGATGCAGGCCGTCCATTTCTCCTTTTCGGAACGACAGGCGGGCGGTCAGTCCGAGCATGTCCATCAGGCCTTCGACGATCCCCTTGACCGCATAGAAGTCTGCCGGGCGGCTGCTTCCCTGCCAGTCGCTTCCCGACCACTCACCGGTGATCGCGACGGCGGCATGCTCCACTTCGGCCGGCAGCCCGTCTGCGCCTTCTCCGAGGAACACGGATCCGGTCTCATACAGCGCGACCGAGCCGTTCTGGCGGGCGACATTGTATGTGACCGCTTCAAGCAGGTGCGGCAGCAGGCTTTGACGGAGCGTGCTCCGGTCTTCGCTCATCGGCATGAGCAGTTTCGTCTCCGGCGCCGTTTCCAGCGCGAATTTCTGTGCGGATTCCGCAGAAGTGAGGGAATACGTGATCGCCTGGTAAAGCCCGGCCCCTTCAAGGAACCGGCGGACGATGCGCCGCTTCGCCTGGTACGGATTCAGCCCGCCAGGAACAGATTCGGCGACCGGAAGCGTCTTCGGAATTTCATCGTAGCCGTAGAGACGGGCGATTTCCTCGACGATGTCTTCCGGAATGGCGATGTCCCGCCTTCTCGTCGGTGCATCGATGACGAACAGGCCGTTCACCGCTTCGTACGGGAACTGAAGGCGCTGCAAAATCCCTTCCATGTCTTCAAACGGGATTTTCATGCCGAGCCGTTCGTTGATGAAGTCGGGGGAGACCGTGACGCGCAGCGGCTCTTTGCCGAGTTCGTCGAACAAGACGGTTCCGGAGAGCACTTCCCCGCCCGCCAGTTCTTCCATGAGTGCGGCAGCCCGTTCGCCGGCTTCGATCACCCGGTTCGGATCCACTCCCTTTTCGAAGCGCGTGCTGGCATCGCTTCGGAGACCAAGGTCGCGGGATGTCCGGCGAACGGAAGCGGGATCGAACCAGGCGGCCTCGATGACGACGGTTTTGGTGCCTTCATGCACCTCGGAATTCGCGCCGCCCATGACGCCGGCGATCGCGACCGGTTCTCGGCCGTTCGTGATGAGCAGATGATGGGCCTTCAGCTTGCGCTCGGTGCCGTCGAGCGTTTCGATCAGCTCGCCTTCTGCCGCATGCCGGACGACGATTTCTCCTGTGCCGAGCCGGTCATAGTCAAATGCGTGCAGCGGCTGGCCGTATTCCAGCAGCACATAGTTCGTGATGTCAACGATGTTGTTGAGCGGACGGACGCCGGACGCCATGAGGCGCGCCTTCAGCCATTCCGGGGACTCGCCCACCTTCACGTTGCGGACTACTTTTGCGGCGTACAGCGGGTCGGCTTCCGGCGCATCCACACGGAGCTTCAGCAGATCCGATGCCGGCTCTGCGACTTCGCTGTGGGATGTATCCGGCAGCTTGACTTCCTGAGACAGGATGGCGCCGGCCTCATAGGCCACGCCGAGCATGCTGAGCGCATCCGCGCGGTTCGGGGTCAGGTCAAATTCCAGGACCGTGTCGTCAAGTCCGAGGATCGGCAGGGCATCTTCTCCCGGCGGGGCGTCCTCAGGCAGCACATAAATGCCGTCCGCATATTTCTTCGGCACGACTTTTCCGTCAAAGCCGAGTTCCTGCAGCGAGCAGATCATCCCGTGGGACTCTTCCCCGCGGAGCTTCGCCTTCTTGATCTTGACGCCGCCGGGAAGACGCGCACCCGGACGCGCGACGACCACATGCTGCCCCGCCGCGACATTCGGCGCCCCGCAGATGATCTGAACGGGTTCTACTTCGCCGACGTCCACTTGGCAGACATTCAGTTTGTCCGCCTGCGGGTGCTTGCCGCATTCTTTCACATAGCCGACGACGATGTTTTTCAGGCCTTCCGACCGGTTGTCCACATCGTCGACTTCGATTCCGGAGCGGGTGATCTTCTCTGCCAGTTCAGCAGGTTCCACACCGCCGATGTCCACATAATCATTCAGCCAGTTCAATGATACCTTCATTTTAAAACCCTCCTCAGCCTTCCGCCCGGTGGAACTGGGCGATGAAACGGATGTCGTCCGTGTAGAAATGACGGATGTCGTCGATGCCGTATTTCAGCATGGCAATCCGCTCTGGACCCATGCCGAACGCGAAGCCGCTCACGGTGTCCGGATCGTAGCCGCCCATGCGCAGGACATTCGGATGAACCATCCCCGCGCCGAGGATTTCGATCCAGCCGGTCCCCTTGCACACATTGCAGCCCGAACCGCCGCATTTGAAGCAGGAAATGTCCATTTCAACGGACGGTTCCGTGAACGGGAAGTAACTCGGACGGAGACGGATTTCCCGGTCTTCACCGAACATTTTCTTTGCGAACCGGTCCAGCGTCCCCTTCAGGTCGCTCATCCGGATCCCTTCGCCGACAACTAGGCCTTCAATCTGCGTGAATTGATGGGAGTGCGTGGCATCATCGTTGTCCCGGCGGTACACCTTGCCCGGACAGATGATGCGAAACGGCTTTCCTTCCTTGGCTTCCATCGTCCGCGCCTGGACGGGGGAAGTATGGGTGCGCAGCAGCACATCTTCCGTGATGTAGAACGAATCCTGCATGTCGCGCGCCGGATGACCTTTCGGCAGGTTCAGCGCTTCGAAGTTGTAGTAATCCTTCTCGACTTCCGGCCCTTCCGCCACTTCGTAGCCCATTGAAATGAAGAAGTCTTCGATCTCCTCGACGATGCGGGTGAGCGGATGATGATTGCCCGTCTTCGCCGGGGTGCCCGGAAGCGTCGCGTCGATCGCTTCGGCTTCCAATTTCCGGGCGACGGCTTCTTCTTCAAGCACCGCCATTCGCCCTTCGAGCACCTCGGTCACTTCGCCGCGCACTTCATTGACGAGTGCCCCCATTTTCGGCCGTTCTTCGGCAGGCAGTTTGCCCATGCCTTTCAGCAGATCGGTGATCGGACCTTTCTTGCCGAGATACTTGACCCGGATGTCGTTCAGCGACTTGACGCTGTCGGCCGATCGGATCGCCGAGAGCGCCTCGTCTTTCAGTTGGTTCAGTTGCTGCTCCATGTTGTTTGCTCCCTTCAAAAAAAATAAAAACCCCGTCCCCCAAAAAGGGACGAGGCTGAATTCGCGGTACCACCCTGATTGCCGCATCAATGGATACGGCCACTCAAACAGGATAACGGCTGTGCGCCGGCCCGCCTTTACAGCAGCAGCTGGTCCCGGCGGCAACTAGCGGGGTGAACTTCAACGGCATCCGGCCGCCGGCGCTTTCAGTCTGGGCGCCGGCTCCCTGGGGCGGATGGGACGTCTACTCTTCCCGCTCATTGTTTTTCGATTATTCATTCCCAAGTATAGCCGAACCGCTTCTGCCGGGCAAGCCGTTTTATGATTTCAGCGCATACAGGAGGATCCCCGCCGCGACTGCGACGTTCAGCGACTCGGCCTTTCCCCGGATCGGAATCATGAGACGGCGGTCCGCCTGCGACAGGAGCTCCGGATCGACGCCGCTGCCTTCATTGCCGACGAGAAGCGCAAAGGTGTCGCTCCGCCCGGGCTCGTCAAACGGGAAGGCCTCTTCAAGCGCCGTCCCGTACACCGGCACGCCCGCCTGCCTGAGGCGGCCGATTTCTTCGTTCAGGTCTGCCCGGACGACCGGGATATGGAAGTGGGATCCTTGCCCCGACCGGACCGTTTTCGGCGCGAACGGATCAGCGCATCCCTTCCCGAGTAGAACCGCATCGATGCCCGCGGCGTCCGCCGTTCGGATCATCGTCCCGATGTTGCCGGGATCCTGGACGGCGTCGACCAGAAGCAGTGACCTCCATCCGTTCATTTCGTCCGCCCCGTATTCAGGGGTCTTGCACTGGGCATATATCCCCTGAGGGTGCTCGGTGTCGGTGATTTCTTTTTCCACGGCCGGGGTGATTTCGATCAGTTCCGTGTTTTCCGTGTTCCAATGGCCCGGAAGATCGGTCCCTTCCCGAAAAATGAGGGCCAGCACGGCGCCTTCCCGTTTGAGCGCCTCCTCTGCGAGATGTGCGCCTTCAACGAGGAATTCGCCGGTTTTGTCCCGCTCTTTCCTTGTGTTCACAAGCTTCTTCCAATGCTTGACGAGCGAATTCTGGGGTGATTCAATCCGTTTCAATGTGTCCGCCACCTTCTCGTTCCTTCGTTTTTGAATAAACCCAGTTTATCAAATGCGATGTATAGCCGGCGAGCGAAACGGACAGGATGCGCGAAGGAGGGTGATCAAAATGAATTTTCAAATTCGCGATGCCATCACGGCGAACATGACCGGCAACTCCGCACAGGATATCCGCGGGGTGATCGACGACGCGATTGCCCGCGGGGAAGAACATCTCCTGCCGGGACTCGGCGTGTTTTTCGAAAAGTACTGGCAGCAGGCGGATCAGGCGGAGAAGACCAAGATCACGTCTGAACTGGAAACGGTTTTCGGAAACAAAGTACAGTGAATTGAACAACAGGAGTCCCAAAAGGGCCGCCCGGCAAACGCCGGACGGCCCTTTCAAGCGGTCTCTTACAAAATCGACGCCAGCACGGCTTTCTGTGCATGCAGGCGGTTTTCAGCCTGTCGGAACACGTGTGAATTCGGTCCGTCGATGACCGAAGCCGACACTTCCTCTCCTCGGTGCGCCGGCAGGCAGTGAAGGAACATGTAATCCGGCTTGGCAAGCGCGGCCATTTCATCGTCGACCATGAAGCCTTTGAACGCTTCCAGGCGCTGCGTTGTTTCCTCTTCCTGGCCCATGCTCGTCCAGACATCCGTATAAATGGCGTCGGCCCCCTTCACGGCTTCTGCCGGCTCGGAAGTCCAGGCGACATGGCCGCCTGATTTCCCGGCAAGCGCGGTGGCCGCTTCCATCACGTCCGGCGACGGTTCGTAGCCTTCGGGGGTGGCTGCGGAAACTTCCATGCCGGTGTGCGCAGCGGCGAGGATCAGCGAGTGGGCGACATTGTTGCCGTCCCCGACATAGGCGATCTTGCGCCCTTTCAGTCCGCCCTTCACTTCGCGGATCGTCAGCAGGTCGGCAAGCGCCTGGCAAGGATGATAAATATCGGTCAGCCCGTTGATCACCGGGATCGCCGCCTCGTCGGCCAGCTCCTGCACCATCGTATGTTTGTTGGCGCGGATCATGATCGCATCCAGATAGCCGGACAACACGTGCGCCGTGTCTTTCACCGTCTCCCCGCGGCCGATCTGGAGGTCACGTGAATTCATGAACATCGCATGGCCGCCGAGCTGGATCATGCCGGATTCAAAAGAAATCCGTGTGCGGGTCGAATGCTTTTCAAAGATCATGCCGAGGATCTTTCCCGCGAGCAGTTTCGGGTAGCGTCCTTCCTTCGCCAGCTTCTTCAGCACGAAGCCGAGCTCCACCAGGCCCTCCACTTCCTCCGTCTTCAGTTCGGCAAGCGTCAGAAGGTCCTCCCCCTTCAGGCTTTCCACCAGCGTCATCTCCTGCATTCCCGTCATGAACATGTAAACGCCCCTTCCATCATTGTCGTTGTTGTATGATTATACATAATCATGAATATTAACGCAAGGGGAAACCAATGCGACTTTCGCATCAATTCGGCTTGATGCCGGCGGAGAGATTCGCTTGCAGAGTTCGGCCACGAACGAAAAAACCGCCCCGGGAGTCTAGTTAGACTCCAGGGGCGGCTGCGGTTCAGCCGAACGTAATCCGCTCCACTGTTTCTGCATCCAGTTTCTTGATGACTTCAATCAAAAGCTTCACGGCATTTTCATAATCTTTCTTATGGAGCATCGCCGCATGGCTGTGGATGTAACGGCTCGGGATGCAGATGGCGAGCGACGGGACGCCCTCGTTTGCCAGATGGATCGAGCCGGCGTCCGTGCCGCCTCCCGGGATCAGCTCGAACTGATACGGAATCCCGTGTTCTTCCGCGGTATCGACGACAAGGTCGCGCAGGCCTTTGTGCGACACCATCGAAGCGTCATACAAGACGATCTGCGGGCCTTTGCCCAGTTTGCCTTCCGCTTCCTTCGACGACACGCCCGGCGTATCGCCGGCAATGCCGACGTCAACGGCGAATCCGATGTCCGGCTTCACTTTCGTCGCTGCCGTTCCGGATCCGCGCAGGCCGATCTCTTCCTGGACCGCCCCGACACCGAATACGGAGTTCGGGTGCGACTCGCCCTTGAGCCCCTTGAGCACGTCGATGGCGATGGCGCAGCCGATCCGGTTGTCCCACGCTTTGGCGAGGAGAAGGTCGGGGTTGTTCATGACGGTAAACTCAAAATACGGCACCGCCATGTCGCCGGGACGCACGCCCCATTCCATGGCCTCATCCTTTGAGGAAGCCCCGATATCGATGAACATGTCTTTGATGTCCACCGGCTTTTTGCGGGCTTCTGCCGTCAGGATATGCGGAGGCTTGGAACCGATGACGCCGGTCAATTCCTTTCCTTCGCGCGTAACGATCGTGACACGCTGTGCGAGCATCACCTGAGACCACCAGCCGCCGACCGTCTGGAAGCTGAGGAACCCTTTGTCGTCGATCTTGGAGATCATGAAACCGACTTCATCGAGGTGGCCGGCCACCATGACACGCGGGCCTTCCCCGCCCTTTTTCTCGGCAATGAGCGAACCGATGCCGTCGTATTCGATGGAATCCGCGAGCGGTTCGATATATCTCTTCATCACTTCTCGGACTTCGCGTTCATTGCCCGGGATGCCTTTCGCATCCGTCAGGTCTTTGAGCATGTGAAGCTGTTCATCAAGCTGCGCCATTTATTTCGACCTCCTAATCATTTGCTGACCTTATTCATTATAGAGGAACCGATTGCCCTTTTCAAAACATTTCGTTAAGCTTCGGAGCCAACCACAACCGGCCCCAATCCGCTCTTTCCCTCAATTTTCGAATAAAAAAAGACCCCCGCAGGAGTCAGTCGCATGCCGGTCAGGAGCCGCCGGATTTCCCGTTTTTCACCCAGGAAGCCACTTCCACTGTCCGCTTCGCCTGGTGGCGGACCGCCGCCTGGATCTTTTCCTCTTCCTCGATCATGTTCCCGTCCTGGTCGACGGAAACACTCGTACCATAGGGGTTGCCTCCGGCGCCGAACACCGCCGCGTCCGTGTACCCGGGGGCTGCGATGATGGCACCCCAGTGGAAGAGCGACGTATAGATCGACAGGATGGTCGCTTCCTGGCCGCCGTGGGGATTCTGCGCGGACGACATGGCGCTCATGACTTTGTTCGCGAGCTTGCCCTGTGCCCAGAGTCCGCCGGTCATGTCGAAGAATTGCTGGAGCTGCACCGGCTTGCTGCCGTAGCGGGTCGGCGAGCTGAAGATGACGGCGTCCGCCCACTCGAGGTCTTCCGGCTTCGCCTCCGGTTCGTCTTTTGTCGCTTCCCAATGCTTTTTCCAGAGAGGGTTCGAGGCAATCGCCGATTCAGGTGCCGTTTCTGCGACTTTCAGCACTTTCACTTCTGCTCCGGCTTCCTCAGCCGCTTCACCTGCCCAGTGCGCCAAACGGTGGTTCGTACCCGTGGAACTGTAGTGGATGACCGCCAGTTTTACCTTTTCCAAGTGAACACTCCCTTTAATTCGAGATAAAAGCTGTACTCTACTATCATTACCGTCCCGGCCGAGGGCTAAACATGATCCCATTCCCCGTGACTGCCTCCCGTGATGATGGTACATTTAAGACAGGTCCAAAGTAACTCATCTATGAAATGGAGCGTCAACATGCAATATTTCGTTTACCTGATTGTGTTTTTCTCATTCTACGACTTGTTCAGCCAGTTGCCGATCATGAGCCCCCATGCGCTGGCGCTCGGGGCGACGCCGTTTGTCACCGGACTGGTCGTCGGAATCTATTCGTTCGCCAACACGGTCGGCAACGTCATCTCCGGCTTCGTCACAGACCGGCGTGGCCCGTTCCTCGTGCTCATCACCGCATTGTTTCTGTCGGCGGGCGCCCTGTTCCTCTACGGGTTCGCAGGCAATCCGGAAACGCTTCTCGCGGTGCGGGTTGTGCACGGCTTCATGGAAGGGCTGATCGTTCCGGCTGCCTTCACGTTCATCGCCAACCGGGCGGAAGGCTCCAAGCGCGGCCGCAAAGTCGCCCTTTCCGGAGCGTTTGTCGGACTGGCCGCCATCGCGGGGCCTGCAGTCAGCGGAATTCTCGCATCAAAAACCGGCGCGACGTTCATCATGACCGCAAACGGCGCCGTCATGCTCGTCTTGGCCATTTTGGCCATCGTGTTTCTTCGCAGCAATGCCGCCAAGCGACAATCAGGCGGTGAATCAGGCGGAACCCATTATCCGGTACACAATCTGTTCAGTAATCCCGGAGTGATGAGGGCATTTGCCGGCGCGTTCTTCCTCATGTTCTCCCAGGGCGTGCTGGCGCTCGTCCTGCCGCTGAAGGTGGAGGCGCTCGACTTTGACACGAAAACGAGCGGAATGCTGCTCAGCGTGTTCGGCCTGGTGGCGATTCTCATTTTCGTTCTCCCGACGAACCGGCTGTTTGACAAACTGCGCCCGATGAAGACGCTTGCTTTCGGCATGGCGGTCATGGGCGGCAGCATGCTTCTGTTGTCTGTATCAGACGATATTTCCTCGCTGTACGGGAGCATGGTGCTGTACGGATCGGGTTTTGCGTTCCTCTTCCCGTCCATCAATTCGCTTCTCATCGATTCCACAGAAGCGGAGCACCGCGGGAAGGCTTACGGATATTTCTATGCGTTCTTCTCAATCGGGGTCGTGGCAGGCTCCGGGCTCATCGGGCTGCTTGACATCGGTTTCAAGGGTGCGTTCCTGCTGACCGGCTTCGTCATGCTGGCCGTCGCCTTTTACGTGATCACCGGATTGTTCGGCGTCCGCAAAGCACGAGAAGCCTCCTGACAAGAACGAAAATAAGCCACCCTGCGGAATTCATTCCTGCCGGGTGGCTTTTGTCATGCATGAAAAGTCAGTTGAGGATCTTCACTTTCACGGTGCGCGAACCCCACTGGAGGGCACGGCCTTTGTTCGGGATGAAGACGTCGATGCGGTTGCCTTTGATGGCGCCGCCCGTATCGCCGGCGATCGCTTCGCCGTAGCCTTCGACCCAGACTTTCGTTCCGAGCGGAATGACGCGAGGATCGACCGCGATCACTTTTGCGTTCGGATTGGCGCGGAGGTTGATGCCGGTCGCCGTCACGCCGGAGCAGCCGCCGCAATAGGCGGTGTATGCCGTGGAGCGGACGGTGATTTCACGCGCTGCCGACGGAGCAGGCGCCGGTGTGCTCGTCTGAACCGTCGTGCTTTCGGACTTCACGGCCGTGCCGGACACTTTCAGGCGGTCTCCGGGATGGATCAGCGAGCTGCCGAGCCCGTTGAGCGCCATGAGGTTGTTGACGCTCATGCGGTGTGCCGTGGCGATTTTGTAAAGCGTGTCTCCGCGTTGTACTGTATATGTTGCGGCTGATGCAGCCGGTTTCGATGCTTGTACTGGCTGTTTTGCGGGCTTCTGCGGAGTGGCCGATGCTTCATTCGCAGAAGTCACGAGAACGTCGCCTGGATGGATGAGATCAGAGGAAAGGGAGTTCCACTGTTTCAATTGTCCGACCGTGACCGAATTTGCCTGCGAGATGGACCAGAGCGTGTCTCCTGTGGCTACCGTATGTTCTGCTGCAGAGGCTGTGCCTGCTCCAACCCCGAATGTAAGTGCTGCAGTCAGGGCGATCAAACTTTTTTTCATAGACTGGATGTCTCCTTTCTTCAACGACACCCACTCTACCACCCTAATGTTTCAGGAGCATGACAAAACGATGAAGAACAGGAAACAAAACTATTACACTATCAATCAGAGCTTGGCAGAAAGGACCGGCAGTTCGATTGAAACGGTCGTCCCTTCGCCTTCCGTACTGGAAAAACGGATGGTGCCGCCGTGATTTTCGATGATCTTGTAGCTGGTCATCAGCCCAAGCCCCGTTCCTTTTTCTTTGTTCGAATAAAACGGCTCACCGAGACGGTGGATGCGATCGGCCGGGATGCCGACCCCCTCGTCTTTGATTCTGATGGTCGCCGTGTCTTCATCCGAAGTGAGGCTGACCCGGATAATCCCGCCGTCCGGCATCGCCTCGATCGCATTTTTGACGATGTTGATGACGACCTGCTTGATCTGCTTCGCCTCGCACGGGACAATGGCGGCTTTCTTTGTTCTCCTGAAGCGGATTTTGCAGCCGTACATGTGGGCTTCCGCCTGAAGAAGACGAGTCACCTCGTACAGGACGTCATTCAAGTCGTGGTCAATCATCTCCGTTTCCTGATGCGGCTTGGCCAACATGAGGAACTCGTCCATGATCAGCTCAATCCGTCCGAGCTCGTCCAGAATGACCTCGGTGAACGGGCTGTCGCTTCCCTCGCCCATCAGCTGGATGAATCCCTTCACCGATGTGAGGGGGTTCCGCACCTCGTGGGCGATCCCCGCTGCCAGTCTGCCGACCACGCCGAGCTTTTCCCACTTTTGCGTGAGCTGTTCGCTTCTTTTCAGCTCGGTGATGTCCTGTGTGAAGCCGATGAGGCGCACCGTTTCTCCGCCGTCGTCCTCCGCCCGGATGAACTTCGTTCTCACCCATTTGATCTCTTCCTCGGCGTCCAGGATTCTGAATTCGATTTCGCTGCTCACGTTTTTCAGGCCGCGCAGAAAAGATTTGACTGCTTCATGGTCCTCCGGCAGCATGTTCCGGCAAAGTGACCGGGGATCCGCATAGATATCATTCAGCGGAAGTCCGAACAGTTTGCCCATGGCCGGATTCAGGTAAATGAAATTCCCGTGGATGCAGTCATACTGGGCGATGCCGAGGTCGACATTGTTCATGATGTCCAGGATCAGCTGGTCGCGATCCCGGATGATCCGCTCCTGAAGATGAATCAGTGAACGGCTCGACATCAAGGCATCCCGGGAAATAAACAAAACGAAAAACGCACTGACCCTGCCTTCTTCATCGTATACGGGATACGCTTGGATATGGACGGGCAGCCGCGACCCGTCTTTTCGGAGCCGAACCGAGTCCACCCTGTAAATCCGTTCTCCCGAAATCAGCCGCATGCGACCCACCTTAAATTCGTGATTGAGTTCCTCCGGCACGATCGGAACCGGCTTGCCGAGCAGCTCCGCCGCACTCCAGCCGAACAGTTCGACGAATGAATTGTTGACATTGATGACCGTACCGTCCGTCAATGTCAGGATCGCCGCTTCCTCCATCAATTCAAAAAAAGGACTGCTCCAGACAGACAACTTTTCCTGCGCCGCAATCCCCCTTGGGTTCAGAGTAATCGGATGCAGGCCCACCAGGAACTTCCCGTCTTTCATACACACCAATTCACGCACATAATAGGGATCCCAGCCCTTTTCGACCATCCGGAAAGTGAACGGGGAGAACGGTTTTCCGGCAGCCGCTTCCACCAGCCGTTTTCGGACGAGCGGGAGATCATCGCGGTGCATGAATTCATCCAGCGACATGCCTTTCAGGCCGGTGGTTGACTCGGTATACAACTCTCCGTCCGGCATGACGAACCAGTAGCGATCCTTGTTTATGTCAATCATGAAATATTGCAGCCCGTCAGTGCCCTTCTGAAGACAGGACTGCAACTGCTCTGGCAATTTTTTCATGTTTATCGACCTGCTTCCTTTTACATGGCCAGGGTCTTTTTGCCCACTCTATCCGTCGAAAGTAATATCGAACTTTCAGATTATAAATATTATACAAGAATTAATAAAGAAAAGGAACGATAAACAAGCCGGAAACCCAACTTTTTCCGGCCTTTCAATCGTATTCTATAAATTCTTGCGAAAAAGGGGGGGGCAGGACGTGGGTTTTTGTCGGACATTCACGAGCCCTATTCCGACATTCACCGACTCATTTCAGGCAATTCAGCAAAACGGTACGATCAAAGCCGGTCCGTTGTTTTTCGGAGAGTTGACTTCAGGCGAAACTTCGTATGCTTCCATTTTATCGGCATCAAACGGGACCAGCAGCTTCCGGAGTGAGTCGGTGTCCCTGTTATTGGGGTCCAGCCATTCTTGTTCTTTGTCGCGTGGCAGAATGACCGGCATGCGGTCGTGGATTTCCGCCATCAGGGGATTGGGGCGGGTGGTGATGGCCGTGCATGTATGCACCTTTCCGCCCTCCGGTGAAACCCAGGTTTCCCACAGTCCGGCGATTCCGAAGACGTCTTCATTCTTCATCCGGATGCGCATCGGCTTTTTTTCGCCGTCCGTCTTCTTCCACTCGTAGAAGGAATCAGCAGGAATCAGGCAACGGCGCTTTTGGAAGGCCGTCCGGAAGCTTGGCTTGTCGGCCAACGTTTCCGCCCTTGCATTGATCAGCCGGTTCCCGATTTTTGGATCGTTTGCCCACCCGGGGATCAAGCCCCATTTCAGTTTTCCGAGCCGGTTCTGTTCGCCGTCGTTGATGACGGCGATCACCTGCTGGGAAGGCGCGACATTGTAACTTGCCGAGTAGTCGGACTCGGGCATGGCGAATCCGGCACCGAACCGTTCAATCAAATCCGAATATGCGACGTACAACGTAAATCTTCCGCACATGCGACCAACTCCTTTCCACGTACCTTACCACAATGTCGGTGGAACATCACCAGACATGCAAAAGCCGGACCAACCTGCATAGAGGCGGCCCGGCTTTCCCGTTATTGTTTTGTCTCCACTCGTCCGAGCCAGAGCGTCAGCATCAGGCCTGCCAGGAAAGTGATGAGGCTTACAATCATGGAGCCGGCGCCGGCGGGCAGACCCGGGAAGATGACGAACACCGAGCCGGCGATGAGTCCGATGATGACGGCGTACATGACCGAAGGGAAGGAATTCAGCAGGAAGTGGATGACTTTGGTGCTGATGATGAACCCGACGGCCACACCGGCGCCGATCACGGCAATGATCGGCAGATTGAGGTCTGACAAAGCCGCGATTGCCGTTGAGTAGGCGCCGAGCAGCAGGAGGACGAACGAGCCGCTGACCCCCGGAAGCAACATCGCCATGCTGCCGAGCCAACCCGAGAAGAACAAGAAAAGCGCTTTGGAGCCGGTCAGTTCCCGGATCGGTTCGCTTTCCGACGGATTGAGGAACGCCGTCATGGCCAGTGCGATGCCGACGATGACGAGGATCACATAATGGACCGGACGGAAATTGCGCTTCATCCCCGATTCCCTGGCGAGGAACGGCAGCACGCCGAGCACAAGCCCGATGAAAAAGAACTGGGTCGGCACGACATGGTTCGTCAGGAGGTAATCAATCAGCCGGCTGAACAGCAGGAGCGCAGCCCCGATGCCGATGCCGAGCGGCACGAGAAAGCCGAGCTGTTTTTTCCAGTTCCTGCTGAAAAATCCGCTGATCGCTTTAAGCAGATTGTCGTAGATTCCAAGAATGAGTGCGACGGTTCCCCCGCTCACACCCGGAATGAGGTCGCTGATCCCCATCATGAGACCGCGGTAAATATTTTTCCATTGCATGAGTGCTTCCATCCTTCCAGACTTCCAAATAAAAAACCACAATCAGTATACCATGTCTGCCAGCCCATTATGACGCCGGTTTTCACTGAAAGTTCCCCTGAAAGACGGAAAGCCCCATGCCTCCCGGCACAGGGCTTCCTGTTCATTCAGTTCTTCGCTGTTGTCAGGCGGTCAACTTTCTCTTGCCATTCCTCTTCGGTCAAGCCGGTTTCAAGGAAGTAGCGGTTACGCGGGTGCTCCCGGCATTCATCCGAGCAGCTCCGGCGGTGGATCAGCTCGTTTTCTTCGGAGCAGATGATCTTCCGGTTGCACTCCGGGTTCGCGCAGTTGACGTACCGCTCGCACGGTTCGCCGTCAAAGTGGTCGCGGCCGACAACGACGTGCTCGACCTGGTTGACCGGAACTGCGATGCGCTCATCGAACACGTAGCACTGCCCGTCCCACAGCTGTCCTTTTGCGACCGGGTCTTTACCGTAAGTGACGATGCCGCCGTGAAGATGGCCGACGTCCTCAAAACCTTCACGCTTCAGCCAGCCCGTAAACTTCTCACAGCGGATTCCGCCGGTGCAGTAGGCCAGGATCCTCTTGCCTTCGAACATTTCCCTGTTTTCCTGGACCCATTCCGGCAGATCGCGGAACGTTTCCACTTCCGGACGGATGGCGCCGCGGAAGTGGCCGAGGTCATATTCATAGTCATTCCGCGCGTCAAGAACGACCGTGTTTTCATCCTGCATCGCCTCAAGAAACTCTGCAGGCTCAAGGTACTCGCCTGTGAGTTCGTTCGGGTCGATGTCTTCCTCGAGGCTGAGATTGACGATCTCTTTGCGCGCACGGACATGCATTTTCCTGAACGCATGTCTGTCCGTTTCATCTATTTTGAAGACGAGATCGCTGAAGCGCTCGTCTGCATGCATTGCATCCATATAAGCCTGCGTTTGCTCAATCGTGCCGGAGCACGTTCCGTTGATGCCTTCTTCTCCGACGAGGATCCGGCCTTTCAGCCCGAGCTCTCTGCAGAAAGCCAGGTGCTCCTCCGCAAACGTCTCCGGATCCTCGATCGGCACGTATTTGTAATACAGCAGGACTCTGTGTGTGAATTTTCCCATAATCCGACACCATTCCCTTTCTCCTTTAAGTTGAAAAAATGCTACACACCAATATAACAAATTTCATTCAAGCTGGATAGTCAAAAACATGGAAAACAGCCTGCCGGATATCCGGCAGGCTGCAGGGTTCACCAATTCTTCAAGCTTTGGTAGCTGCGGATGAACGGCTCGGGGTGTTCCTCTGTTTCGAATGCGAACAGCCCTTCATCCGTATGAAGGTACAGGAACCAGCTGTTCCCGGTTACCGGCCGGCAACTCATGTCGATCACTTTGTTTACGCCGAAAGTGCGCTCATGGGAAACGACGGCTGTCCGGGTGAGCGCGAGATCGTAGAGCAGCCGCTCGGTTTTTTGTTCAAGCCAGTGGATGTGCCGCCTCACTTTCACATACCGGATGGAGTCCACCCATTCGCCGCGTCCCGTCATTTGAATACGGACGTGCTGTGCAGCGGCTGGACGCGGGATTTCGGATCCAGATACGCCTTGGCGTTGTTGACGGCGATCGGCGCTTCTCCGAGACCGACGGCGATGAGCTTCACTTTCCCGTCGTAGGACGTTACGTCGCCTGCGGCATAAATGCCCTCGATGTTCGTCTCCATCTTCGTGTTGACGATGATCGAGTTTTTATCCATCTCCAGTCCCCATTCCTTGAGCGGGCCGAGAGAAGAGACGTTGCCGTAGTTGACGATCACGTGGTCTGCGTGAAGCTCCGTCTCGCTGCCGTCTTTGCCGACGAGGACGACTTCGTTGAGCTTGCCTTCTTCTCCCTGCAGAATCTTGACGTTATGGGAAGTCTTGACTTCCACGGTCGAGTCATGGAGTTTTGTCACACTCGTCTCGTGGGCGGTGAACCGGTCACGGCGGTGGACAAGCGTGACTTTCTTGGCCACCTGCTCGAGCATGAGTGCCCAGTCGACCGCCGAGTCGCCGCCTCCGCAGACGAGGACTTCATTGCCGGAGAAGCTGGACAGATCCTTGACGCCGTAGTGGAGACTCTTGCCTTCAAATGATTCGGCGCCTTCCACGTTCAGTTTACGCGGCTGGAATGCACCGACGCCCGCCGTGATCAGGACTGTCCGGGAATAGTGGACGCCCTGGTCCGTTTCGATGACGAACAGTTCACCGTCCCGGTTGGCCGCAAGCACCGTCTCCCCGAGGCAGATTTCCGGCTTCCCGTACTGCGCCTGCTCGGCCAGGTTGTCCACAAGATCCTTCGCGAGGATTTTCGGGAAACCGCCGACGTCGTAGATGAATTTATCCGGATACAGTTCCGACAGCTGCCCGCCAAGCTGCGGCAGGCTGTCGAGGATTTTCACTTTCATTTCGCGCATGCCCGCATAAAAAGAGGCAAACAATCCGGTCGGCCCGGCCCCTACTATAGTAATATCAAAAATGTCGTTTTCGTTTACCAATTAAGTCAACTCCTCATATATAAATCCAATCGAGAATTCTTTTCAGTGAATATTATAACCGCAACCGGCAAGGATAGAAAATACAAAGCCCTATCTTTCGGTTCCCGGACGTTTCCCGTGCATCCGCATCGGGTAGTGGGCTACAATGTAGGGGCGGCATTTCAGCAGGCGGTAAATCGGCGGCGCAATCAGCGCCACAATACATAGAAGAAAGGTTGTCATATAGTGGGGAAACAACAGCAGGAAATCTATGACCATATGATGGCAAACAAAGATGAACTTGCACGTCGGTGGATCGATTCCAGTGCTGGCGACGGACAATCCTATGCGTTCAACATCGAGGATGAAGAGAAGCTGCGCCGGCAGCACAATGCGCTCATCGAAGCGGTCTCTTCCCTTTTCATCGAAAACGAACGGGCATTCAAATTACATATCAACGGATGGGCGGAATCCGTCGCTTCAGACTGGGTCAAAAACGGCATCAGCATCGAAGAAACGATCGCCCAGTTCCGGATCATCCGGGCCGCCTACTGGAACTTCGTCAAAGACTTCATCCTCTCGGAAAAAGAAGACTTCACGATTGAAGACGCCTTCTACTGGAGCAATCTCGTCAACGATGCATTCGCCTACATCTCCGAAAACTTTGCCCGCCATTATGAGGAAGCCCATAAGCACATTCTCGCATCCCAGCAGAAAATGATCACTGAGCTCAGTTCACCGGTCATTCCGGTGAAGCGAGGCATCGGAATCCTGCCGATTGTCGGCGACATCGACACCTACCGGGCAAAAGTCATTCTGGAAACGACGCTCGACCAGGCATCCCGGCAAAAACTTGACCAGCTGTTCATCGACCTTTCGGCAGTTCCGATTGTCGACACGATGGTCGCCCATCAGCTGTTCCAGCTGATTGACGCCCTGCGCCTGATCGGCGTCGACACGGTGCTTTCGGGCATCCGTCCCGAAATTGCCCAGACTGCCGTCCAGCTCGGAATCGACTTCAAAGAAACCAGAACCCAGTCCACGCTCATGGACGCCCTGGAAATTTACAGCTGAAAAATCCGGCCGCTCCTTCGCTCTGCGAACGGGGCCTTTTTTTATTTCCGTATTTTATTTTGAAAGGGCATTGAAAATGCCGGCTGAATCATGAAGAATGGGAAATGAAGGACGATTTTGAAAAGATGCAGGCGCATTATCGCGGCGTCTGCACAAGGAGGAAGTTCAATTGGTGACATTCAGTGATTACAAGTACACAAGGCCGGATCTGGATGCGCTCAAGCAGCAGTGGCGCAGCCTGTTGGACCGATTTGAAAAAGCCGGCACCGCCGAAGATCAAAACGTCGTCATCGAAGAGCTGAACCGGCTGTCGGAGGACTATTCCACACAGGAGAACCTGGTCTACATCCGGGCTTCGGTCGACACGAACGATGAATATTACCAGAAAGAACGGGATTACTTTGACGAAATCGGACCGGAATTCGACGAGCTGAACACCGAGTATTACAAAGCGATCGTGGGCAGCCGGTTCCGTGATGAACTGGAGTCCCGCTGGGGCAGCCAGCTGTTTGCAATCGCCGATCAGAAGATCCGCTCATTTTCTCCCGCAATCATTCCGCTCCTGCAACAGGAGAACAGGCTCAGCTCGGAATACTCCAAGCTGGTCGCCTCCGCGCAAATCGGATTTGACAAAAAGACGCTGACGCTGGCACAACTCGTCCCCTACACACAGTCCACTGACCGGGAAGTCCGAAAAAAAGCCGTGGAGGCCACTTTCGGTTTTTACGGCGGCCACCGCGAACGGTTTGATGAAATCTATGACCGGCTCGTGAAAACCCGCGATGAAATCGCCAAGACGCTCGGCTTCAAAGACTTTGTCGAAGTCGGCTTTCTGCGGATGAACCGGATCGGCTACGACCGCAGCATGGTGGAAAATTTCCGCAGACAGGTGAAGGAGCACATCGTCCCGATTGCGACGGAGCTGATCGAACGACAGGCGAAGAGGATCGGCGTCGATGATTTCCGTTATTATGATGAAGGCCTGAACTTCACGAACGGCAACGCGGCCCCGGCCGGCCCGCCGGAGTGGATCATTGAAAACGGCAGGAAAATGTATGGGGAACTGTCGCCTGAAACCGCGGAGTTCTTCCAGTTCATGCGGAATCATGAACTGATGGACCTTGAAGCGAAAAAAGGAAAAGAAGGCGGCGGGTACTGCACATTCATCGACAATTACCAGTCCCCGTTCATCTTCTCGAACTTCAATGGAACCTCGCATGACATCGATGTCCTCACCCACGAGGCCGGCCACGCCTTCCAGGTGTTCTCCAGCCGGAACATCGGGGTGCCCGAGTATATCTGGCCGACGACGGAAGCGGCGGAGATCCATTCGATGAGCATGGAATTCCTGACATGGCCTTGGATGGAACTGTTCTTCAAGGAAGGGACGGAGAAGTACAAGTTCATCCACCTGAGCTCCGCGCTGCTGTTCCTGCCGTACGGCGTGGCCGTGGATGAGTTCCAGCAGAGAGTTTATGAAAATCCGGAAATGACGCCGGAAGAGCGCAATCAAACTTGGAAGGAGCTGGAGCAGGCTTACTTGCCGCACCGGGACTACGGCGGCATTCCGTTTCTTGAATCCGGCGGTTTCTGGCAGCGCCAGTCGCATATTTACGAGGTGCCGTTCTACTACATCGACTACTGCCTCGCACAAGTTTGCGCACTCCAGTTCTGGAAACGGTCCCGCGAAGACCGTGACTCCACCTGGCAGGACTACATGCGCCTCTGCCGGCTCGGCGGTTCCAAGCCGTTTCTTGAGCTCGTTGCGGATGCGGGGCTCACTTCCCCGTTCGCTGACGGATGCGTCGAGTCCGTGAGCGGTCCGGTCAAGGAATGGCTGGACGCGGTGGATGACCAGGCGCTCTGACCCCATATGCAAGTCGGCCGGACGCCGCTTTCCGGTCATACAAAAGCAGCAAACGGCAGTTTCCCGTCTCGGGAAACTGCCGTTTGCTTTTCAATTTATTCCTTTTTGGCGATTATTAATTCTCCTCAATAACGGGTATAAGTGTTAAAATCCTTTAAGTGTGATGGATTCACGCAATCAGGAGGGATTTCATGTTCAGCCGTAAAAAAACAGACCCGTTTTTCGAATCGCTCGCCAAAATTTCCGTGAATGTCCAGGAAGCGATGCATTACGCAAAAGATGCCCGTATCCGTTCCAAGGCGGATCTCGAGGAGATCAGCACAACGATGAAAAAGTATGAGACAGACGGGGACGATCTGATCCATGAGCTGATCGTCATGCTGAATAAGTCTTTCATGACCCCGATCGAGCGGGAAGACATCCTGGCACTCGGAAACAGCATGGATAATGTCCTGGACGGCATCGAAGAATGCATCGCCCACTTCGACATGTTCGCCTTGACTGAATCCGATGATGCCATGAATACGTTCATTCACTACATCACGCTCAGTACGGATGAAATCGTGAAGGCGATGGACAAGCTGGAAGACAAGAAACTCGCCGCCATGCGCGAGCACGCCATCAAGATCAAAGACTACGAAAGCAAATGTGATGAAGTGCTCCGGGCTTCCATCAAAGAACTGTTCCTGCATGAAAAGGATCCGATCCGCATCATCCAGTTCAAAGACATATACGAACAGCTTGAAGACATTGCGGATGAATGCCAAAACGTGGCCAACACGATTGAAACCATCATCATGCGCAATGCCTAAACGATTGGAGATTTAATACATGGACATGCTGTTTGTTCTCACTGCCTTAATCGTCGTCTTCGCGCTCGGATTCGACTTTATCAACGGATTCCACGATACGGCGAATGCGATCGCCACATCCGTTTCGACCCGTGCTCTGCCGCCGAGGGTCGCCGTCCTCATGGCGGCCGTCATGAACTTCATCGGGGCCATCACGTTCACGGGCGTGGCCAAGGCGATCACGAAAGACATCGTCGACCCGTTCGCGCTCGGCAACGGGGAGCTGGTCATCCTTGCCGCTCTCATCGCGGCGATCATCTGGAATCTGGTCACCTGGTATTTCGGGATCCCGTCCAGTTCATCCCATGCAATCATCGGAGCCATTGCGGGGGCCGCCATCATGGCGGCAGGATTCGGAATCCTCAACTACAGCGGATTCCTTAAAATCATCCAGGCACTGATCTTCTCTCCCATCATCGCAATCGCAATGGGCTTTCTGGTCATGACGCTGTTCAAGTTCATTTTCCGCAAGTCCACGCTTTCCACGACCAACCGGCGGATCCGCATCCTGCAGATCGGCACGGCTGCCATCCAGTCGTTCACCCACGGGACGAACGATGCGCAAAAAACGATGGGTATCATGACAATGGCCTTGATCGCCGCCGGCTGGCAGTCCTCTGATGACATTCAGTTGTGGGTCCGGATCGCCGCAGCGACTGCAATGGGGCTTGGAACCTCCATCGGCGGCTACAAAATCATCAAGACCGTCGGCGGAAAGATCATGAAGCTCCGTCCGGTCAACGGCGCCGCTGCAGACCTTGCTTCCGCGACCGTCATTTTTGGGGCCACGCTAATCCATCTGCCGGTCAGCACGACGCACGTCATCTCCTCCTCCATCATGGGCGTCGGATCCGCACAGCGCATCAGAGGCGTGAAATGGGGCGTCGCCCGGAAGATCGTCATCACCTGGATCATCACGATGCCGATCGTCGGCATCATGGCTGCGGGCATCTACTATTTGCTGGACCTCGTTTTCTGATCTCCCGCCCGGAACCTGAATGTTGTGTTTTCCGAGAACATTGGAACTTCGGTTTCCGAATGAGTTTTTCTTTTATTTTCCCTCTGTTTGCTCTATTATAATTTTCGGACGGACAGAATTGTTCGGAAAACGAAACACAGGGGGAATTTTCATGTTCAAAAAATGGTTGGTCGTCACTGCGGCGTCCGCACTGCTGCTCGGTGCCTGCGGAACGAAGAGCGCGGAAGACATCGACAACGTCTATCTTCAGTCTGCAGACTACAAAAAAGCGGCGGAAGTCGATGCGCCGGAAGCCTATTCGAAGGACTTCCTGCTCGACACGAGCGTGTATATGAGCGAAACTGCCGACACACTTGCCGTCCTCGATGAAAACGTGGAAAACGTGCTGGAAAACGGAGAACTGAAGGACGAGGAAGCCGTCAAGGAAGCCATCAAGAACTTTGAGGACTTCTCAGCAGACTTTAAATTGAGCGGCAAGTCCGAGGAAGAAAAAGAGATTGCCGGGCTCACTGACGAAACCAATAAAAATATCGGCATCTACCGCGATTACCTGAACAGCTACATGGAAGATCCGCAAGAAAAGTACAACACGACGCTGTCGAGCGCACGTTCCCGCGTACTTACGCTGACCGGCGACATGAGCAAGGCACTTGATGAAAATGGCGCACAGCCTGCGCTCAAAAAGTTGAAAGAGCAATTCGATGCCCTTCATTACAATGCAGACTTCGCCGGTTTCAAAGGCAACTATGCGGTGAGTGCAAATCAGAAATAACGTTAAAAAGGCCGGAATCCGAAGTTCGGATCCCGGCCTTTTCCATTTCACCACAGATTCGGCTTGGCCACCATAAACCAAAGCATGATCAACAACAGGATGATATAGGTCCAGAGCTTCTTGTTCAGCACGGTGATGAGCGCCTGCCGGTCCCCCGCCCTGGCGGAAAGTCCGGCGAGCACCGGCTTGAATGCACGTGCCAAAAAGAAGATTGAGGCGAACATCACCACGATCGTCATGACAACCCAGGAGGTCGACCATGGATACCCTTTGAACATGAGCAGCACGCCCGTGGCGACGAGCACATGGCCGGCATGCTTCACCAGGCGGACCGCCGATCTGAACACCGACAATTGCTCGTCAAGCAGCCGCTCGTCTGAAATCCGCATCTTCCTGATCAGAGGGACAAGAACAAAAAACGGGCCGATGGAAAGCGCCGCGCTGAAAACATGGAAGAATAATACCGAGGAAAAATAAAGGCTTCCCATCTTCCGTCATTCGGCGACCGGGCGGAATTCGTGTACCCAGACTTCCATTTTCGGCACCCATTTCATCCCGGGATGAAAGGAGATGATGGCATTTTTATAGTCTTCCAGGCCCTCGTAGCCTTCTGAACGGGCATCTTCTTCCGTCATTTCGCCGAGCGTCTGGATATAGACGTCCGTGACTTCAAAAGAGCCTCCGTCCAGTTCCATCACTTCGCCGGGATCCGCATAGCGGCCGTTGCGCCGCGTTGCCGTTTTTTTGCCATCAATCACATTTTGGACATCCGCCGGATTGGTCACAAGCCGTTCGACCGAACACGTTTTCGGCGGCAATTCTTCTTTTGAAAACCGCTTCATCTCTCTCTCTCCTTTTGCTTACTCACGTAAAGAAGCCGGCTTTCCTGGCTTCAAATTCAAGTTCTTCACGGAATTTCGGGTGGGCGATGGCAATCAGGCGCCTGGCGCGCTCGGAGAACGGCTGCCCGTACAAGTCGGCAATCCCGTACTCGGTCACAACGCTTCCGACCGAGTTTTTGGATGTCGTCACAACAGAACCGGGGCTCAGATTCAAGCGGATGCGGGAAATTGTGCCTTCCTTCGCAGTTGAATGAAGACAGATGAACCCTTTCCCGTACTTTGAGAACCGGATGCCGTTGGCGAAGTCCGCCTGGCCTCCGCTGAGCGAGTAGTACTTCCCGGCCACCGTTTCGGATGCCGCCTGGCCATACAGGTCAATTTCAGTTGAGGCATTGATGGATACCATATGGTCTTCCATTGAAATGGCATGCGGATTGTTCACAATGTGGACGGGCAAAAATTCGACGCCCGGATTGTTGTCGAGAAAGTCATACAGTTTCTGGGTCCCGAGTGCGAACGTGCCGACGATTTTCCCGGGGTTCGTCTTTTTTCTTGTACCGTCGATGGCTCCGGCCTGATACAGATCCACGATGCTGCTTGTCAGCATTTCAGTATGGATTCCAAGGTGGCGATAATCCTTCAGCATCCCCATGACGGCGTTTGGGATGGCCCCGATCCCGACCTGAAGCGTATCCCCGTTATCGATGCGGTTCACGACATATTCTGCAATGCGCCGGTCCTTTTCGCCGACCGGCGGAGAGACCGCTTCGGTGAGCGGAGCATCGTGTTCGATAAAGCCGGCGATCTGGCTGATGTGGATCTGATTCCGCCCGAATGTCCTCGGCATATGCCGGTTCACTTCAAGCACGAACGGGACATGACCGATGAACTCGGCCACATAGTCGGCATTCGTTCCGAGGGAAAAGTATCCGTGTTGATCCATCGGCGAGGCAACCGCCATCACAAGTGAACGCTTCGTCGTCCGGCTCAGCAGATACGGGACATCCGAGAAGTTGTTCGGGACAAGTTCGATCGTCCCGTTCCAGTAGGCCCTGCGTGTGGCGGAACTCAAGAAATATGAAACGTGGGACAGCTTGCCCGGAAACTCGCCGTTGATATAGGCCCGTTCGCGGAGCGCATGCATCTGGTGGATTCGGACGCCATCGAGCTCTTCCGCATGCTCTTCGAGAAGATCCAGCAGCCGGACCGGCTCCCCGTTGGCAATGGGGACGATCAGGTCGGCCTGAGGGCCGATCAGAGAAAGGAATTCTCCGTCGGACAGTCGTCTGGTCATCATACAACACTCCATTCAATCCGTGTGATCAAACTTTACCATATGCGCGGCTCCGACTGAACCAATAGTTGCCCGGTTCATAAAACAGACCGCCGTTTTTTGAACGTTCCATGACAACAAGTGAGTTGGAAAAGCTTCAGCGTATCAGCCGTGCGTAATCAGCAGGTGCAATGTTGCCCCCAGACAAGATCACGACCGCCTCTTTCCCCGGACCATGTGCATTTTCCGACAAAAGACCGGCAAGCGCAGTCGCCCCCGACGGCTCAACCACCTGCTTTGTGGCTTCAAACAGGATGGCCATCGAATCCCGGATCGCACTGTCGCTCACCGTAATGAGGCCGTCCAGTTCCGATTTTAAAATCGGGAAAGTCAGTTCACCGGGAATGCTTGTCCGCAGGCCGTCCGCAATCGTGGCAGAAGGGCCGATTGAGACGCGTTCACCGGCAGCCAATGAACGCCGCGTATCATCCGCACTTTCCGGTTCGACGCCATACACCCGGACACCGGGCCTGAGCTGCCTGACGGCGGACAGCACGCCGGCGAGCAGCCCCCCGCCGCCGACCGGAACAAAGACGGCATCAAGGCTTGGAACCTGCTCCACAAGCTCCAGCCCGGCCGTCCCCTGCCCTGCCATGATGAACTCGTCATCGTAAGGCGGAATGAATACGCCTCCTTCTTCGTGCGCTATCCTCACCGCTTCGGGAATCCGCTCGGCGGATGTCCGGCCGCATTTCACGACCTGTCCACCGTAAGCTTTGATCGCCGCGATTTTTGCAGGCGAGGCATCTTCCGGAACAACGATGGTCGCCCTCAAGCCCATCATAGCCGCTGCACGGGCAACCGCCTGTCCGTGGTTCCCCGATGATGCGGCAACTGCATGCACCGCCCCTTCCTCCACAGCCTGGAGGATCTTGAATGAGGCGCCGCGTATTTTGAACGAGCCTGTTTTCTGAAGGTGCTCCGCCTTCAGGTGCACCCGGCAGCCGGCAATCCGGCCGAGCCGCTCCGAAGTCAGGACCGGCGTGCGGTGGATCATTCCCCCGATCTTTTCCGCAGCCGTCCTGATTTGACCCAATTCAATCATTCCCACTCCTCCTCTTCCCTTTCCGTACTGCTTTCATTCTACTACTTTCCGGGCAATTGTTTCTCCCGGCAGAATGATTCACACCCTTGCATATGACAAATGTCATGCCGACTTTTTGACAGGTATGCCTGTTTTGGAGCGCCGGGATTTTTTATGATGAAAGCAGTCCTTTTATGTTTGCGAAAGAAGTGCGGACAGCCGCATGGAACCAAAGAGGAGGAACCCCTATTGGAACGGGAAAAAACGATTCAGCTCAGAAAAAATGTGAAACCATATGAACAGTCCGACCGCAGGGCAAGCACCATGCAGATTTTGAACACAATTCCGCCGTTTTTCATTTTATGGGGAATAGCCTATGCAGCCTACTTCGTCTCGCCGTGGCTGGCAGCGGGCGTGGCGGTGATCGCCGCCGGATTCCTCGTCAGGATGTTCATCATCTTCCACGACTGCACACACGGCTCGTTCTTCAAAAAGAAAAAAGCCAATGACCTTCTCGGCAACATCACCGGGATCCTCACGCTATTCCCTTATGAAAAGTGGAAAAGAGAGCATATCATCCACCATGCAACAAGCGGGAATCTGGACAAACGGGGAACCGGTGACATCTGGGTCATGACCGTCGAAGAGTACAACGAAGCGACTCCGATGCAACGGCTCGGCTACCGCCTTTACCGCAACCCGGTCGTCATGTTTGGATTCGGCCCGCTCTTCCTTATGCTCGTTTCCGGGCGCATCAACCGGAAAGACGCGAAGCCGAAAGAGCGCTGGAACACATGGCTGATCAATGCAGCGATCGTCATCCTGTACTCAGGTGCCATACTCGCGATCGGCTGGCAGCCGTTCCTCGTCATCCAGGGCACCGTCCTGTACACGGCCGCCGTCCTCGGAATCTGGCTGTTTTACGTACAGCATCAGTTCGAAGACTCTTATTTTGAAGAGGAGTCCGAATGGAACTATGTCAAGGCGGCCGTCGAAGGCAGTTCGTATTATGAGCTGCCACCGCTGCTCCAGTGGCTGACAGGCAACATCGGCTACCACCATGTCCACCACCTCGCCCCGAGAGTGCCGAACTATAATTTGGAAACGGCCCATGTGTCCGTGCCGCCCCTGCAGAAAGCGACGACCATCACACTGAAAACAAGCCTGGAATCGCTGAAGTTCAAGCTGTTTGACGAAGCGAACAAGCAGTTCGTCACATTCCGGGAGTGGCGGGAAAGCCAGGGGGCGCCTGTTCGGAGGCAGCTTCCGTCCGCGAAGCGAAACCCGGGCTTTGGCAGCCATGAACATTAAGCAGCCGGCGGCTCCCGAACAGGGGAGCGGCCGGTTTTTATATGGAGGGACGGCATCTGTTATACTAATGAAAAACCGTTCGGCAAGGATGTTGTGGAAAATGAAGAAATGGTATCAGATCTATCCGACGAACAAATGGTTCAACATTTATGCATGGATCCTGTTCTGCATTATGCCGTTCTTTTTCATCTTCCGATCGATGTCCATTGTGGAAATCGCTTCGGGACTCGGTTTGTTTGCCCTCTTCTTCGTTTCCTACCGGGCATCGAACAACCGCGAAGGCGCTGCATCGTACGCATGGCTCGGCATTGAAATCGTGATCTGCTTCACCATGACGGTGGCGTTCGGGTTCATCTATTTTTTCCTGTTTGTCGCGTTGCAGATCGGCAATATCCGAAAACGGGTCCCCTTTTTCATCTATTACGGCATCAACACGGCGGTGTCTGCTTCCGCGCTTGTTCTCGTCATCTTCACGGAGCCGGAGATCTTCGTGTCCCAGTATCCGTTTCTCATCATGACGGAAGTCGGTGTCCTGCTCATTCCGTTCAATGCCTACACCCGTCATCAACGGGAAGTGCTTGAGGAAAAGCTGGAAGATGCAAACCGAATCATTGCAGATCTGATCGTCCAGGAAGAGAGGCAACGGATCGCACGCGATTTGCATGACACGCTCGGTCAGAAGCTGTCGCTCATCGGCCTGAAAAGCGATCTGGCCTCCAAGCTGGCACAAAAAGACCCGTCGAGGGCGCAGGAGGAGATGCTGGATGTCCGCCGCACCGCCAGGACGGCACTCAAGGAAGTCCGGGATCTCGTGAGCGGCATGCGGGGAACGAGTCTGACAGAGGAGCTCCAGAAAACCGCCCGGATGCTGGAAGCTGCCGGAATCCGCCTGACAATCGACGGAACTACCGAACAGATTAACCCGTCCCCGTACATCGACGACGTGCTTGGCATGTGCCTCATGGAAGCGGTGACCAACGTCGTCCGGCACAGCGGTGCGGACACCTGCATGATCCGGCTTGAGAAAAACGAGATGGAGACCCGCCTGACCGTCGCCGACGACGGCAACGGCGCCCGCGAACCTTTTGTCCGCGGGAACGGTCTGCGCGGCATGGAAGAACGGATGGAGTTTGTCAACGGACGGCTGTCGATCGGGCCTGCAAAGGAAGGCACGGGCACTGAATTGACGGTCCGCATCCCTAATATCATCCAGAACAAAAACGAGGTGACGGCATGATCCGGATTGTCATTGCGGAAGATCAGAAGATGCTGCTCGGCGCACTCGGTTCACTGCTTGACCTGGAGGATGACCTGGAAGTGGCAGGTCTGGCGTCGGACGGAGCGGAAGCGGTCCGGCTGGTCAGACAGCTGAAACCCGATATCTGCATCATGGACATAGAGATGCCGGTACTGAGCGGCCTGGACGCCGCCGAACAGCTGAAGGAGCTCCCCGTCAAAATCATCATCCTCACGACTTTTGCAAGGGCGGGCTACTTCGAAAGAGCCCGGAATGCCGGTGTGGACGGCTATCTGCTCAAAGACAGTCCGAGCGATGAACTGGCCGATGCCATCCGCGCCATCATGGGCGGCCGCAGGATGTATTCGCCGGAACTTGTGGACCTGGCATTCAGCCCGCCGAATCCGCTGACGGAAAGAGAAACCCAGGTGCTGGAACTCATCGCCGAAGGCAAGGAAACAAAAGAAATCGCAAAAGAATTGTTCCTCACCAACGGAACGGTCCGCAACTATATTTCCGTCATTCTCGACAAGCTCGGCGTCGGCAACCGGATCGAAGCGATCGCCCGGTTCCGGGAAAACGGCTGGCTGCGCGGAAAGTGATGACTTCAGTTTCCCGCCGGCATTGTCCGGGTATTAAGAGGGATGTCGCAAAGGAGTGAGCGAATGCTTTTTGGCAGTTGGTCTGAAATAGGGCGGATTCTTCTCGTCGGAACCCTTACCTATATTTTGCTGATCGCCTTCATGAGAATAAGCGGAAAACGGACCTTATCCAAGATGAACATATTTGACTTCGTAGTCACAATCGGCCTTGGCTCCGTTTTTGCAACGATCCTTCTTGATAAAACTTTGTCGCTTGCCACAGGAATGACTGCAATCGGTCTGATGCTTTCACTGCAGTATGCGGTTTCCTGGCTGACTGTTCGTTTTGATCCTGTCAAGCGTCTTGTTAAGGCTTCACCGGTAGCCGTATTCTACCATGGAAGCTTTCTGAAGGAACAGATGGAGCATGCGAGGATCGATAAATCCGAGATTCTCCAAAATGTCCGGGAAAAAGGGATCGCTTCCATGGATGGGGTGATGGCAGTCGTCCTGGAAACAAACGGTGATTTATCAGTCATTCAAAAATCAGACAAACAAAATGAGGATGCCCTGCAAAATGTGAAGGGCATCCCGATTCATAATGAGAAATCGTCCGGTTCTCAATGAGACCGGACGATTTTTTGTGCTCAGATTTCCCGGGGTCAGGCTTCCGCAAGTTTGGAATAGCGGCGCTTGAACAGGACTGTGAAGTACGTGAAGGTCAGAATGAGGAAGCCGGCCATGAAGGCCAGCAGGATCCCGTTGTTGAACAGGGCCAGTTCCGCGTTGCCCGATGAGATCGCCGCCTTGAACGCCTGTACCGAATAAGTCATCGGCAGGCCTGCATTGAGCCACTGAAGCGGTTCCGGAATGAGTTCCAGCGGGAAAGTGCCTGCGCTGGTCGTCAGCTGCAGGACAAGCAGGACAATGGCGACGAACCGCCCCGGATCGCCCAACGACGACACGAGGAATTGGATGATCGCCAGGAACGTGTAGCTCGTGATGACCGCCGAAAGGATGAGCCAGCCCGGTTCGACCGCATCGAGGCCGAGCGCCATGATGACGACCGCCACGGCGGCAAGTGCCTGGATGAGTCCGACAACAGCAAGTATGGCGACCTTGCTGCCCGCCCATCGCCAGCCGTTCACCGGCTTGACGGCCGGTTCAACGAGCGGGAAGACGATGGTGATGAGCAGTGCGCCGACAAACAGTCCGAGCGAAAGGAAGTACGGCGTAAAGCCGGTTCCGTAGTTCGGAACATGGTCGACGCTCGTTTTTTCAACATCGACCGGTGCGGAAGCCATGTCGATCGTGCGGTCGTCGGCCTTCACTTCGCCGGCCGTGTCATGAGCTTCGGAAAGTTTCTCGCGGAGCGTCCCGGAACCGGCAGCCAGTTCCTCCGTTCCCGAAACGAGTTTGCCGGAGCCCGATGCCAGCTCGCCTGATTTTTGTGCAAGCTCGCTCGTACCGGCCTTCAGCTGTCCGGATCCCTCCTGAAGGGATCCGAGACCGGATGCAAGTGTCCGGCTGCCTTCCTTGGCTGATTTGATGCCGGAGTCGAGTTCTCCGGCACCGCTTGCAAGCTGTGCGTTCCCGGCAGCAAGCGCGGATGCTCCCTCGATGAGCTTGGCGGAAGATCCGTCCAGCTCCGAAGCGCCCGCCAGGATCTGCTTACGGGCTTCGGCCAATTGGCCGGCGCCGCTTTGGGCTTCACCGAGACCTCCTGCCAGGCTGCCGGTCCCCTGTCCGAGCGAAGACAGACCTGCGGTGACCGAGCCGCTTCCCTCCTTGAGCTGTTCAAGTGCGCCGTTCAGCTGCGCCTGCTGGTCGGGCGGCAGCATCTGAAGCACCGGACCGAGCTGCCCGGCAAGCGCTTCGATGCCCTGCTGGACCTGGCCGGCGCCGTTTTCAAGCTGGCCTACCGAACCGTCGACACGGTCGGCCCCCGCCTTCAGCTCACCGAGTGCGGCAATGAGGTCGCCATCCTTGGCGTTTGCGGCCGCGATTCCGTCTTTCAGCTTCGCGACGCTTGCACTATATTCCTGGACACCGCTTTTCAGTGCCGCAGCCCCGTTTGCCGCATCATTGGCGCCGGTCCGCAGCTTGCCTGCACCGTTGGAAAGCGACGACAGGCCCTGATCAAGCTTTCCTGCTCCCTTGGCAGCTTCGGCGGTACCGGAAACGAGCCGGTCGGTTCCGTCCACGAGCGTAAGCGATCCGCCTGCAAGCTGTTCCAGGTAGCCTTTGAGATCGGAAGCTCCGTTGTGGAGTTCTTTCGCCCCGTCTTCAAGTTGGCCCGCTCCGTCTGCCGCGTCTCCGAAGCCGTCGCCCATTTCGGCAATGGCATCAAACAGCTGCTCCGAATAAACGGAAACAATCTGCTCGTTCACTTCGGCGCGGATCTTTTCCATTGCCGTTTCGCCGATCTGGCCGGACAGGAAGTTCATTCCTTCATTCGGCCGGTATTCGATCGCCAGTTTTTCCGGGTTGTCGTCGAGCAGCGTTGTCGCATGTTCCGAGAAGTTCGACGGGAATTCGATCAGCATGTAGACGTCGTGGCCGTCGAGCGCCTTTTCGCCTTTCTCCCGGGTCATTTCGATGAATTCGAATTCTTTGCTCTCCATGAGCTTGTCCGTCACTTCAGCACCGATGTCGAGCTGGCGTCCTTCATAGTCGGCGCCATTGTCGTCGTTGACGATCGCAACCGGCAAGTCGGACAACCGGTCATACGGATCCCAGAAAGCCCACAGTAGCATGCCTGCATAGAGAACCGGCACGAGCAGGACCGCGATGATCGCGATCAGCATTTTCCGGTTGTGCAGGATGTTTTTCAATTCCCCTTTTAGCATTTTTTCTACCTCCGTCTGGATGAATGACCATTAAAGTCAAATGGTCACTTCCGAATAAAAAAATAGGACTGTGGTGCAGGAGGCCCATTCACCGGCCTCCCCGATACCAGTTGACCATTCTAATCGTTTGGTCAATGAGGGCCGATAAAGGCGGATTGCCGCCGTCAGGCGAGCAATCCGCGGAACAGGGTTTCATTGAACAAATCGGCGATGGTTTGTTCCGAGAGCGGCTCGCCGCGTGTTTCTGGCCACTCGATGACGAATGCCACATACGATTTGAACAGCATGTAGGCGACCAGTTCAGGGTCGCATTTGCGGACCTCGCCCCGGTCAATGGCCATCTTCAGCTTTGCCGCGATGAACCCGACGATTTCCTCTTCCACTTCAAACAACATTTCCTGGACCGCCTGAGTCCGGATTTCCTTTTCCTCTTCGATCAGCTTGCCGAGCAGTGCGTGCTGTTCCCGGAATTCGAGCATTTTCATGAGCGCAAGATGTGCCTTGATGCGAAACGGCTCGTCCGGATTGATCGCCGCCTGTGCCTCTGACCGCATTTCCCGGATCGTCGATCTGACAATCTCCTGGAACAGTTCTTCCTTATTTGAAAAAAAGGTGTAGATCGTCCCTTTCCCGACTTTGGCAATTTTTGCGACCTGATCCATCGTGGTTGCCTTGTAGCCGAACATCGAAAACGAGCGGGTGGCAGCCAGGATGATTTCTTTTCTTCTGTCCATCCCTTCACTCCTTTCAGATAAGGTACAGAACCGGCGGGCATCCTGCATTCCGGCAAGACCCGGACAAGTGCCTGCTTGTTCGGCAATGCGCGGGATTGCCGCATTCAAGCTCAATGACCGTAAAACAATTTCGGTCAATCCGTTTTACATTGTACCCTCCCGGCGTTATAAAAGCAACCGGCCCCTGAAAAAAGACCAAAGATAAAAATGCAGGGCCGGGTCCTGCAACAGAAAAACTGCCCGCCGCCGGATGGCAGGAACGGGCAGTACGGGTTTTCTTTCATTTACACGCCGGTGATCCGGATGGCGATCTTGCCGAACTGAGTACTGTCCGAAAGCAATGTCATGGCGTCCTCCACCCGCGAAAGCGGAAAAGACGAATCGATGACCGGTCGGATGCCTTTTTCCTTCATCAGCCGGAGAAGGTCGCGGAGTTCTTCTCTGCTGCCCATTGTGGAACCGAGCAGATCATATTGCCCATAGAAGAATGTCCTCAGATCAAAGTCCACCCGGTCGTCCGTCGTGGCGCCGAATGTCACGAACCGGCCGCCCTTCTTCAAGACGGAGAAGGAGCGGCTGAACGTTGCTTCGCCCACGCTGTCGATGACGAGATCCACCGTTTCTCCGGAAAGCGCCGCCTGCCAGTCTTCCCCGGTTTCCAGGGCCCGGTCGGCACCTGTTTTCAGTGCAAGCCTCCGCTTTTCCTCGCTCCGGGAAGTGACGATCACACGCGCGCCGAGCGCCTTCGCGAACTGGATCAGGTAAGTCGCCACGCCGCTTCCCGCTCCCGGGATGAACACCGTCTCGCCCGCCTTCAGACGGCCCCGGGTGACCAACGCCCGGTAGCCGGTCATGGCAGCCAGCGCCAGGACACCCGCCTCTTCCCATGAAAGATGCTCCGGCTTCGGCTCGATTTGTTCAGCGGATATCACAATTTTCTCCGCCATCGTGCCGTTGTCCGGCATGCCGAGAATGTCGAACTCCTCGGGAGGAGCCGCGGATTGCTCATACCACCGGAGCGCGGGGTTGATGATGACTTCATCGCCTTCCTTGATGCCGGCCACGCCTTCGCCGGCCGACTCCACGATCCCGGCCCCGTCCGAGCCGATGACGACCGCTTCCTTGTCATCCCCGCGCCTTGCGGGGATATAAAGGTCCCGGCGGTTGAGCCCTGCGGTTTTCAGAGCCACCACCACTTCACCGGGTCCCGGTTTCGGATCCGGCATGTCTTTTAGTTTCCATTCTCCATATTCATACACGAACGCTTTCATTGCGGCCACCTGCCTTGAAATATTTGCTGAATGCTTCCAGATCCTCGAATGTGGCGATGTCCCTCGGGAACAGCGGCACCCGGATCACTTCCTGTTTCTTGAATATCCCGTCAATCTGAGAAAGATATTGCTGCTCAATGCGCCGCCGTTCTCTCAGGAACTCCCCGTCCGCTTCGTCCGGCAGCACTTTATTCACAATGAGTGTCTTCACTTTCAGACCGTACTTTCCGAGCAGACCGACCGCCTTTTCCGTCTCCAGGATCGGCAGGCGTTCGGGGTTCAGGACGAAAATGAATCCTGTCTTCCGGTTGTCGAGCAAAATCTCCCGTACGCGCGAAAAGCGGCTCTGGCGCTCCCTCAGCACATCATAGATCGGATCTTCCACCGGTTCACCGTCATTGAGGAGCGCCGAGTAATTCTCGTTCGTCTTTTTCCGCTTCTCCAGCAGACCGCTGATCCAGACACCCATCAGTTCCGGCAGGCTGAGCAGGCGGATCGTATGGCCCGTCGGCGCCGTGTCAAACACGATCCGTCCGAACTTGTCCCGTTCTTCCAGCAGGATGGTGACGAGCTTGTCGAACAGGGCGGCCTCATCTGCGCCTGGCGAAGCCTTGGCGGTATCCAGCTGGCGGTTCACTTCGGCCGCCATGCCGGCGTGGACGCTGCCTTTCAGATTATCCTTCACGGTCTGGATATACGCTTCCGTTTCCTGCTCGGGATCAATCTCGAGCGCATGCAACCCGTCTGCGACTTCGGTGATCCGTCCGCCGAGCTTCCTGCCGAATATGTCGCCGATGTTGTGCGCGGGGTCCGTCGAAACGAGCAAGGTCCGGTGTCCTTCAGCCGCACACCGCATCGCAATCGCGGCTGCAGAAGTGGATTTTCCGACGCCGCCCTTGCCGCCGACGAAAATGATTTCCTTTTCCAGTGCCTCCATCTCTTCCCCTTCCTTTCTCAGCAGCAGCGGATGCCCGACAGCGGTGATTTGTCCATGCCCATCCGCAAATGCCAGTCATGGAACTTTTCGAGCATGTACGGATACAATTCCAGCGTGTAATAGTAGGCAGGGTTCGGGATGCCGACCATTTCCGAATAAAGCAGAAGCAGGAACAGATCGTCCTCTTCCCTCAGCTCCGCAGCGATTTCGCGACGGTGCGGCAGGCTGATCACTTCTTCGTAATACCGGATCAGCGCCTTCAGCTTTTCTGTAATGTTCATGTTTCCCCTCCTCGCAGCACCTGTTAAATAAGAGAAGGGGCCCTTCCGAAGAACGGCCCCGACTTCTCAGTCCTCAAGCGGCAGTTTCGGCTGGATGCCCTTCGTGAGCACGCTGAACGCTGTCAGGATGATCCAGACCGCAAACACGAAGATAATGGCTCCGAAGACGAACAGCAGCATGTTGGACTCCGTTCCCCACCAGGCCCACTGGAAGAAAACCTGCTGGAACATGGCAATGAGCGTCATAAAGAGCAGGAAGATCATCGGGACGATGGCGACCACATAGTTCCTTCCAAGCCGCTTGAGCCAGACTGCGATCAGCATGAGGCTGATCCCTGCAAGAAGCTGGTTGGCCGTTCCGAAAAGCGGCCACAGCAGATATCCGCCGGAACCAAAACCGTTCGGTCCTTTCGGTATGAGCACGAGCGCCGCGCTTGAAAGCACTGCAACCGAAGTGGCCACATGCGCTTTTGCGAGTACCGGCATTTTATATTCCATGCCGAGCTCCGCGATAATGTAGCGCATGAGGCGGACCGACGAGTCAAGTGTCGTAGCCGCAAACGAAATGATGATGATGGAAACGATCGTCGTGGCGATGCTTGCCGGCAGTCCGATGCCTCCGGCCAGCAGTGAGGCTCCTTCGACGAAGTTCCCGAGCCCTCCGGCGTTTGCCGCGCCGAAGGAACTGTACGCCGTCTTGAATGCGGCGGCGCTTGGGAAGAGCGTCACGACCGCCAAGATGGATATAAGCGCCAGCACCCCTTCGCCGACCGCTCCGAGATAACCGACGAACCGTGCGTCCGTTTCCTTGTCAAGCTGTTTCGCAGAAGTACCGGAGGAAACGAGTCCGTGGAATCCGGAAATCGCTCCGCAGGCAACCGTGATGAAGAGCAGAGGGAACCAGGAAACGTCCGTCGTGGCGTTCGTTGCCGGTGCTGTGATCGTCGGGTTCGTGAAAATCAGTCCGAGGTACAGGATGCCGAGCCCGACGACCAGCTGGTGGGAGTTGATGAAATCCCTCGGCTGGAGCAGTTTCCACACCGGAAGCGTCGAGGCGATGTACACATACACCATCAGGATGACGATCCAGATGAGGAATGCCGTCGACACAGCTCCCATGCCGAACAGGCCGGACCCCGTTTCTCCGCCCATCATGCCGACAAGGTCAACCTGCAGCCAGCTGAACTGGCTCGCCAGTATAGCGGCGCCGTACATGACGGCGAGCGCGATGAGCGATGGCACGAGCATTTTTTTCTGGCGTTTGTACACCGCATATCCGATCCAGACCGCAAGCGGGATCTGGATGAAGATGGGCAGCACGCTCGCCGGATATTTGATGAACAGGTTGGAGATGACCCAGGCGAAGACGGCGTTGACCATGAGCACCAGGATCAGAATGATGAAGAGGAACAGGATTTTTGCCCGTTGGCCGATGAGCCGGTCCGCAATTGTCCCGACCGACTGTCCCTTGTTGCGGACGGACAGCGCCAAAGTTCCGAAATCATGCACGCCCGCTGCAAAAACGGTACCGAGCACGACCCAGAGAAAAGCAGGCAGCCAGCCCCAGTAGACGGCGATGGCCGGTCCGAGGATCGGGGCCGCCCCGGCGACCGACGTGAAGTGGTGACCCCACAGCACAAACTTGTTTGTCGGGACGAAGTCGACGCCGTCTTTGTATTTGTGAGACGGCGTCACGTAGTTCGGGTCCAGTCTGAAAATCCGTTCAGCCACATATTTGGAATAATAACGATAACCAAGTGCAAAGACGACCATGCCGATCACTGCAACCAAGATTGCATTCAATTTGACAACCCCCTTGTCTTAGTATCGATTTCTCCCTTCCCCTGCCCTCCTTTCAATCAAAACCGGCTGCGGACCATTGTCCGTTCCTAAGATATATATGTAACAGCAGCCGACTTATTTAAACTTTCTATTAATTCTATGTTATCAAAGAAATGAGCAGAAGTGTGTGGTCCTTTCGTCCTATTTTGGTGGATGTCAGGAAGCGGGCAAAGAAAAAACGAGGCTGTCCGATAAGTCCCTAAAATGAAGAAGGAGGCGAAAAACAAATCGTTTTTCGCCTCCTTCTT